>DATCMI010000001.1:1724420-2027880 GCA_036563485.1 Sphingomicrobium sp. | reverse complement strand
GTGCTGCCACAGCATCTTCACCGTGCGATTTGCCCGCGCCGCCGCTTTAAGGCTCGCCGTGAAGGCGCCTGGCATCACGACTTCGCCGTAGCTGTCGACGTTGCCGAAGATGGAACCATAGCCCTCGATCTCGCCGGCATCGCCGACGGCCTTGATCTCGAGCGGTGCCGCGCTGTTCTTCGTCAGGAGCATGGTCACTCTTCCTCGCCGAGGGCGTTCTGGTCGGCCGCACTGATCGGCACGTTCTGCATCTGCAGGCGCGGGACATCGCCGCCGGTGACCGGCGGAAGGTTTTCCTTCGCCCGCACCTCGTTGATCGTCATCGCGCCGATGCCGGTCATTGTGCGGTAGAATTCCGCGCGACCCTTGCTGTCGCCGCGGAGCAAGCCTTCGAGGTTGAACTCGATGGTCATGCCTGCAGCTCGCTCTGCGGGCGTCAGCAGTTGCTTTTCGAGCGCCGCCTCGATCCGCTTCAGTCGACGCCGCAGCGTGTAGATGACGAAGCCTATCGTTTGCTGCTCGAGACCGCTGCCCCAGCTCGTGGACTTCTCGTTGTGGCCGATCATGTGTGGCGGCACGCCGAAGATGCGGCAGACCTCCTCCACCGAAAAGCGCCGCGTCTCGAGGAGTTGAGCATCCTCCGGGTTGATCGACAGCTGCTCCCACTTCAGCCCACCATCGAGCAGCATCGGCCGCCCCGCGTTCATCGATCCGACGAACTTCTCCTGGATCAATGCCTCGGCTTCGGCCCGGATCTCGGCCGATGAGAAGCGGGCCTCCTGCGTCAGGACACCGGAAGGCCGCACGCCATTCCTGAAGGTCGCCGCTGCGGCATGCTGCGCGCTTAGCGCCGCATTGAACGCCTGCCGGCACTTGGCCAACGGAGAGGCGCCGCCGAGCGGGCCACCGCCTGGACCGCGCAGGTGCAGCATCTGCTCCTGCGGAACCTCGCGAACCCGTCCGTCCTCCGACCAGCGATACCAAAGCCGGCCCATCTCGCGCCGCTCAATTCGAACGCCGTCGGGATTGATTGGCGACAGAGCGACAATCCGGTCGCCGCTCCGATCGATTGGGGCATATCCGTTCCCCGCCAGCTCGACGGAAGCCGACATGAAATCCCAGAATTCGACCGCCGACTGGTCCGCGTTCGGACTTCCGCGCAGCAGGGCGAAGAGCGAGTGGTCGCGAGCAACCGTTCTCGTCCCCTTGGCGTCGGTTCGGTAAACAAACAGCGGCAGCGAAGCGATTGTGCCGGCGATGAGGGTCACGCACGCCCAGGTTGCCGTAAGTCCAACTGCGGCGACGGACCCGTACGCCGCAGCGTCGTCATAGTCAGCGACCGTGACGCGATTGGTGACGAAATTGTCCCGGTCGCTACCGCCCGATCGACCGCCGTCCAGCGTCCATTCGCGCTTCACTTTGTCCCACAAGGACTGCAACCAGCCCTTGTCCGCTGTGCTGCTCACGCCGCACTTCTCATGCTGGCGATCCATTGCTCGTCGCTGACTACCCCGTCTCCGGCCTCCGGGTTCGCCTCCAGCAGCTTGGTGACCATGAAGGTCGCGATCAGCGGGTCGATCTTCGCCTTGCCGGCAGCTTCCTTGGTGATCAGCACGGCGTCACCCCTCTGCTCGGCTTTCGCGTTCCCGACGCACCAGTTCATCAGCGGCGACCCGGAATGCGCCAGCATCCCGTCGCGCAGCTTCCATTCCATGCTCCACACGGCCGAGCTCAGCTTGCTGCCCTGGCCGACCGGGACGACCTGGTAATTTGGCTCGCCGACCTCCAGGCCGATATCCTCCAGCGCCTCGACGATCGCGCCGATCCCGAACGGGTCGACCCCGACGGCCGCCTTCGCTGGCATCAGCCCGGACGCCTTCACCTGCTCGACGATCCGGACCACGCCGGCGATGATCTCGGCGGCACTGTCGACCAAGGTCAGGTCGCCGTCCTTCTCGAACCGCAGCAGCTTCGGCGCGATTTCCTTGCGCAGCTCCAGCACATCACGAAGCGCCCAGGCGTGCTGCCAGTACAGCCAGCGCTTGCTGCCCTTTTCGCGGCCGCCGGCGCATAGGCCGAACAGGTCGTCAAGGCCGCCGCCATCGGCGCACACCACCACGACCTCGCACCGCTCGAGCAGTTGCTTCAGCGTGCCGCAGGTCTTCGGCTCGGCCGCCGCCTGCCAATGATCGGCGCCGCGCCAGCGCTGGCTGTGCAGCGCCAGGCCGACTTCGACATTGAGGTGCTGCGACGCCCAGCGCCGCACCTCCTCCTCGCCTTTTTCCTGCGCCTGCTCCCAATCGGCTTCGAGCCGGTCGAGCGTCACCGAGAAGTTCAGGTTCGGATTGACCTGGTGCCAGATGCGCGGCTCGCGCCAAACGTCACCGGTCTGAACCTCCTCCGGAAATTCGTACAGCAGGGGCAGCATGCGCGCGCCCTTGCCGGTCATTCGCCCGTCTCGGATCGCCCGCGCCATCATCAGTTCGGCCCGGAACGCACCGGCGGGCGGCTCGTCCGATTGCGTCGTGATGAAGCCCAGGAACGAATCTCTGCGCGTGATCAGCCCGCCGCGTATCTGGCCGATCACCCGCTGGGCGTAGTGCATCGAGCCGAGGATGTGCAGCTCGTCGACCAGCACGCCCTTCGGGATCGTTCCCGTCGACACCTTCATGTCGAACGTCTTGACCTTTAGCTCGTTGTCGGTCGCCAGATCCTTGATCGACTTCAAATGCTCGCGGATGTGAAACCGCTTCTGCAGATAGCCTTCCGGGTCGGCACGGATCATGCCCACGGCCTGCCAGAAGGCGAGCTCGGCGATTGGCTGCGTCGGTCCGTAGAGGTGGAACTGCTGGTTGCGGCTGAGCTTCGGATCCTCGGCCAGAAGCGCGGTCAGCATGATGCCGGCGCCGCCGGTCGTCTTGATATTCTTCTTCGGGACCAGCGTCAGGAACTCGCCGACATGGCGAACCCCGTCGGCGTCGATCGACCCGAACAGCGGCGCGACCAGGTCGCGCACCCATTCACCGCCTGAATCCGCCAGCGCCGGGTTTCCCGGCACGTCCGGCAACCGCAGCCGGTTGAAAATCGCGATCGCTCGCGCCGCTTCCTTCTCGTCAAGCGGCAGCTCGGGGACCAGGCTGTCGCCACGCTCCAGCCTTTGCTTCCAGTCGGGACAGGCGAAGTCCCAACCGTCACGCGCTGCCGGCAGCGCTTCCCTCCAGGAGCTCTCCCCAGCTCGACTTCGGCGGTTCGGCCGCGTCGATCTTGCGCTGCTGCTTCTTGCCGACCTTTTCCGGCTTGGCCGGCTTCATGCTTTTTGGCAGCTGCTCGAGCACCGACCGCTCGAGCATCTTTCGCAATTCCTTCTCGGCGCCGACGTTGCCGGCCTTCGCCTGCTCGTTGAGCCGGTCCAGCTGCTCGGCCTCGAACCGCAGCGCCGCCGTGTGGCGGTGCGACAGCTCGCGAAAATAATGCTTCTCCAACGTGCGGACCGAGACCCCGATCGCCGCGGCGGCGTCAGCCTTGCTGCGGCGCGCAGCGAACAGCAGCAGGACCTTGTTCGAGTTTCGAAGGGTCCATTTGTGTTCGGGCCTCCCGCGGCCTCTGGCGCATTCCTCGACGGGGTCGCCGAACAGGTCCAGCACCGAATTTCCGTCAGCCACGAAAAAAATCTCCGCGTGAGAGGGGCGGCGGTGCAGGGAAGCCCACGGTTCTAAACTTTTGACCCGCCCCCCTGGCCACGCGCGCGCCGAGCCTTCGCCTTCGCCGTCTTCGCTTGGTGCTCGCTGAACGTGAGCCACTCGGTGTTCGCCGGGTCGAGGTCGGCCCCGCCATCCTTGCGCTCGCGCACATGGTCGAGGATCAACCGCTCGCCCGACTTCGCCCGGCTCAGCGCTTCGAAGTAATCGCGATCCAACTTCCGCCTTGCGACCAATCGCCGCCACTCGGCCGAGGAATAGAAAGGCTCCGCACTCTTCGGCGGCTGCCGCAACCGCAACGGCTGCGCGGTTAGCCGCGACGGCGGAGCGCTCAGCCTCGCCATTGCATCACCCGAATGTAAAGCGGGACGGGCCTTCCGGATGTGGAGGGCAGCCCGTCCCGCATGCCTGGCAGCTCCGCCCGGCGTCGCGATGCTAGGCACCGCCGCTCAGCCGAAGGGGTCGCCGACATCATCGGCTCACAGCTTCGCCAAGCCTATCGACTTGGTGCCACTTTCGGGGGTGCAAGGTGAACAGCCTATATTTTCGCTCTTCGCAATCTTGCACCTTGACGACCTTGCATGGCGGAAATCGGCCATTCTTCAGGCCGCCCACGCACATTGCGAGCGATCCAGTGCCTTCGCGACGCCCTGCAGCGCCCGCACATAGCGCCGGTACAGCCCCACGCGCCCGATCTCGATCGGCAGCTTGGCCCGGATCCGCGCCCAGTCGACGCGCCCCGCACCCCCGGCCTTCGCCTTCACCGCCAGCTCGACCAGCTTGCGGTCCGCGTCGCCGACCAGCAGCAGCCAGCTCAGCCGCCCTTCCATCCACGTCACCTGCTCGGCGGTCAGCGGCAGGTCCTGCGGGCGGTTGCGCATCTCGCGAACCGCCTCGGCCTCGCGCTCCTGCTGCCACACCTGGAGCGCGGCGCCGTCGGCGCGGCCCTCGCGAGTCATCAGCTGCCAGGGCGCATCGGTGGCGAAGCCGCCGGGCCGCCCGTTCGGCGCCGCCGCGGCCCGCTGGCCGGATCGCCAGTAGAACCGCACCGCCTGGACCAGCTCCTCTTCGACTTCCTGCCACTTCAACATTCTTCGATCCTCAATTTCAAATACGAACAGACTGACGGTCGCCTATTTTTCGCACATGTGGGCGCGCACATGAGGGCAACACGAAGCCAACTGTTCAATCTGTTCGAACCGTTCGGCTTTGGCTGTTTTCCGCCACGATCTGGCACGAACCGTTTCTGAACAGACGAACAGATCAGCCCGCGCCAAGAGGCCCAAATTCATACTTCTGGAGTGGCGTCACGAAACGCTCTGTGGATAAGCAACCGTCGTCTTCAGAAAGCACGAATGGTTTGGCCGAACTGTTCAGATACTGTTCGTCCAAACGGAAACTTAGGCCGTGACGGCGAATGTTCCCTCTGCCATCCTTGCGAGGGAAATAGCCCATCGCACCAAGCTGTCGCCCGAAACCCGTACGCGTCAGGCGAAATCGCGGAGCTATTCCCATCAGATCGCACCAGGTCAGGTAATCACGCCACAGCAAGCTGGACTGAACCCAGTTTTCGGGTGCGGAGGCAGCAATTCGCTGCTTTGACCATTCACGAAAGTCGTACACGGAGCGATCGATCGACGCCGCTTCCCGTCTGCTTGGAGCGGCAGACCACCCAGCCACTTGCCAGATGTAAGCCAGCAAATCGGGCCCAGGCTCGAACCAGTCTCCTCGCAGATGAAGATGCCGGAAGCGGAGGTGCATCGCTGCTTCTTCCTCTCTGCCGCCCGGAACGCTGGCTAGAACTTGCACTTTCTTGGATGAGCCGACTTGGAGCTCATTGCGCCGCCGGCGCAGATCGACAGAATAGCCGATCTTAATTTCACCGCCGGGTGCGCCGACAAAGTAAACTCGGCCTTTTCTCATGGGACATCCTCATCGCCGTCGAAGCGTTGGGAGATGCGGGACTCGAGCATCTCGCCTGCCACATCGATATTCCCGTTGCTGCGCGGATCTTGCCCGTTGCGAAGCCGCGCCCCTCTTCGACGGACGCGACCCGCGCCATCGCGCGGCCCCTTCAGGATTTGGCGATCACCCAACGAACGACCGAACGCCGTGGACGTCATCACGTCGCGATCGCCGACCCCTTGGTCTTCGCACCACTTTTTGTAGTCGGCGTACAGATCAGCGGCGAGGATGAGCGAATTCGGATCCGACGTGTCGACCCGCTCTGCCATCCACTCACCAAAAGGGTTGGCACCACGCCGGTAGTCCTCCACCGCCTCGACCACCGCCTTGGGCGGCACCAGCTCGCCGGCCTCGAGCCATTCCAGCATGCCGGCAAGCGCCCAGTTGAGGATGCCGGGCCGCTCGGCCGCCAGCTTGTCCTTGATCGCTTTATCCGGTCGATCCCAGCGCCGGGCAGCCTCTTCCCGCTCGGGATCGCCAGGGTTGGTGTGCGGCGGCGAGCCCGAGCGGCTTCCAGCGCCAAATTGATGCGGGAACATGATGACGACGATCCGCCGCCAGATGCCGTCGTCGTCACCGCTGATCCGCGGCTTGGCATTGCATTCCAGGAACAGCTTGAAGCCGGGCACATATTCGAACAAATCTTCGTGAAGCCCGCGCGCCGCGATCGGCGACCCGCCGGTGATCGACTTGATCTTCGCTTCGTCGAGCTGCCCGCCGCGCCGCGGTTCCCCGGTCGACACCAGGCGCACGTCGCCAGCCAATCGCGCCAGGTCGGGCGAGGCGTCCGCGCCGCTGCGCATCGCCCCGGCCATGAAGGTCTGGACGTCGCAGGCGACGGCATATCCGCCCATCAGCCCGCGCAGCTCGTCCATCGTCGTCGACTTGCCGTCGCCGCCGCGCCCCTGCAGCAGGAAGATGCACTGCTCGCGCGTCAGCCCGGTCAGCGCATAGCCGACGCACTGGCGGAAGAACTTGCGCACCTCCGGGTCGGGCAGAACGACCGTCAGCCGCTCCTCCCACAAGGGACAGGTGGCGTCCGGATCGTAATCCACATCGGCAACGCGGCTGATCATGTCAGTCGGATCGTGCGGCGCCTTGCGGATCGACCACTTGCCCTGCCGGTCCTGGACGGCGCGCAGCGTGAAGTTGCGGCAGTTGATGGCCAGCGGCTCGCTGTCGAATTCGTCGCGCCGCGCGCACATCAGGTTCGACGCCTGGTTCAGCATCGCCCCCGTCTTGTTGGCGTTGCCGCTCATCACCGACCAGCGGCGCAGGTTGAGCAGCCGCTCCTTCGCGATCTCCTCGTTCAGGTTCGGGGGCAGCCGCCGCTCGGCGATCGCTTCGGCCAGCGCGGCGATCTCCTCGCGCATGGCGCGTGCGACCGAATGGGCGGCCTTGTGCGCCAGCACTTCACCGATCTCGGCCGACCAGTGCGTGTCGGCAAAGGCCATCCAGCCCCGCCCTTCGACATGGACCAGGCGACCGCGATATCGCGCCTCGAGCCGCTCGGCATTGCCGAGGTCGCTGAGCTCCTTCCACGCCAGCTGCGCCGGGTCCGCCGGCGACACGTCAATGACTTCACTCTGTGACAACAGTGTCCCCCGGTTGGTTGGCTGGGGACGGCACGGAAAGCGCCACGCTCCCCCCACATCCTGCCCACGCGAGCGCTTCCTGAAGCGCCCGCCCCTTCGCTCCCGTCGCGCCGGTCAGCACCCGCTGCGGCTGCGCGCGCAATTCGCCGCCGGCGATCAGGCCGGGGGTCAGCCCCGCGACAGCCTCGTAAATCGCCAGGCTCTCGTCGAAGTCGTCGCGGGTGCGCGAATCCATCGCCCGGCGCTTCAGCAGCTCCGAGAGCGCCTTCATGTTGATGCCGCGATCCTTGGCACCCGCGCGAAAGTCGCGGATCCGCTGGTTCACCTCGTTGCGAAGCGCGACCTGCTCCTCGATGGCCGCGACGAGCGCGCGGAAGTAGACGGGGTTCAGGTGGCCGACGCCGCCGTCGGCGGGCTCCTCGACGCCTTCGACTTGCTCGACATCGTCGCTCACGGGATCGCCACAATTCCGAGACGCTCAGCGACCGCAGGAAAGCTCTTCAGAAGCCAAGCGTCGTCTTCCGGTTCCCGGTCGAAGGCGATGGACGCCCAGTCGTCGCCGGAGAGGCCGTACTCGCGATTGAAGGCGACCTCAGCCTCTCGACAGTCCTCATGGTGTGATGCCCGTTGCAGGTGCCCTTCCTGGACGCCGACCCAATGGACCGCCGGACTGCCAATCGGGATGACCTGCTCACAGGTATCGCAGCGGTGTTCCTTGCGGGTGCACGCGACCCTCTGGTCTCGCATAAATGTCATGCCGCGCTCCTGATCTGATCGTTGAAATCCATGCCCATGCGCGGGCGGACGCACTTGACCGAGCTCGCGCCGGCGCGGCGCCAGGCTTGCGCGGCGAGGGTCGCGCAGATCTCCGCGCGATCGAGGCCGGAAAGGTCGCGCCGGACTGGCTTGCCCCCGCGTGACACCTGCACCTTCTGGTCGCGAAGCGGCTTCATGTCGGCATCGACCGCGACGACCACCTCGCCTGCGTCGGGCAGCGTGAACGGCGCCCGATCGGGGTCCGCCTCCACCTTCCACAGCGGCAGCGCGCCGTCGCGCAGCTTCACCGCATGGCCCTGCAGATTCTCGAGGCTCAGCGTCGCGACCATCCGGCACGGCGCCCGCGACTGAGCAAAGGCCCATGTCGTTTCGATCCCCTCGCCAACGACCAGCGGTGACTCGCTGCACATCGCGTCAGGCGGCGTCAGGAACACCCCATTGCCGCCGACCTTCCCGAACATCTTGCGCGTCGGCCGCTCGCGCCCCTGCACCAGCGGAAAGCGCGCCTTCGACCGCCCGTCGGCCGACAGATAGGTCACATGCACGCCCCACACCGCGCCCTCGGCATCGCCGATCGGCGCGACCATCGCCGGGGCCGTCAGCCGGCTTGCATGCGGATCCTCGTCGACCCGCCAGACCGACGCCGGGCAGCGCGGATGAAAGCGCAGTTGGTCGATCGCGGGGAAACCGGGCAGCGGTTCGAACGCCGGGTCGAGCCCCCGCGCCTCGAGCCAGCGCTCGACGATCTCGCCTCGAGCCGGTCCGCTGGTGCGGAAGATCCACCGCCCCGCGGTCGCCGAGCTGACGAAGTCGAACCTCCCGCCCGAGCGTGCGAGGTTGGCTGTTGGAGTGCGCTCGGGCGGATGGAACGCCTTGCGGCCGTCGGGCAGCACGCCGCCCAGCAGCGAAGTCACGGCCTCGCGGAAGCCCAGGCCTTCAACCTCCATCAGCCAGTCGATCGCGCTGCCGTGCGCGCCGCAGCCGAAGCAGTGGTAGAACCCCTTGCTCTCGACGACGTTGAAGCTGGGCGTTTTCTCGGTGTGGAACGGGCACAACCCCTTCCACTCGCGCCCCATGCGGCTGAGCTTGACGCGCTTGGCGACCAGCGACGCCAGCGGCACCGCCGACCGCGCCCGCTCGATCGTCGCCTCGTCGAGCCGTTGCGGTTGCTCGCGGCTCATGGCAGCACCTCAGCATGCGTTACGCCGCGGCAGCGTTCGGGATGGTCACCATGCTGCTGCTCGGCCTCGCCATCGGCAAGATCAGCGCGGGCCCGGCGGGCGTCGCAACGTCCGACTGGATGGCCTTCGCGGGCACCATGGCCGGCGCAATGGTCACCGTCGCGGGCGCTTTCATCGCTGTCGAGCTTCAGATCGCAGCGCCGACCCGGCGCGGAAAGAGGCTCCTGCTCGACCAGATCCATCGCATGCGCAGGACGATCGAGCTTCTGAAGGAGGGCGACGGGTCCACGGCCGCCAACCTCGAGCCGACGATGAAGCGCACCAGGCTCGGCTTCCTGAAGATGGAGCTCGAAGGGCTGCGCGAGTCGCGCAAATGGTGCACGCCCGACAGCGCGTCGGCCGTCAACGCGCTTTCGTGGATCGAACGTCTCGACCTTGAGGAGCAATGGCTGCTCGGCAGGATCGAGAAGATGGAGGAAGACCCGTTCGGCCCCGGGGTCGAACAGGCGACGATGGAGATCGCCGCCCACATGACGACGCTGGACCTCAGCCTGTCGACGATTGCAGGGCTGCTCCGCAAATAAGGTCACGCTGCGGCCCTCACGCGCACGCTCAACCGCTTCGGAATCGCCACTAGGCAGCCGGTCTTGGTGACCAGGCGCGAGCGGTTGCCGCTGCGGATCTGCACGTCGCGATAGGCAAAGCAGCGCACGGCCGACGGCCAGGTCTCGCGAACCTCGTCGTCATATTGCGCCCACTCTGCGCCGCTCAGGTAAATCGCCTTTGGCGGATCACCCGGGAAGCGCCAGCGTGCCCGCTCGAATGCCGCGTCCATGCGGTCCGTGATCCGGTCCGCGCTCACCTGCTGCACAGCTTTCGGCTGTCCCCCGGACACCCTCATCTGTGCAGCCCCGCGGCGATGCCGTCGGCGATCGCGTCGAGGCGGCGGTTGAGCATCGTCGCTTCCTCCGCACGCACCCGCCCGCGCTTCTGCAGCCCGTCGACCTCCGCCATCTTGTCGCGGATGAAGTCGATGCACGCCTCCCGCTCGACGCGGGTCGCATCGCGGGCGATTTCGACCGAGCAGCGCTTGTCGTTCATTACGCCGCCCCAGTGCTCGTTTGGCCGACTTCCCCGAAGTCGACGTCCTCGCACTCGCTCAAACAGTCGACGCCGGCGGCGATGGCGCGGCGCCAGGCTTCGGCGAGCGTGACGCCGAGCTCCTCGGCCAGCGTCTTCACCTTCACGCACTGGTCGGGCCAGTCGCGCTGCGCCCGGCGCAGCAGCGACGATGGCGAGGCGATCTCCTCATATTCGCGTGCGCGCCGGTCGGCCGCCGTGTCGATCTGGTCGACCAGCGCGTCGCCGACGGCATCCGTCAGGTCGATGGCCCGGCTCGGCAGGTGCGCCTTGCCGCGCCGCGCCGCACGCTCGGCCGCTTCCCGCCTGGTCACTTCGCGCAGGCGGCGGGCATGTTCCTCATGTCGGGTCTCATTGACGTCGCGCAGATGCGCCACTTTCGCGCGATCCCTGTTGACGGCCTCCAGATTGCTGCGGCTGTCCGGCCTGCGCAAACCGTCATCGTCGCGGTCGGCAGAAGGCGCGTTATGCGGTGGCGGCAGCGGATCGCCGGCGATCAGCGCCCGCACTCGCGCGATCGTCGCAGCCTGCGGCCTTTTTGCGATCCGCAGCTGCTCGAGCTTCCAACCTGAGTCCTGATTCCACAGCGGCTGCGCGAAACGCTTGAGGCCCATGCCGGCGGCCGCAGCGGCGGCGACCAGCTCGTCGTACAGCTTCTGGCCGTCGACTGCGCCAGGCGAAGGGACGGTCGCTTTGGCGTGCGGGTCCGTCCCTTCGCAATCGGCAGCGCCGGGAGTCGGCCCTGCCATATATTCGCTCATGTACCGCCGCACCCGCACCGCGGTCCTTGCGCGCACAACCTGGCCTTGGCGTAGCTTCGACACAAACGAAAAGCTTGCCGTCGCGCGTTTCGAGAAGGTGCTCGCGGCCATGCCGGTGCGCTTCAGGAACTGCTCGATTTCCGCCAGCAGCTCGGAGCCGACGTCGCTTGCCGTGCGCCCCTTTCCGATGTGGCCAGACGCGGCTGTCGGCCGCAGCGTGATCGCGTCGACCTGCGCGCGCTCGACGAGGCCGCCGATCATGTCGACCATCACCGACTGCGAGCAATTGAACTCGCGCGCGAAGCGGCCAACCGGCAGCTTCTCGCCCGCCGGAATCGCCGCGATGCGGCGCAAAAGCTTCTTGTCGGGACTCATTTTGTGAGCTGCCAGAAACGAAAGAGGAAAGCGGCCTCGGCATCGGACGGCGCAAGGCAGTCGATCTCACAGTCCGCCGGCTCGCCCTCGATGCACCAGTCGGCGGGTGCCGGCTTCATGATCTGCTGCTGCTCAGCCAGCAGGACGGCATTGTCCGCGACTTTGACGCAGTCCGGCAGCTCGACCGCCATGCCGAACCGGGAAGCGATCGCCTCCCAAACCCGGCGCTCGATCGCCGCATATCCAGACAGTAATCGCTTCAGCGGGCGGACCACATCACCGACATACGCCTCGGTCGCATCGTGAAGCAGCGCAATCAGCGCATGCTCAGGCGGCACGGCGTAGCTGACCAGGACGCTGTGCTCGGCGACGCTGTAGAAGCGCTCGCAATGGCCGCCGTACCGGCAGATGTTGGACAAAGCATGGGCGATGTCCTCGATCCGCACTTCCTCGGCGCGGGGATCGAGCGGCCAGAACTGCCCGCCCGAATACATCTGCATCCAGTTGCCGGTGCGTCCCTCCTGGGCGTTCGAATAATTGTCGCCGTCGCTGATCGGCTTCGTCGCGGTCATCTCTCTGCCTTTCCGCCGCTGCGCGAGAGGGTTGGTGTGCGGCCGAGCGCAGTGGCGCTGGGACGCAGCGTCGACTTCCCGCTTTCCGCGATCGTCACCACGCGGAACGGCACGCCGGCGCGATATTCGACTTCCGACGCGATCAGCTTCAGGTCGATCAGGCGGCGGATCCGCCACGCGGCGTCCTGGCGGCGGACGAGCCCGGCGCCGCGCGCCAGGTCGGCGTCGGTCGGGCATGGCTGGCCCATGTTGGCGGCGCGCTTCAGCGCCCGGAAGATGAGGTCGGTCGCGCCTTCGCTCAGCGCCTTGTCGGCGGGGCTCGCCTCGCGCTTGCAGCCGCGCGCCGTGCGCACGACGAAGAAGGTCCAGCCCCCGCCTTCGCGCCGCGCCCGGTGCGGGCGCACCAGCCCTTCGCGCTCGAGCGCGGTGACCCGCATGGACGTCTCGCCGCGGATCAGCTCTGGCGCCTCGCAATATGTGAACTGCTCGCCCGCGTTCGCCCGCCGCACCCAGGCGTCGAGGTCGTCAGCCGTCGCCACCGACTGCATTCCGGTGAAGTGTGGCCGTGCAGCCTGCCCCCCGGCCATGGTCAGCGCTCCCCTGCTTGGGCAGCCCGTACGCGTAAGGCGGCGGCAGTCTGCTGGCGGATCGCGTCTCGCGGGAACGCGGGATCACGGCAATCGCGGGTGTACTCGGGGCAGTGATAAGCCCGATGCACCTTTCCGAGTGGCGGGTATCGCCAGTGCTCGCCGTTGACCTTGAACGGTTGGCCGTCGGGGGTAAGAACTTCGCCAGCGTTCTCTCCCTTACCGTCGGCGGGACACGGCGCGGGCCTCCATCCATAAGCCCGCTCGGCGATTTCAGCGTCGAGATCGCGATCCGGCCCCGTCGCCTGTTCGCAGCGCTCCGCGAGCGCGAGAAGGTCGGCCGCCATCCTCACCCCTCCCCGCGTTCGGCATGCGCGCACAGCGCATCCAGCTTGGCGAGGCTGGCGATCGCCTGGGCGATCTCGTCGCGGAACTGGCCGTCGCGGACCTCGTGCGCGTCGACCTTGCCGTCGGCGAGCGCGGCGCACACCCGCGCCACCACTTCGCCGGCCTCGCGGCTGACGTCGCCGAGCGCGCGGTGAAAATCGGTCGTCCCGATGACGCTCGATGCATCGGGCAGCGGCAGCAAAGCGAAGCCATGGTTGCGCGCCATCGCCCGGGTGATCGCCGGAAAGTCCGGAGAGCCCCTGCCCGCCTCCTCGATCGCCTGCGCTTCATCGAGCCGCAGGAAGTCGGGCGTGTTGGGCAGCTGGCAATCGCTGATCCGCTGCTGCCGGCAGCCCGCGACCTCGGCCGCGAGCGCGGTGCCGTGCACCGCCTTCACCGCCTTGCGCGTCGCAAGCTTCAGCCGCAGCCGCGGCTCGTCGAGCGTGGCGTCCCGGGGCGGCTTCACCGATCGCCTCCGGTAAAGCCGCCGCCGATACCGGGCGACGCGCAGCGGTCGCCGTGCGAAACGGCTCCCCGATGCAACGCAACGACCTTCTTGATCTCCATCTGCTCGCTCCGGTTGGTCGGGATGGGCGAGCCAACGAGGATGCCGCTGAGCTTCGGCGACAGCTCGCCTTTGTTGGCGTGGGCGCGCGATCCCGCGAAACGACGCAGCGCGCGGAACGTGGCGGCCAACAGGCAAGCCTTTCCACCTCCGCGCGCTGCACGCACGATGCCGGAATGCGCGATGGCACCGTGCGCGAACAGCCCGATCATGCGACCCTCCGCGCCGCTTCCTCGCGGCAAGCGAGCTCGGCCTCGGCGTCTCGCTCGGCCATGAAGTCGGCGACGCGATTGAGGGTGTCGAGCGTCGGCGACACCGGCGGGTCCCGGCGCAGTCCGTTGACGAAGGCGCTGTTGCCAAGCGCCAGACGACCGAATGCCGACTCCGCAAGGTTGTGCCTGGCGCAGAAGCGCTCAATCCTGCCGATCAGCTCGTCATGGGTGGGAACATCCATGGGCGCGATTGATGTTGCATAAAATAAACAAGGTCAAGCGGCTTTGTTGAACTTATCCACAATCGACGCGCCGACCTGTTTGTTGGATATTCACAACATGGCAGAGGCAGAACCTGACAATCCGGTGTACGCTGCGTTGATGGCGGTGAGGCCGGCAGGTCTGTCGAACAACGAGTGGGCGACCCGCGCCGGTATTCATCGCTCGATCTTCAACGGCATCAGGGCACACGGTAACCCGACCGACAGGACCATTGACCGCCTGCTCGACGCGATCGGCGTCAGTCGCGCCGCTTTCGAGGAAAGACGCACGCCGGTTCGAACCGAGGTCCGCGGAACCGGCATGTCGCCGCAGGAAGCGCGCGCAGCATGGTCCATGCCGCAGGCGAAGGCGGTGCCACTTCTCGGAACCGCATTCGGCGGCGACTGGGAAGAGCTGGAAGGCGTCGAGCTGACCGAGCTCAACCTGTCAGAGGTGCTCGACAATCTGGCGCGGCCGCCGAGCCTTGCCAACGACGAAGAGGCCTACGCGATTGAGATCGTCGGCGACTCCATGGCACCGCGGTTCGAGCCCGGCGAGCACGCATTCGTCTCTCCCAAGGCCGCCGTGCGGCCAGGTGACGATGTGGTCGTTCAGCTCACTGACCCGGACGCCGAAGGCGATCTCGAACGGCGCGTGACGATGGTGCTGATCAAGCGGTTGGTGAAGCGGAGCGCCTCATTCCTCGAACTGAAGCAGTTCAATCCGGACCGCACCTTCCGCGTGCCGATCGCTCGCGTCCGCCGCATTCACCGGGTCAAGGGCCGGCTCTGACCTCACTCAGCCGCGCTCAGGATTGAAGGCCAAGTAGGAATCAGCTTCCGACTGCGCGCACAGTCCAATGAGCGTGAAGTTCGGGATCCCGGCGGTCGTGTATTCCTCGACGCAACGCTCAAGGGCCTTGTTCAACGGCCGCCCAACCCGCTGGCTCGCGTCCCGGAACCTTCGCATGCCGTCAATCTCCGCCTGCTGACACAGCCGCTGCATCGTGAAGCTGTCTGGATACTCGGCGGCGCATCGTTGACGCCGCAATTCGCCGATTCGGCTCATGTCGAAGGGCGGCGCTTTGTCCGGCAGCGGCAGCGCGTGCACCTGCGCAGCAGCGAGGACGATGAAAATGACGGAGATTGCCGCCGAGCTCCCGAGGCATCCTGTTCGCCTCTGACCGCCGTGCACAACGTCTCCGTCTTCGGTGCTGACTTCGATCACGGCGCCGAGCAGGTTCCGCTCCCCCGTGCCCACGCTGAGTATCTTCGCCGTGATCGGCTTGCCGGAATCCATCCGCGACGCGATCCAATCATCACTGCGGCTGATGTTGCCGATCTGGACGCCACGCTTCGAAACCACCTTCACGCAGTTCGCATCGTGGCTATTCTCTGGATCCCGGACCAGCCTGACGGACTCCCCGTCTTTGCAGCGGGCTAGCTCGGCTTGCCGGCTGCTCCCGTCCTCATTGTTGAAGCTCTCACCGACGATCCCGATCGGATAAGTTCCCATCGCCCCTCCTCTCCGAGCGCGAGGACCTTACCCCCATAGAACCGCGCCTGTCTTTGTTGAAGAAAACGAACACAGCCGCTTGACTGTTTGTTTTGTTCAACAGATAAGGGCCTCCGAACCGAACGGAGGTCCCATGCTCAGAGTCCCCGCCCCATTCCCGCAGGTTGGCAGTTACGCGCTGATCGTCGACGAGGCGCTGCCGGTCAGCCAGCAGCGTGCCGAGCTGGTCCGCGTGCAGCGCCGCGATACTTCCTCGGGTGAAGCTGCAATCGCCTTCCCGCTGCGGGTCGGCGCCAGCAGCTTCCGGATCGTCGACGAATGGACGCTGATCGACGGCACGCCGCTGACGAAGGATGAGGAGCGCGAGCTTGCCGATCTTCAGCGGCACCTGTTCGGCCGCACTCGCCTCTCGCCCAAGCTGAAGGAACAGGCGGCCCGCGCCGAGGCGCTCAAGAACCGGCAGGTCGCCTCGGTCCTGCTCGAGGCCGAGCTGCGCAAGCTCCACGCCGCCGAAGCCCGCGGCCTCCGCCGCGGCGGCGGCTCAACCGGCCAGGTCATCGCCGACACCCTCCGCGACACCGGCCTGCTCAGGAATGTGGCATGAACGCGCGCGTTACCTTCAAGGGCCGCAACCAGTGGGTCCACGATGGCCGCGACGGCCGCCACAGCCGCCACAACGCCATCTGGCACCGCCCGCGCCGGTCGTTGATGGACCGCCTCGGCGGGTTCGTGATCGTCGCCCTCGCGCTTCTCGCCGCCTGGCTTAGCGCTTCGAAGGGGTGGCACTGGTGAGTCTGTCCGGGGGACAGGCTCACAGCGAGGGCCACGAAGACGTTCCCATCTGCGCCGCCTGTCGCCATCGTTGCCGAGGCGGGTTGCGTGGGCCCGGCTGCGAGCGAACCAGGTGGACGCGGATCGATCCTGTTCGCGGTCAACAGGAAAATATGCGGAGGTGCGAGAGCGAACGCCGGGACCATGGCGGCTTGTTTGATCGGCTGTTTCGGCGCGACCGTCTTCCATGCGGTCCACAGGGCCGATGGTTCGAGCCGGCAAAATGACCCGCCGCGACCTCGCCTCTCACGCCCAGGCCGAGCTCGCGTCCCGCGAGGCCCATTATCCGGACCGCGTGGTCGCCGGCACCATGTCGGCCGACGAGGCCGGACGCGGCATCGCCGCATGGCGCGCGATTGTCGCGCTGCTCGAGCATGGCGAGACGACGTTCGAGCCGTGCCTCGGCGAGACGCCGGCGATCGCCTGGGCCGAGCTGCTCGCCGTCATCCACGCCGCGGTCGAGCACCGGGTCGGGAAGCCGGATCAGGGGAATCGCCTGTTCGCGCTCAGGCAGATCCGCAGCCTCCTGATCCCCTCCGCGATCCGCCAGGGCGTCCAAATCCGCACCGAAAACGGCCGCCAAGCCCCCGCCCGACTGCTCGCTGCATGAAACACGAGACGCTCCACTCCCGCGCGGACTTGCCCATGGCTGCGCGCAGCATGCCCGGGGGGCATGCGAGCACGGACATGGCGGTGGAGCACCTGCGTGCGCTCGTGCGTGCCCTTGCGCGCGCGGACGCGAAGCGCGACTATGCCGCCGGACAGCAGCGCAAAGGCTGAACGTGGCGGTCACTCCCGAAGATTTAGTCGAATGCTGGCACATGCTCGTCGCCAACGGCGATGAGCCGGTCGAATGGGAACTGCCCGACGATTTGTGGGAGGCAACCAAGCGCGCGGCCGAGGAGCGGCAGCCGATCGACGCCGGCGACACCTTCACGGCAGTCGGCGACATGAGCCTGCTTGGCACGCCGGTCGACCTGGTCGGCATCGGCACGCCCGCCCTGCGCTACCGAAGCAACGGCGAGATCCGCTCGACGCCGATCGTCGGCAGCATGGAAGAGCGCTGATGCGCACCCTGATCTACGCAAGGTTTTCAAGCGACCTTCAGAACGACCGCTCGATCGACGACCAGCTCGCCGACTGCCGCGCCCGCTGCGACCGCGAGGGCTGGACCGTCGTCGACGTCTTTGCCGATTATGCGATCAGCGGCGGCGCCGGCATCGGCGAGGGGCAACGGCCCGGCATGTCCGCGCTGCTGCAGTGCGTCCAGGCCGGCGGCATCGACCAGGTGCTCGCCGACACCTCGAGCCGCATCGCTCGCGACCTCGGCGACTTCGACCGCCTGCGCAAGCTGCTCACCTTCCACGGTGCCCGCCTGTTCAGCCTCGCCGATGGGGAGCTCGACAGCTTCAAGGGCACGGTCAAGGCGCTGATCGACGAGCAGCAGCGCAAGGACACCGCCCACAATATCCGCCGCGGTCAGCGCGGCCGAGCGCTTGCTCGCATGAACCCCGGCGGCATGGCCTACGGCTACCGGAAGATCGGGCGCCTCGACGAGCGGGGCCAGGCGGTGCCCGGCCTTCGCGAAATCCACCCGGACCAGGCCGCGATCGTGCGCCGCATCTTCGAGGAGATCGGCGAGGGGCGGAGCGTTCGCGCCGTGATCGCCGGGCTGAACGCGCATGGAGTGCCATCGCCCAGCGGCGGGCTGTGGCGGATCAGCACCGTCCATGGCCATGCCGAGCGCCGCAACGGCATCCTCCGCAACGACCTTTACCGCGGGAAGCTGATCTACAACCGCACCCGCAAGGTGCAGCACCCGGTCAGCCGCAGGAAGACCCTGCGGATCAACCCGGAAAGCGAATGGACGATCGTCGATGTGCCCGAGCTGCGGATCGTCAACGACGATTTGTGGGACGCTGCCCAGGCGCAGCTGCGGCGATATGCCGGCGGCCTCAAGGCGCCGGTCCGGCGGTCGCGCCACCTGCTGTCGGGGAAGGCCGTGTGCGGCGCCTGCGGTGGCCCCTGGCGCGTCGTCGGCAAGGATCGCTGGGGCTGCGGCAACCATCGCGACGGCCTGACCTGCGGCAACGGGCGGACGATCACGCGTGCATCGTTCGAACGGCGCGTGCTGACCGGCCTGTCGGAGCGCCTTCTGCACCCCGACCTGGTCGCCGCTTATGTCGAGGAATATCGCGCCGCCTGGGCCGAGGAGGCGAAGCGCGGCCGCAAGGACCGCGGGCGCATCGAACGGAAGCGGGCCGATGCCGACGCCCGCGTCGCGCGCCTGATCGCGGCGCTCGCCGATGGCAGGATCGATGCGTCGGACATTGCCGAACCGCTGGCCGAGGCCAAGGCGGAACGTGCCCGCTGCGACGCCGAGCTGGCGGAGATCGCCGCCGAGAAGGTCGTCGCGCTCCACCCCGGCCTCGCCGGCGTCTACCGCAAGCGAATCGCGGACCTGACCGGATCCCTCGCCGCCGACGACGTGCCCGCCGCCCGCGAAGCCGTCCGCGCCCTCATCGATCGCATCGTGGTCACACCCAGGCAAGGCACGATCGGCACCTCGATCGAGGTGCACGGATTGCTCTCCAGCGTGGTCGCTGTCGCGGGCGGCAAGCTGCCCGACTGTACTGTTCCGTTGGTACCCCCGGTCGGACTCGAACCGACACTCCGCAAGGAACTCGATTTTGAGTCGAGCGCGTCTACCATTCCGCCACAGGGGCCCTGCGCGTGCTGCCTAGCTAGGCGAGCGGGAGCGCCTAATCAATTGCGCGGAGCTTGCCGCCGGTAGCTGAGCGCTTCGGCGACGTGGATGCGGCCGACCTGCTCGGAGCCCGCGAGGTCGGCAATCGTCCGCGCCACGCGCAAGACCCGGTGAAAGCCGCGGGCTGAAAGCCGCATCGCCGCGGCGGCGTCGGCGAGAAGCTTGCGCCCGGGCTCATCCGGCGTCGCCACGCGGTCGAGCAACTCGCCGTCCGCTTCGGCATTGGTGCGCGGCCCGTGCCCGTTATAGCGCTCCGCCTGGCGCGCTCGGGCTTTGGCGACCCGGGCAGCGACCTCGGCGCTTCCCTCCGCGGGTGGCGGCAGCGTGAGGTCGGCAGCGGAGACGCCGGGAACTTCGACATGCAGGTCGATGCGGTCGAGCAGCGGCCCGGAAACGCGGGCCTGGTAGTCGGCGGCGCATCGCGGCGCCCGGCTGCAGGCGAGCGCCGGGTCGCCAAGATGGCCGCAGCGGCACGGGTTCATCGCCGCGATGAGCTGCACGCGCGCGGGGAAGGTCACGTGCGTATTCGCTCGCGCGACGCTGACCGAGCCGGTCTCAAGCGGCTGGCGAAGCGAATCGAGCACTTGCCGCTGGAATTCGGGAAGCTCGTCGAGGAACAGCACGCCCAAGTGGGCGAGGCTGATCTCCCCCGGGCGCACGCGCAGCCCGCCGCCGACCAGCGCCGGCATCGATGCGCTATGGTGCGGAGAACGGAACGGTCGGCGGCGGCGGATCTTGCCGTTCGACAGTTCGCCGGCGACCGAAGCGACCATCGAGACTTCCAGCGCCTCGCTCGGCTGCAACGGCGGGAGGATGCCGGGCAGGCAGGCAGCAAGCAGCGACTTGCCGGCGCCCGGCGGCCCGCTCATCAATAGATTGTGGCCGCCAGCCGCGGCGATCTCGAGCGCGCGCTTGGCGACCTCCTGCCCCTTGACCTGCGCAAGGTCGGGTCCGCCGTCCGGAGCCTCCGCGTCCGCGGCTGGAGGCGGCGGGACGAGGCTGGTGCCCTTTAGATGCGCGAGTAGTGCCAGCAGGTCCGGCGCGGCGATGACGTCGAGCTGCCCTGCCCAGCTCGCTTCGCTGCCCTGCGCGGCCGGGCAGATCAGGCCCTTGTCCTCTGAGGAGGCGTGGAGCGCGGCGAGAAGGACGCCGGGCGACGCGGTGATGCGCCCATCCAGACACAGCTCACCGACGGCGACATAGTGGGACAACGCTTCGGCATCGGTTGCACCGATGGCCGCGAGCAGGCACAAGGCGATCGGCAGGTCGTAATGCGACCCTTCCTTCGGCAGGTCAGCGGGCGACAGATTGATCGTGATCCGCTTGGGCGGGAGGGCGAGGCCGATGGCGGCAAGCGCCGCCCTCACCCGCTCGCGGCTCTCGCGGACGGCATTGTCCGGAAGCCCGACGATGATGAAGGCCGGAAGGCCGGACGACAGCTGGACCTGGACCTCGACGCCGCGCGCTTCGAGGCCGAGATATGCGACGGTGGCGACGGTCGCAGCCATCAGGCCCCGTCCCCCGAACGTCTCACATTTTGCAGACTTCCCCCTAGCTCGGCTTTTCAACGCTAGTCGGTTCGGGTGCATTCCCGCAAGCGCTTGCAGCGGCGCGCCCGCAAGACCACATGCGGACGATGAGTTCGCGCGACCGGTTCAGGAGATTCTTCGACCAGCCGTGGGTCGAATGGGGGCTTCTGGTCCTCGGGGTCGTCCTGATCATCATCGGCATCATCGTCTCGCCGCTGCCGGGACCTGGCGGCGTGTTCTTCATCGCCCCTGGGGCGGCGCTGGTGCTTCGGACCAGCATGTGGGCCAAACGCCGCTATGTGAAATTCAAGCGATGGCAGCCGAAGGCCGGGCGCTACGCCGATTGGGCGCTGCGACGGCAAAGCGCCAAACGTCGCGAGCAGCTTCGGAAGAGCCAGGAACAGCAGCAACAGGAGCAGCGCTCGGGAGTTGCGGGACCGGGCACCGGAAGTTGACTTGCCCGCCCCTCTCGACTATCGGCGCGCACGACAGCGGCTGCCTCAACGGCGGCCCTTTTTCTTTAGATATTTGAGGCATGAGCGATGAAGCGCACCTTCCAGCCGAGCAATCTCGTCCGCAAGCGGCGTCACGGGTTCCGGAGCCGCATGGCGACGGTGGGCGGCCGCAAGGTGCTGAACGCGCGCCGCGCCCGCGGCCGCAAGAAGCTCAGCGCCTAATCACGCTTTCAAGGCGCGCCGACTTCCTGGCCGCGAATGGCGGCCTGCGCGCTTCGACCCCCGGCTTCGTGCTCCTCGTCCGCCATCGCGCTGACGACGACCCGCAGATGCGCGTCGGATTCACGGTGACCAAGAAGATCGGCGGAGCGGTCGTGCGCAACCGCATGAAGCGCCGCTTTCGAGCCCTTGCCCGTGAGATCGTGCCGACAAAGGGCTTTGCAGGCGCCGACCATGTGATGATCGGCCGCGCCAATGGCGTCGAGCGCGACTTCGGCCGGCTTCGCAGCGAACTCAGCAGCGCACTCGACAGGCTGCGTGCGCGATGATCGCCAAGGCGATGATCCTAATGGCGCGTGCGTGGCAAAAGGGCCCGAGCCAGGTGCTCCCGCCCAGCTGCCGCTACCAGCCCAGCTGTTCGGCCTATGCGATCACCGCAATCGAACGCTATGGCGCGCTGCGCGGGGGGTGGATGGCGTTGAAGCGCATCCTCCGCTGCAACCCCTGGGGCGGCCAAGGCCCCGATCCGGTACCGTGAGGCCCCACAAGTGAATGATTCGAAGAACCTGATCGTTGCGGTCGTGCTGAGCATGCTCGTGCTGCTCGGATGGAGCTGGGCTGCCAACACGTTCTTCCCGACGGCCAATCCGCCCAGCACAAAGATCGTGGACGGCAAGCAGCAGCCGCTTCCGCCGACGGCCCAGGCGCAGCCGAGCGCGCCCGCCACGGCCAAGGTGCGGCAGTCGGTGTCGCAAGCGCTGGGCTCTGCCCCGCGCGTCGCTATCCGGACGCCGTCGCTGACCGGCTCGATCAACCTCAAGGGCGCCCAGATCGACGACCTTCTGCTGGTCGACCAGAAGCAGACGCTCGCCAAAGACGCACGGCCGGTCCGGCTCCTCTCACCGCTCGGCGCGCCCGGCGCGTACGTCGCGAGCTTCGGCTGGACCGCCGAAGGGACCCAGGCACCCGGTTTCGACACTGTTTGGACTGCGGACAAGCAGCAGCTCGTACCCGGCCAGCCCGTCACGCTCAGCACGCAGACGCCGGACGGGACGCGGTACCAGATCAAGATCGCGGTCGACGACGGATACCTCTTCACCGTCCAGCAGTCGGTCCTCAACGCGTCGGGCAAGCCGATCATCGTGCGGCCGCTCGGCCTCGTCAGCCGGTCGGCCAAGTCGGTCGATGCGGATTCCTGGACCAACCACGTCGGTCCCATCGCCGTGTTCGACGGCAAGGCCAACTACGACGTCAACTGGAAGGACCTCGACGAGAATTCGGCCGAGAGCTTCAACAACGTTTCCGGCTGGCTCGGCTTCAGCGACAAATATTGGCTGACGGCGCTGGTCCCAAGCGGCGCGGTGACCGGCGATTTCCGGCGCAGCCCGGGTGGCGGTTACCAGGCCGATTATGCCCTTGCGCCGATCAGCCTGGCGCCTGGCCAGGGCCGCACCACCCAGGCACGCCTGTTCGCCGGCGCCAAGGAGAAGGCGTGGCTCGACCGCTACGAGGATGCGGGTGTCCCCAAGCTGTCAAAGTCGATCGACTGGGGCTGGTTCGAATTCTTCATGCGACCGATCTTCGACCTGCTGATGTTCCTGTTTCACACGTTCGGGAATTTCGGCCTGGCGATCATCGCTTTGACCTTCATCGTCCGAGCCTTGATGTTCCCGATCGCCCAGAAGCAGTTCCAGTCGATGGCCGCGATGCGAAAGCTGCAGCCGAAGATGAAAGCGGTGCAGGAGCGCTTCAAGGACGACAAGCAGCGCCAGCAGCAGGAAATCCTGAAGCTTTACCAGGCCGAAAAGGTGAACCCGGCGGCCGGCTGCCTTCCGATCCTGCTGCAGATCCCGGTCTTCTACGCGCTCTACAAGGTGCTGCTGGTCAGCGTTGAAATGCGCCACCAGCCCTTCGCCTTGTGGATCAAGGACCTGTCGGCGCCCGACCCGCTGACGCCGGTGAACCTGTTCGGCTTGCTCGACTTCACGCCGCCTTCGATCCTGGCGATCGGCGTGCTGCCGATCCTCGTCGGCGCCACGCAATGGGCGTCGATGAAGCTCAACCCGCAGCCGATGGATCCGGCGCAGGCGCAGATCTTCGCAATCATGCCGTGGTTCCTGGTCATCATCATGGCGCCCTTCGCCGCCGGGCTTCAGCTCTACTGGATGACCAACAATCTGCTGACCATCGCCCAACAATGGTGGCTGTACCGCAAGTACGGGCTGCACCTTAGCGATACGCACCCGGTCCAGACATGAGCGAGGCGGCGGACGAAGAGCTATCCGAGCGTGCCCGCAAGCTGTTTGCCGGGCCGATCAGCTTCCTGAAGTCTGCGCCAGAGCTGCGTTTCCTGCCTGATCCGGTCGTGCCGGAGATCGCTTTTGCGGGCCGTTCGAACGTCGGCAAAAGCTCGCTGCTGAACGCGCTCACCAACCGCAACAAGTTGGCGCGGACATCGAACACGCCGGGCCGCACGCAGGAGCTCAATTTCTTCGACGTGGGCGATCCGCTCCAGCTGCGGCTCGTCGACATGCCGGGCTACGGCTTTGCCGAAGCGCCGAAGGACATGGTCAAGCGCTGGCGCTTCCTGATCAACGATTTCCTGCGCGGACGGGCGGTGCTGAAGCGAGCGCTGGTGCTGGTCGACAGCAGGCATGGGCTCAAGGATGTCGATCGCGACGTCATGAAGATGCTCGACGATGCAGCGGTCAGCTATCACCTCGTGCTCACCAAGGGTGACAAGGTGAAACCGACGGAGCTGGAGCGGATGCTCGGAGCGGTCGCCGGTGAAGCAAGGCGGCATCCCGCCGCCCACCCGCACATCTTCACGACGTCGAGCGAAACCGGTAGCGGCATCGCCGAGTTGCGCACTGCAATCCTCGAAGCTGCCACGACGTAGGAGCCGCTCTTGCTCAAGTTGATCATCGGCAACCGCGCTTATTCAAGCTGGTCGTTCCGCGGCTGGCTTGCCTGCAAGCAGTCGGGCGAGGAGTTCGAGGAGCTCGTCGTGCCGATGTTCGACGCCGAGTGGGACAAAAGGCGTGAGGGCGACGAGTTCGCGCCTTCGCTCGGCAAAGTGCCGATCCTGTGGGACGGCGACTGCGTCGTGTGGGACAGCCTTGCCATCATCGAGTTCCTCGCCGACCGCGTGGGCCGCGAGAAATATTGGCCCGAGGACAGCGGCGCGCGCGGCATGGCGCGGTCCATGGCAGCCGAAATGCACTCGAGCTTCCCGCACCTGCGGCGCGAGCTGCCGATGAACGTTCGCAAGAGCTATCCGCCGAAGGAGCTGACCGACGACGTAGCCGGCGAGATCAACCGCATTCTCCAGCTATGGGCGCAGGCCCGGGCGCGGTTTGGCGGCACCGGCGACTTCCTGTTCGGGTCCTGGTGCGCGACCGACATGATGTATGCGCCGGTCGTCACACGCCTCATCACTTATGGGGTGGCCGTGCCGAGCTTTGCCGGCGCTTATATGAAAGCGGTGCTGTCGCACCCGCACGTCATTGAGTGGATCGACAAGGCGCAGGACGAACCCTGGGTGATCGAGCAGTACGAAGCCGCCTAAGGCGCTCGCTTCGCGTCGTACGGCGTTCCGTCCTTGTGGGTGTAGGTGCCCTCGGCGGTGAACAGCATGTCGATGTCTGAATAGCCGCCGCCGGCATTCTTGCCCCCGCCCATGACGATGAATGCGCAGTCGCTATTCCCGTCGTTGCGGATGTGATGGCCGTTGCCCGTGCCCTTCGGCCAGGCCGCGCAATCGCCAGCCTTCAAGACGGTCTTACCCTCATCCTCGACGAGGACCGCTTCGCCTTCGATCATGACCAGGAACTCGTCCTCGCCGTCGTGCCAGTGGCGCTGTGACGACCAGGCGCCGGGTTTCAGGACCACATGGCTGACCCCAAAATCGGTCAGCCCGGTCGCGGGCGAGAGCCGCCGAACGAAGCGGCCGGCGACTTGCCGGTCGAACGGCGGCGGATAGCCGGTACGGTTCGTCTGCTCGATCTCGTCCAGGTTGATCTTCGGCACTGCTGCACCTCCGCCAGGGATTGGGGATCCTAGCAGAGGTGCAGCATTCGCTAAAAGTTGCCCTTCACGGTGAAGCTGAAGATCGGGCCGATCAGCTGGTTGTGCTCCTGGGTTCCGGTGATCGGGCTGGTGTTGCGGAAACCGCCGTAGAAGGTCCGGAACACGCGGTGGCGAGCGTTGAAGATATTGCTCACTTGCGCGCGCACCGTCAGCCCCATGATATCCTTGTGCTCGACGAATGCGCCGATCCACCACGGGCCTTCGTTGTTGATCGAAAGCTCGTTGAGCCGGTAGCGAAGGCCATAGCGGCTGTAGCTAGCGTCCGCGCCCCAGGCCAAATCCGTGCCCGGAATGTCGTGGCGCAACTCCATCGAGATCCAGCGCTGGCGATTGCCGCTGATCGGCCGCCTCTCGCCAGTCAACGGATCGCGCACGCGGCTGCGCTCGATGCCGAAGTTCAGGTCCAGCTTGGCACCGGTCCAGCCGATCGGGTCGAACTGGATCGTGCTGGTGCTCTCGAACCCGTAACGGGTCGCGCGCGGAAGGTTGCCGATGCCCTGCCCCGTGGCGCCGATCGGAATGACGTCGATAATGTCCTCGATGCGGCGTCCGTAGACCCGCAGCCGGGTCTTGCCCCACGCGCCCATCTCGTGGCCGACTTCCACATCGGCTTCCCAGCTCTGCGGCGGCACGAGGTCGGGATTGCCGGCATTTTCCGTGTCGGATTGCAGGTTCAGCTGGTCGAGGAAGTCGTAGAAGCTGATCTGCCCGACCCGGCGCGCGATCTTCAGGCTCGCGTCCCAGCCCTTCGCCGGACGCCACCCGAGGTTGAGGCTCCCCTTTGGGCGGAAGAACTTCCGCGCGGGCTCCGGGTCGTCGACCCGATCAAGGTGCGAAATCTCGCCGCCCGCCGCGATCTGCAGGTCCAGGTTGGGCGCTAGCGGCCGGCTGAAGGTCGCGATGCTTTCGTAGCGGACCTCCTGCACCTTGCCCGTGCCTTCCGGGAACGGCTCCTCCTCGAACTCCCCATCGTCGTTGAGGAAGAAAAGCCCGCCGCGCTGGTCGAGCGAGTTGAACGCGCGCTCGAACGTGATCTGCCAGTCGTTGGGCCCGGTCTTCCAGTGATATTCGCCGCGCCCGACGCGCTCGACGATCTCGGAGTCGCGAAGCACTTTGACGCCGAAGTCCGGAGCACCGCTGGCGAACTTCTGGATCTGCGTGTTGACCACCGGCTCGTGGTCGAAGTGCTGAAGCCCGATCAGCTTCAGCCGCCCCGGCCCAAACGCGAACTCGTAGTCGGCGTTGATGTCATAATACCAGCCGTCGAGTTCGGTGTGCGTGCGGCGAGTGCTGTCATTGCCGTCGACCCGCGTGCGCGTGTCGCGGACCAACGTGGGGCTCCAATAAGGCGTATAACCCAGTGACAGGTGGCCGACCGACGATCCCGGACCGTCAAGGCCGAACTTCGTCTGGAAGGTGACGAGGTCACTGCGAGATCCGAAAATCTCGTCGCGAGTTTCGTAGATATTGCCGGAGGCATCGCGCAGGACGATCGGGCCGCCAAAGCCGCCGCGGCCCGTGTTGTTGGTCACCGACACCGTCCAGTCTACCGGGCCGTTTTTGCCCGAATAGCTGGCGTTCCCGGCGAACGCGCGCGCCGGCGCAAAATGGGCGCGGAACTCGGGGTTCCATTCGAACTGCCCGCTGGCCTTTTTCTGCGCCTTGATGATGACGTTCGCGACCTGTCCGGAGAGGCCCGCGATACCGAGACTTGCCGCTTCAACAATCTCGATCCGCTCGACGTTGCCGATGCCGGTGCGCTGGAGCTCGTCGACCGCGCCGGCACTGCCGCCGCTGTAATTCTTGTTGGCGATGCGCTCACCGTTGATGAGCACATTTTCCTTCGCCTGGCCGAGGCCGCGGTCGCCGCTATCGTCCGTGCGGATGGTGAAGCCCGGCACCTGCACCAGCATGTCGTAGGCAGTCTTCGGTGCGAAGCGGGCGAAGTCAGCCGGCGTGTAGACCCTCTTGCTCGTGCCGGCAGTCGGCACCGTCGTCGCAGTCGGCGGCGGCACCACGGCGGGGTCGGTCGTCGGCGGGGTCGCAGTCTGGGCCAGTGCGGGGGTCGATGCCAAGAGAGCAGTGCCGGCCAGAAGCGTGGCCCGGCAAAAACGCGACACGAACATCGATAATCCCCTCATCCCTGTTACGCACAAGTGCGTGCTACATTTGTAGCGTGCTACATTTGTAGCGGACGCGCAAGTCCTTTTTCGGCGAAAGTTTCGACGAACCGACAAACGGCCGTTCATCGCTCGGTTTGTGGCCGTCGCTTGCGTGTCCTGTGCGCTGCGTTACTTCGGCTCGGATGCAGCAATCGATCGACCCAGTTGCCTTCGCCGCCGACCTGATCCGCTGCCCAAGCGTGACGCCGGCCAGCGGCGAGGTGTTCGATATCCTCGGGAGCGCGCTCGAGGCGCTTGGCTTCGATGTTCACCGCTGGGTGATGGGCGAAGCGCCCGACGGGCCGACCGAGAATATGGTGGCGATCCGCGGCAGCGGCGCTCCGCACTTCGGATTTGCCGGCCACCTCGATGTCGTGCCTGCGGGCGAGGGCTGGAATTCAGATCCGTACGCGGCGGTTGTTGAGGACGGCCTGCTGATCGGCCGGGGCGCCAACGACATGAAGAGCGCCATCGCTGCGTTCGTCGCGGCGGTCTCGCGGTTCGAGCAGCAGCGCGGCACCCTCTCCTTCCTGATTACCGGCGACGAGGAAGGCTATGCGACGTACGGGACGCCACGGATCATCGACTGGCTGAACGAGCGGAACATCCGCCCCGACATGATCCTGATCGGCGAGCCTACATCGGTCGACCGGATCGGCGACACGGTGAAGATTGGGCGTCGCGGTTCGGTGAACATGTGGATCGACGTGCCGGGTGTGCAGGGTCACGTCGCTTACCCTCATCGCACCAAGAACCCGGTGGGTCCGCTCGCCCGAGTGATTGCGGCGCTTGACGCCGTCCACCTCGACGACGGGACCGAGCAATTCCCGCCCTCGAACCTCGAGTTCACATCGGTGTCCACGCCGACCCAGGCCAGCAACGTCATTCCCGGGAGCGCGACGGCGCAGCTCAACGTCCGGTTCAACAACCTCCAGCGCGGGGAAGATCTGGTGAAGCTGGTCGAGGAGATCGCTGACCGGGAGGCGCCTGGTGCCAAGGTCCGCGCCCGCATTTCGGGCGAGGCGTTCATAACGCCGCCCGGAGAGCTTTACGACGTCATCGTCTCGGCGATCGAGGAGGAGACCGGTGTCGCGCCGGAGCTGTCGACCAGCGGCGGCACCTCCGACGGCCGTTTTCTTATCCAGCTCTGCCCGGTGGTCGATTTCGGCCTGCCGAACGCAACGATGCACAAGGTGGGGGAATGCGCGGCGGTTGAGGACATCCGCACGCTGGCGAACATCTACGAGCGTGTGCTCGGAAAAGTGCTCAGCTAGGCGACCGAGCGCGCCGAACCGCGGCTGCTTGCCGTCCACGCGAGGAAGTCCTGCTCGAACATCGCCGGAGCGAAGATGAATCCCTGGACGATGTCGCAGCCCATGGCGCGCAGGATGTCGGCCTGCTCGACGGTCTCGACGGCTTCGGCGACTACTTCGCAGCCGACGCCTTTCACCAGGTGGATGACGGCCTGTACGACGACACGGGCAGTCTCGCTCGTCTGGATGTCCGCGATTAGCGAGGGGTCGAGCTTGACGAGGTCGAGCGGCATCGAACGCAGGCGCGCGATGTTCGAAAAGCCGGTGCCGAAGTCGTCCATGGCGATGCGCGCCCCGTCGCTGCGCAGCGCCGCCATTTCCTCCAGCACCTGGCCGCCGATTTCCATGGCCGCGCTCTCGTTGAACTCCAGTTCGACCATCGACAGCGGGACATCGGCATCGACAAAGCTCTGGCGCAACTTCGCGAAGAAATCCGGACGCTCGACCTGACGCGGGCTGATGTTGAATGACAAGCGGCCGGCAAAGCCCTTCCGCCGCCACATCCCGAGAGTCGCCGCGACTTCGCCCATCACCCACTCGCCGATCTCTGTGACGATCCCGGTGCGCTCCGCGATCGGCACGAAGGTCGATGGCAGCCGCAGCCCTTCGCGCGGGTGGTTCCAGCGCAGGAGCGCCTCAGCCCCGCGCAACTCCCCGGTGACGAGGCTCATCTGCGGCTGGAAAGCGAGGACGAACTCGCCGCGCTGCACGGCCTCGGCGAGCGCTTTTTCCGTCTCCATGCGCTGCTGGTGCTCGGACGCGAGGCCGGCGTTAAACAGGCAATATTGACCGCCGCCGTTCGACTTTGCGCGATACATGGCGATGTCGGCGGCGCGCATCATCGCCTCGACCGTCGATCCATGGTCGGGCGACATGGCAATTCCTACCGAGGCGCCGATGTCGATGCTGTGCGAGTCGAGCTCGAAGCATTCGGAGATGGCGAGCACGATGCGGCGCGCGACCCGCTCGATCTCCTCGGCTGATTTCGCCTCCGGGAAGAACAAGGTGAATTCGTCGCCGGCCAGCCGAGCAAGCAGCGGACGAGACATCGCCTTGCCGGTGAATTCAGCGTTCACGACCACACGCAGGCGGTTCGCCACCATCACGAGCAGCTGGTCGCCACGAGCATGGCCGAGGCTGTCGTTGACCATCTTGAACCGGTCGAGATCCACGAACAGCATCGCCGACGACGTGCCCGCGGGAACCTCGCTCAGGAGCTTGTCGGCTTCCGACCGGAAGTGCAGCCGGTTCGGGAGCGACGTCACCGGGTCGTACATGCCGAGCGCGTGGGCGTTCTCGATCGACGACCGGACCTCGGCGAACAGGCTGTCCACCGCCGATGCAACCTTCGGCATGGCACGGCGCACCGACTCAGGTGCCGGCGAGATCAAGTCACCCTTCTCGACGGCGAGAAGCCGCTCGGCGAGCGCTGCGAGCGCGCGGGCGCTTTCGCTGTTCGGCCGTTCGGAAGCGACATAGCTGACCAGCAGGCAGAAGGCGCCAGCCGCGAGGGCGGCGATGATCTTGGTGTCGAATTCGGTGATGTAGAGAAGCGCCGTCAGCGAGAAGAGGAAGGACGCGAAGCCGGCAGCGCACGACAGGATCGCGTTGCTGATCTTCTGGGCAGTGCCAGCTTTCATGGTGGATGTGCGCCTCGCAGCGGGTCGCCCGCCTCTGCGCACGCGTTAAAGAAGCAGGGTTAAGAAATTGTCAGCGGGCGCGGGATTGGCGGCGCAGGACGATATAGAGGCTCCCGCCACCGCCGTGGCGCCGGTGGGCGCCCCTCACCGCCGCAATGTCGCCAGCATGCCGCGAAGCAGCAAGCCAGTCGTGGACTGCGGCGCGGATGGCGCCGCGCTTGATCGGCGGCTCGCCGGGGCGGTGATGGCCGGTGATCAGCAGGACGAGCCGCGACCCGCGCCCGATCGCTTCCTCGAGCGCTCGGTCGATCGCATGCCAGGCACGATCGAGGCTCATGCCATGGAGGTCGACGATCCGGTCGGGCTCGACCGCGCCGGTAGCAAGACGCCGATCCCAGCTGCCGTCGAGCGTCGTTCCAGGGACGGGCCGAGAAGGCGGTGCAGCGATCTTTGGCGCAGCCGCCGGGCGCGGCCGTGGCTTTGTTACCGGCGCCGGCTCGGCAGCCGCGGCGACGCCCTTGAGGTCAGGCTTCTCCCGGGAAAGCGGGCGAATGGTCGCTGCGACCTTCGCCCACAGCTCCGTTTCTTCAGGGCTGAGCGAGCGCACGGGCGGCCGTGCCCTTGGGGATGAGGATCAGCGCCTGACCGTTTGCCGACATGCCGCCCGCAAGCACTGTCGCCTCCGGGCCAGCGCCCCAGAAAGTGTCGAAGCGGTTCGGCCCCTTGATCGCGCCGCCCGTATCCTGCGCCACCCACAGGCCGAGCACTTCTCTGCGGTCGGCATTCTCGAGGTAGATGGGCGCACCAAGCGGCACATAGTTCGGGTCGGCCGCGACCGTTCCGCGCGGGGTCACCGGCACGTTCAACGCACCGAGCGGCCCCGGACCGGTGAGCTCCTTGAAGAAGATGTAGGACAGGTTTTCGCGCATCAGCGCCTTGCCCTGCTCCGGATTGGCGCGGATCCAAGCCTTGATCGCTTCCATGTTGGCGCCGCCCGGCGGCAGGATTCCGCGCTCGCGCAGCAGCCGCCCGATGGCGGCATATTCGCGGCCATTCTGCTCGGCATAGCCGAGGCGCATTACCGTGCCGTCCGGGAAGCGCACCCTGCCCGACCCCTGGATCTCTAGGAAGAACAGGTCGACGGGGTCCTTGGCCCAGGCAATCTCAAGGCCGCGCCCGTTGAGCACCCCGTCCTCGATCTCGCCGCGCGTGTAATAGAGGACGCAAGTCCCGTTCTGGTCGATCCGGCCGCGGCCCGAACTGCCATCCGGCTTGGTGCAGCGGATGAGGTCGCGTGGTACCATGTGAATGGGCACATAGCCGGGCAGCGGCACTCGAGAGCCCTCGATCTCCGGCTCGTAATAGCCGGTCGCGAAGGCGCGGCCGTCGCCAACCCGCACCCAATCGAAATTGTGGTAGAAGAAGCCCGGCGCGTAGCTGGCGTCGAGCGACCGGGCCTGATTGCATACGCCCTGCCAGTCGGCGGGCATGGTCAGCCCGGACCTGTCGGTACGCCGGGTGACTGGGCCGCAGCTGAGGCGGAACGCCGCGAGGGCGCGCGCCGCTTCATCCTGCTTGAGCACGCGCGGCGCCTGCAGCGTCACGCCGGTCGCAACGGCGTTCACGCCCCGAGGAGAGGGCGGCTGCGGCTGCGGCTGGATCGGCGCAGGTGTCGGTGTCGGCCGCGACACCGGGGCGGAAACTTGCGGCTCCGGAATCGGCCGGGTGGCGCAAGCGGACAGCAAAGCGATCGATGCGGCGAGCGCCGCCTGGGCGAGAAGCCTCACGCTTCCTCGTCGGTTTCGATCAAGGTCCAGTTCGGATCGCGCGACGAGAGGTCACGGCGGAACGTCCAGAGGTCGCGCGTCTGCACGGCGTCGCTGAGCGAACCGGCGACCACCTGGCCTTCGGCGTCACGAGTCACGGCGGCGATGTCGGCTTCGAAGCGAACCGTGACGACCGCGACCGAACGGTCGACATTCGCTTCGGAAATAACCGCCTGTTCGATCGCGACCAAACGGTTATCCAGCCTAAGACCGTCCTTCGCGCGCTGCTCGACCGCGCCGGCGAACGTCTCATAGACATGGTCGTCGACATGCGGCTTGAGCGCGTCGACGTCGCCCTTCCAGAACGCCTCGAGAATCATGCGGTAGGCGCCCTTGGCCCCTTCGAGGAAGCGCGCGACGTCGAAGCTCGGATCCGCGGCGAGGATGGCGCGCACGCCGGGACCTGCGAGCGGCACATAGGCGAGGTCGGCACCGGCATCCGCGGCGGGAGCCGCGACGGGCGGCGTCGTGACGCGCGGCTCGACCCTGGCTTCCGGATCGGCGGGTTTCAGGATCGGCTGCTGCTCATGCCCGGTGCGTTCGCCCAGCACGCTGTAGAGGCGAAGGCCGATGAACAAGGCGACAAGCGCGAGGATGACGATGACGGTCAAGGAAGCTTCCTATCAGATTACCCGGCCAACATAATGCGCGCCGCCTGAATATTCCAACACCGCCAAACGCACGAAGGCGGCATTGCGCCTCATAATTGCCCCTGCTAGGCGCTCTCGCCTGACGTGCCGCGGCTCGCGGCCGCTCCCAACATGATGCAACAGCTTGCAAGGACAGCATAAAATGGCGGACCAGGAACCGGCCCCGGGTGCGAATGGCTCCGGCGAGAATGCGAACGAGCCGCAGCTCTCGATCCTCGCTCAATATACCAAGGATCTTTCGGTCGAAAATCCGAGCGCGCCGCAGGTCTTCTCCTGGCAAACGCAGCCGACCCTCGACGTGCAGTTCAACATCGCCGTCAACACCGCCGCCGAGGACGTCCACGAGGTCGCGCTGAAGATTGAAGTGTCGGCGCGTTCGGAGAACGGCGTCCACTTCGTCGTCGACCTGACCTACGCCGGCCTGTTCGGCCTTCGCAACATGCCGCAAGAAGCACTTCAGCCCTTCCTGCTGATCGAAGCGCCGCGCCTGATCTTCCCGTTCGCGCGCCAAGTGGTTTCCGAGGCGGTGTCCGGCGCCGGCTTCGCGCCGCTGCTGCTCGATCCGATCGACTTCGCCGGCGCCTACATGGCCCAGTACCACGGCCAGCAGGAGCAGGGCGCCGTCGGCCAAGGCGGTGCCGAAGGTCCGACCGACGCCTAAGCGCGACGTCGAACGGGGGTCGAGCGCGCCCATGAACCTCGTAAAAGCCACCGGCACGATCGGCGGATTGACGATGGTCAGCCGCGTCGCGGGCTTTGCTCGCGAGATGCTGATGAGCCGGATCCTTGGCGCGAGCGCCGAGGCTTCGGCATTCGTGATAGCCTTCCGGCTTCCGAACACCTTCCGCCGCCTGTTTGGCGAAGGCGCTTTCTCGGCAGGCTTCGTGCCTTTGTTCAGCCAGCGCCTGCACGGCAAAGGCGGCGAAGAGGACGCGCGCAAGTTCAGTGAAGAAGTGCTCGCGGTTTTCCTGCCGACGCTACTCATCTTCACTTTGATCTTCGAAATCATCATGCCGCTCTTCGTCGCGGCGCTTTCCGGCTACCGGGGAGAGCAGCTGGCGCTGACCACCTTCCTGACGCGGATCACCTTTCCCTATTTGCTGCTGATCAGCTTGGTTTCGCTGTTCTCGGGGATCCTCAATTCGCTGGCGCGGTTCACGGCCGCCGCCTTCGCGCCGGCGCTTCTCAACCTGGCGATGCTTGCAGCTTTGCTGCTGGTCCGTGACGGCGGCGAGCCTTCGGCGGTAGCATTGTCGATCGGCGTCACGCTGGGCGGCGTCCTCCAGCTTGCCCTCCTGATTGCCGCCACGAAGCGCGCCGGCATCTATTTGAAGCTTCGCCGGCCGCGAATGACCCCCGGGGTTCGCCAGTTCGTCCGGGTCGTGATCCCCGCGACGCTAGGGGCCGGCGTCTACCAGATCAGCGCCTTCATCGACACCTTCTTCCTTGCCCGGATCAGCGAAGGCGCGCCGGCGATCTTCAATTATGCCGACCGACTGAACCAGCTCCCTCTTGGGGTGATCGGCGCCGCGCTCGGCACTGCCATCCTGCCGCAAGTCAGCCGCTTCGTCGGCGCCGGCGATGCGGCGAAGGCTGCGCGGGTACAGGGCGATGCGGCCGACTTGGCCATGCTGCTGTGCCTCCCTGCCACGGTCGCGCTTGCGGTCGCTTCCGGACCGTTGATCGGCGCCTTGTTCCAGGGCGGCGAATTCAACGCCAGCGACGCAGCCACGACGGCGACCGTGCTCAGCCTGATCGTGCTCGGCCTCCCCGCTTATGTGCTCGTGAAGGTGCTTACGCCCGGCTTCTACGCACGGCACGACACGGCGACGCCGGTCAAGACGGCCGCCTTCGTGCTTGTCGCCAACATCGCGCTCAACTTCCTCCTGATTCCGCCGTTCGGCATCGCGGGCCTTGCTGCGGCAATCGCAATTGCCAGCTGGCTGAACTGCCTGATCCTCTACGTCATCCTGCACCGGCGCGGTCACTTCCGGATCGAGGGCTGGCTGGCGAGCCGCGTAATCCGCCAGCTGATTGCCGCCGGTGCGATGGCGGCAGCGCTCTACGGTGTCCGGCTCGTCCTTGGCGACTGGTTCACGGGCGGCGTTGGTCATCGTCTCGTCGGGGTCGCTGCGCTCGTGGGTGTTGGCATGGCCATCTATTTCCCTGTGGTCTGGCTCCTCGGGGGCGTGGACAAGGAAGCCTTCAAGGCATTGCTCCGCCGCAAGAGGCCCGTGTCCGATGCCGGCTGATCCTCGCCCGATGCGCGTCCTTTCCGGCATCCAGCCGACAGGCGACCTGCACCTCGGCAACCTGCTGGGCGCCATCCTTCGTTGGGTCCGCATGCAGGACGAGGCGGAATGCCTGTTCTTCCTGGCCGACCTTCATGCGCTGACGATCGAGGTCGACCCAACGCAGCTTCGCTCCAACGTGCGGGAAATGGCCGCGGCGCTGATCGCCAGCGGCATCGATCCCGCGAAGTCGGCGCTGTTCCGGCAAAGCGCGGTCCCGGCCCATGCCGAGCTGTGCTGGATCCTCAACGGCACGGCGCGGATGGGCTGGCTCAACCGCATGACGCAGTGGAAGGACAAGGCCGGCAAGAACAAGGAAGGCGCGTCCGTCGCTTTGTTCGACTATCCGGTGCTCCAGGCCGCCGACATCCTGCTCTACCAGGCAACGCACGTACCGGTCGGGGAAGACCAGAAGCAGCATGTCGAGCTGACCCGCGACATCGCCCTCAAGTTCAACAATGATTTCGACGTCGAGCTGTTCGTGGTGCCCGAGCCGTTCATCGGCGGCGGCACGGCCGCGCGGGTGATGAGCCTTCGCGACGGCAACTCGAAGATGTCGAAGTCGGACCCGTCGGAAATGAGCCGCATCCACCTGACGGACAGCGACGAGACCATTGCGCAGAAAATCCGGAAGGCGAAGACCGATCCGGAGCCATTGCCGGATGATCCTGCCGGTCTCGAAGGCAGGCCCGAAGCCAAGAACCTCGTCGGCGTTTACGGCGCGGTTACAGGCGAGAGCGTCGAGGATGTGCTGGCGCGGTTCGCCGGCCAAGGCTTCGGCTCGTTAAAGCCGGAGCTTGCCGACGTCTTGGTGTCGCTGATTGCGCCGATCCGCCGCCGGCTCGAAGAGCTGCGCCGCGACACCGGCGAGCTCGACCGCATCCTGGCAGAAGGCGCAGATCGGGCGCAGGCGATTGCCGGGCCGGTGCTGGCTCAGGCCAAGGTTGCCGTAGGCCTCAGCGACTGAAGTCTCCGTCGGATTCCCGACGCTTCACCGCCCGGTCAGCACGCTTCATCGACGGTTCACGCACTTTCGCGCTATAGCCATGGTCCTAACGCGATTTTTCCGAATCGAAGGGTGTAACATGCGTATCTCGAAACTCGCTTCCGCCGCGATGCTCGGCGTTGCCGCGCTTGGCCTCTCGGCTTGCGCGCAAACTCTCAACACAACCGTGTCGCGCTATCAGGCCATGCCGGCGCCGCAGGGCCAGACCTTCTACATCACGCCGGGCAGCGGAATGGCCGCGAATGGCGGGCTCGAGTTCCAGAGGTATGCGGGCATCGTCGCTCAGCAGCTTCAGGCGCGCGGCTACACGCCGGCAGCCAATGCCCAGAGCGCCAACATGGTCGTCCAGTTCGGCTATAATGTCGGACCGGGCCAGGTTCGCGTCGTCAGCGATCCCTTCTATTATGATCGCTATCGTTTCGGCGGCTTCGGCTACAGCCCGTTCTCGCGCGGCTATTACAATCCGTTCTACCCGCGGTTCGGCTACGGCTCGCCTTACTATATGGGTTGGAACGACCCGTTCTGGTACGGCCGTGGCGTCGACAGCTATGTCGAATATCAGAGCCAGGTCGATCTCCATATCCGCGCAGCCGGCACCAACCAGCCGCTGTTCGACGGCCGCGCTCAGGCCCGTTCGATCACGGGTCGCCCGGACGTCGTGGTGCCGAGCCTCGTCGATGCGCTGTTCACGGGCTTCCCGGGACGCAGCGGTGAGACGGTGCGGATCACGATCCCGGCCCGCGCGCCCGGCCGCTAAGCCGGAGGCCAAGGCGTAGAGAAGAAGCGGGCCCGCCGGAGGTGATCCGGCGGGCCCTTTTCTTTCCGGCGTTTCGGGGCACCGGAAAGGCACCCTCCCGCTGACAAGCAACACGCGTCCGAGTGGACGCGTGCTGGGTCAGCCCTCCAATTGCCTCGTCAGCAAGCGGATGTCGGCATCCAGTTCGGCATCGCTCGCGCGCAGCTTTTCGATCTGGCGGACGGCGTGAATCACGGTCGTATGATCGCGCCCGCCAAAGCGCCGGCCAATGTCCGGCAATGACTTGGGCGTCAGCTGCTTGGACAGATACATGGCGACCTGCCGCGGCCGGGCGACTTCGCGGGCACGGCGGGCAGACGTCATCTCGGCCTTACGGATCCGATAATGCTCGGCGACCTGGGTCTGGATCTCGTCGATCGAAATCCGCCGCTGGTTGGCGCGCAGCACGTTGGCGAGCACTTCCTCGACGAACGCAACGTCGATCGTGCGGCCCGTCATCATTGCATAAGCGCCGATGCGGTTGAGCGCGCCTTCCAGCTCGCGCACCGACGAGGTCACGCGCCGCGCGAGGAAGTCAATGACGGGGCGCGGCATTTCGACACCCGGCAGCGCCTCGAGCTTCGCGCAGATGATGTTAAAGCGCAGCTCATAGTCGGCTTGGTTGATATCGGCGACGAGGCCCCAGGACAGGCGCGACAAGATGCGCGGCGCAATGCCGTCGAGGTCCTGCGGCGCACGGTCGGAAGTAATCACCAGCCGCCGTCCGGCGGTGATGATCTCGTTCATCGTGTGGAAGAATTCTTCCTGGGTCGAATCCTTGCCGGCGATGAACTGGACATCGTCGATCAGCAGCAGGTCGGCATTGCGCAGCCGCTGCTTGAAACCGATTGTATCGTTTTCCTTCAGCGCGCGAATGAACTCGACCATGAACTTCTCGGCCGACATCGACACCACGCGGGCGCCGCGGTTCCGCGCAAGAAATGCGTGGCCGATGGCGTGAAGCAGATGGGTCTTCCCGCGCCCGGTGCCGCCGTGGATGAACAGCGGGTTGAAACTGACCGTCGGCGACGTCGCGAGGGTACGGGCGGCCGTCGCGGCGACTTCGTTGGCCTTGCCGACGACGAAGGTCTCGAAACGATAGCGCGGGTCGAAGTTCGGCGCGCTCGGGTCGCGCTCCGTCGGCGCGGGGCTTTCGTCCAGGATCAGCAGCGGCGCCGGCCGCGGTGCGTCGGACGCGGCGACGACGCGGACTTCACGGACGATCGGCAGCACCGTCTTCCATGCGAGGGCCAGCCGCTCGCCGAAATGCGAGCGCACCCAGTCGGCCATGAACTGGCTCGGCATTACCAGGTCGAGAGCGCCGCTGTCCGGCTCGAACGATCCCAGTTCGGCGGGCTTCAGCCAGCCGTCGAATGTGCGCGCGCCGAGGTCGCGGCGGAGTCCGTTGCGAATGGAGTCCCAGGCGGCCTCGAGCGGCGCCGTAACCGGTGCCTCGCTGCGCCCCACGATCGAATTCGCTCCCTCCGCCTGCACTCTCGCGTGCCTCCCTTCCTCAGCCCCCAGCCACGAGACAAAGCATCTCCGTTGCGCGCGATGCGAGTCGCGCGCTCGAAGCTGTTTTTCTCTCTTGCCCCCAGCGCGGATTCGCGCCCGGAAGGGTCTTTGTGTGATTGTCGGGGGCGGCATGCAAGGGCCGTTTTTTCACACAGGTGAAATAAAAGCGCTTGACATAGGAAAGGTGGGGAAACTCAACGAAAGCCGCAGAAAACCGCCAATTTTTTGGTTATCTTCAAGTTAACGCGGCCGCGAATCGCGGGAATTGCTACGTTTTTTGGTCAGTCCCAAAACAAGACGGGCCGCCGGTTTCCCGACGGCCCGTTTTGAACCTTGTTGAGGACTGTTTTCAGCCCAGCGAGGCAACCCGCTTGGAAAGCCGCGAAATCTTCCGGGCGGCCGTGTTCTTGTGGATAACTCCACGGGCGACGCCGCGAGCGATCTCCGGCTGAACGGCCTTCAGCGCCTCGGCGGCATCGGCCTTCTTGCCCGAAGCGATCGCCGATTCGACCTGCTTGATGAAGGTCCGAATGCGGCTGACGCGCGAATGATTGATCGTCGCCCGATTGGCGTTGCGACGGATGCGCTTCTTGGCCTGCGGCGTGTTCGCCATGAAATCCTCTTTAGTGCTCAGCTCAATGAAAAAGCGGCGCAAAGCCAAACGGCTGCGCCGACGTGAGGCTCCCCTAGCTGCAAGTGCCCTTCAGGTCAACGCTGGCAACGCGGACAATAGAAGGTCGAGCGGCCGCCCTGGACGAAGCGGCGGATCGTCCCGCCGCACCCGCAAGGCTCCCCTTCCCGGTCATAGGCGCCGAAGCTCTTCGGGAAGTAGCCGAGTTCACCGGAAGGAGCGGCGAAATCGCGCAATGTCGATCCGCCCGCCGCTATGGCCTCGTCGAGCACGTCCTTGATGGCCGGGACAAGGCGCTCGAGGCGCTCCCGGGACACGCTACCGGCCGCCCGTTTCGGGCTGATGTGAGCGCGATGCAGCGCTTCGCAGACGTAAATATTGCCAAGGCCGGCCACGATCCCCTGGTCGAGCAGCATCTGCTTGATCGGCGCCTTGCGGCCGGCGAGCCGCCGCTTGAGCTCGCTGGCGTCGATCTCGAACGGCTCCGGCCCGAGCGCCTTGACCGCCGGCAATTCGTTCAGTTCCTCAGTGCGTACGAGGTCGAGCGAGCCGAACCGGCGTGGATCGTTGAGCGCGAGGCGGTGCCCGTCATCCGTGTCGATGATAAAGTGGTCGTGCTTGCCGATCTCCTCCGGGTCGATCCGCCAACGCCCCGACATGCCGAGGTGGAAGACCAGGGTGTCGCCGCGGTCGGTGTCGATCAGCCCGTATTTCGCGCGCCGTCTGAGATCCGTCACGGTCGAGCCGGTCAGCCGCTGGCCAAGTCCCTCAGGCAAAGCTCGACGCAGGTCGGGCCGGCGCGCTTCGACCCGTTCGACCCGGCGGCCTTTAAGCACGCGCGAAAGGCCGCGGATGGTGGTCTCGACTTCGGGAAGCTCCGGCATTCACCAGCGATATGGCGGAGGCTCCTCAAGGCCGCTAGAGCCGCACGCGAATGAGCGACAAAGTAAATTTCGGCGACGAGCTCGTCAGCCCCGAGGAGAAGACGCGGCGCGTCGGCCAGGTCTTCAGCTCGGTCGCGCGGCGCTACGACGTGATGAACGACCTGATGTCGGGCGGCATGCACCGGCTGTGGAAGGACCGCTTCGTCAATCGGGTGAAGCCGCGCGCGGGCGAGCAGATCCTCGATATGGCGGGCGGCACCGGCGACGTCGCGTTCCGCATGGCAAGGCGCGGCGCCGAGGTGACGGTGTCCGACATCAACGCCGACATGCTCGAGGTCGGCAAGCAGCGAGGACGGCAGCGCGGGCTGAGTGGCGTGCATTGGCAGGTGGAGAATGCCGAGAGCCTGACGTTCGATGATGCTGCGTTCGACGCCTACACGATCGTTTTCGGCATCCGGAACGTGACCGACATCCCTGCAGCGCTCAAGGAAGCGCATCGCGTGCTGAAGCGCGGCGGCCGTTTCTTCTGTATGGAATTTTCGTCGAGCGACTGGCCGGGCTTTTCGGACCTATACGATGCCTGGGCCTCGACCATGATCCCGCGCATCGGCAAGGCCGTTGCCAATGACGAAGAAAGCTACCGCTATCTGGTCGAAAGCATTCGCCGCTTCCCGCGGCCGAATGCCTTCCGTGCGATGGTGACGGACGCAGGCTTCGTCCGCGCCAATGCCGAGCCGATGCTTGGCGGCCTCGTGACCATCCATTCAGGCTGGAAGATTTGACGACCGCCGTCACTCACCTCTGGCGGCTTGCGAAGTGGGGACGCACGCTGGCTCGCCACGGCGCGTTGCGCGGCATTGCCCGCGACCCGATGACTCCGCCGCAGGTCCGCCGGCTGGTGCGAATCCTGAGCATCGGCACGCGCAGGCGCGACACGCCGCAATATGCCGACGCGCTGGTGGCGATCGGCCCGGCGGCGGTGAAGCTGGGCCAGGCGCTGTCGACCCGGCCGGACCTGGTCGGAGCCGAAGCGGCCGCGAACCTGTCGCTGCTCCAGGACGACCTGCCCCCTGCGCCCTTTGCCGAAATCCGCAAAATCATCGAAAGCTCGTTCGACGCGCCGCTCGAGAGGCTGTTCGCAAGCTTTGACGAAGTGCCGGTCGGCGCAGCCTCGATCGCGCAGGTCCATCGCGCCGTCACCACCGACGGAGTCGAGGTTGCCGTCAAGGTGCTGCGGCCCGGCGTCGAGGAAGAGTTCGCCAAGGCGCTGGAGACCTACGAATGGGCAGCGGCGCATGTCGAGCGCTATGGCGGCGAAGCGCAGCGGCTGCGCCCGCGCCTCGTCGTCGCTCACTTCCGCCAGTGGACCGCTCGCGAGCTCGACCTGCAGCGCGAAGCCGCGTCGGCATCCGAGCTGCGCGAGAACATGGTCGCGATTCCGGGCTATTATGTGCCGGCGATTGACTGGCGCCGCACCGCGCGTCGCGTTCTGACGCTGGAATGGCTCGACGGGGTCAAGCTCAACGACCGCGAAGGCCTGATTGCCGCCGGTCATGATTGCTCGGCGCTTGCACAGATCCTCGTGCGCGCCTTCCTGCGCCAATCGGTGGTCGACGGCTTCTTCCATGCCGATCTCCACCACGGAAACCTGTTTGCGCTTCCGGACGGACGCATCGCCGCCATCGACTTCGGAATCATGGGCCGCGTCGACCGCCGCGCCCGCGTCTGGCTGGCGGAGATCCTGTACGGCCTGATTACCGGCAATTACCGGCGCGTCGCCGAAATCCATTTCGAAGCGCAATATGTGCCAGCGCACCACAATGTCGAAGAGTTCGCGACTGCTCTCCGTGCAGCCGGCGAGCCGATCCGCGGGCTTCCGGTCAAGGAGATCTCGGTCGGCCGGATGCTCGAGAGCCTCTTCTCGATCACCCGCGATTTCGACATGCCGACCCAGCCGCATCTGCTGCTTCTGCAGAAGACGATGGTGATGAACGAGGGCGTCGCAAGCGCGCTCGATCCGGACATCAACATGTGGGAGACGGCCGAGCCCTTCATCCGCGACTGGATCCGCGACGAACTCGGCCCCGAGGCTTATTATGCGGACCGGATCATCGACCTGGTGCGCGCCGCAAAGAAGGTGCCGGAACTGATCAACCGGCTCGATGAATATTACCCGCCGCGCGGTGCCGCGCCCCCTGCTCCGCCGCTCGCCGATGTCGAGATCATCGAGCACCGGAATGTCGGTGGGTATGTGCTTGCCGGCCTGATCGGCGCACTGCTCGGCGCGCTAGGCTTCCTCTTCCTCGCTTAGCTCATCGCGGGTCGCCGCCGACCAGGCGAGGTCTGTCGCCTTTTCCGCTGCAAGTCCAAGAGCGAGACCGGCCGTGACGTCGGTCGGATAATGGGCGCAGCGCACGATCTGCAGAAGCGCGAGAAGCGTCGCGCCGCCGACCGCCGCAATGCCGTATTCGGGAAACTCGCGGCTGAACGCGCGCGCGGCGGCGATCGCGCCGGCGCTATGACCTGACGGGAAGCTCGTCACTTCCTTGTCGGAGCGCTTGCCGCGCTTCGGCTTCTTGTCGTCCTTCGATTCCGCACTTCGCGGGCGCGTGCGCTCGATCTCCGTCTTGATCGCGTCCTTGGCGATCGTGGCCGCCTCATGAGCGACGATCATCCGTGACCCGGCGCGTGCAAGGCGGCGATCCTGTCGCAGCAGCCCGGCAAGCAGCAGCGCCCCGGAGATCATGCGCAGTTGCGGCTGGTCGGCGAGCTTGCTGACCGGGTGAAGCGCGTCCATCGCTTTGCTCTCGGCATACGGGCCGAGCAGCTCATGCGCCTGATGATCGATGTTCAGAAGCGCCCTTCCGGCGCGCCGTTTTTGCTTGTCCAGGTTCATGGACTGCCGAACGGCCAACCGGCGCAATCGGGCCCACTCGACTTGGACGGCCGTGCGGCGCTAGGTGGCGGTCATGGCGCGAGTGCTACTGATCGTTGGCGGCGGGATCGCGGCTTACAAGAGCCTGGAGCTGATCCGGCTGCTCAAGAAAAGCGGGCATTCGGTGACCCCGGTGCTGACCAGGGCCGGCGAGCAGTTCGTCACCCCGATGAGCCTCGGCACCTTGGCTGAAAGCCAGGTCCATACGTCCCTTTGGGAGCTGAAGGACGAGGTCGAGATCGGCCACATCCAGCTCAGCCGCGCTGCGGACTTCATCCTGGTCTGCCCGGCGACGGCAGACCTGCTGGCGAAGATGGCGGCCGGCATTGCCGACGACCTCGCCACCACCTTGCTGCTCGCGACCGACCAGCCGGTCGTGGTCGCTCCGGCGATGAACGTGCGCATGTGGCTGCATGCCGCGACGCGCAGGAACGTCGACCAGCTGAAAGCCGACGGCATCCGCGTCATCGAGCCTGCCGAAGGCGAAATGGCGTGCGGGGAATTCGGGCCAGGCCGTTTGCCTGAGCCGCAGCACATCCTGGAACAGCTCGCCGACCTGCTGAAGTGACTCTGCAGGGCAAGCACATCCTCGTGACGGCCGGGCCGACGCACGAGCCGATCGACCCGGTGCGGGTGATCGCCAATCGCTCGTCCGGACGCCAAGGCTTTGCTATTGCCTCCGCGGCTGCGGAAGCAGGTGCGCGCGTAACTCTGGTGGCCGGACCGGTGGCGCTCGACACGCCCGCGGGTGTCGATCGGATCGACGTCGAGACGGCTGAGCAGATGGCCGACGCCGTGTTCGCCGCATTGCCCGCCGACGCCGCCGTGCTCGTCGCCGCCGTCGCCGATTGGCGGGTCAGACCGTCGCCGACCAAGCTCAAGAAGGGCAGCGGTCCGCCTCAACTCGAGTTCGAGCCAACGCGCGATATCCTAGCGGAGCTAGGCGCGTCGGAGCAGCGTCCAAGACTCCTGATCGGCTTCGCCGCGGAGACGGACCATGTGGTGGAACATGCAGTCGAGAAACGCGCCGCCAAGAAGTCCGACTGGATCGTCGCAAATGACGTTTCCGGCGACGTCATGGGCGGGCAGCGCAACCGCGTCCATCTCGTGACCGCCGACGGCGTCCAAGATTGGCCGGAGGGTGCGAAGGACGAGGTGGCGCGGCACCTCGTCGCCAGGATTGCTCAGGCCCTAGGTTGACCGCAGGCGCGGCACCCCGCGTCCGGCGGAATCCGGACCGGCCGCCAGCTGAGCTTCTGTCCGTCGAAAATGTGCACCGTGCCCCCCTGGTCAGGACCGACGCCGACGACCGAATTGACGGCCAGTAGCGCCGCGAAGCTTCCGACGGTCGCCGTCAGCGCCCCGAGCACGCCGAGCTCCGCACAATTGTCGCAATCGTCGCTGTCGAAGGCGTCGCCGACAAAGCAGCGATAGCAGGGCGTTGCGCGGAACAGCCCCACCTGCCCCTGGAACTGAACCGCCGCCGCGGAAAGCAGCGGGATACCGAGCCCAACGCACGCGTCGCTGACTGCCAGCCGTGTTGCGAAATTGTCGCTGCCGTCGATCACGAGATCGTGTCCTTCGAGCAGGCGACGCGCATTCTCAGGACTGACCCGCTGCTGCACGGGCTTCGCCTGCACGAAGCGGTTGAGCCGCTGGACGAACTGCAATGCGAGGTCCGCCTTGGAATAACCGATGTCGCGCTCCCGGAAGAGCGGCTGGCGATGGAGGTTTTCGACCGACACGACGTCGTCGTCGATGATCGTCAGCCGCCCGATGCCCGCTCCGGCGAGCGCCGGGATGACGGCGCTGCCGATCCCGCCGGCTCCGACGATGGCGATGCTCGCTTCCTTGAGCTTGCGCTGCCCGACGCCGCCGACCTGCGGCAGCACGATATGGCGCGCGTAGCGCTCCAGTTCTTCGTCCCGGAGGTTCACCGGCCGGTGGAGCCGAAGCCGCCAGCTCCCCTGCCCGTTTCGCTGAGCTCGGTAACTTCCAGGAAGCTCGCCTTGAGCACCGGCGCGGGTACCAGCTGCGCGATCCGCTCCCCGCGGCGGACCTCAAACGGCTCGCTTCCAAGGTTGGCAAGAATGACCTTCACCTCGCCGCGATAATCCTCGTCGATCGTGCCAGGCGTGTTGAGGCAGGTGATGCCGTTTTTCAGCGCCAGCCCCGAGCGCGGCCGCACCTGAACTTCGTACCCCGGCGGAATGGCGATCGCGAAGCCGGTGGCAACGGCATGGCGCTGACCGGGCGAGAGGGTCAGATCCTCGGCCGCGACTACGTCCATCCCGGCGGCACCGTCGGTCGCATAGGACGGCAGCGGCAAGCCTTCGCCATGCGGCAGGCGCTTGAGTTCGATCTCGATCATTTGGCTTTCTTCTTCGCCGGCGCCTTACGGCCACCCTTCTTCTTGGCCGGTCCCTTGGCGGCACGCTCGTTGATCCACTGCACCGCTTCCTCGAGCACTACCGACTTAGGCTCGCTGCCCTTGGGGATCGTCGCATGGGTCGTACCGTCGGTCACGTACGGGCCATAGCGGCCGTCCATGACCTTGATCTCCTTGCCGCTCTCGGGATGAGGCCCGAGTACGGCGATCGGCTCGCGCGCAGCACCGCGGCCGCGGCCCGCACCGCTCGCCGCGTCGGCGAGCTTCGCCACCGCCGCGTTCATGCCGGTTTCGAACACCTCCGAGGTTGAGCCGAGCTTCGCATATTTGCCGTCGTGCGCGAGATAGGGTCCGTAGCGCCCGATGCTGGCGGTGATCGGCTTGCCGGTCTCCGGATGCGTGCCGACCTCGCGCGGCAGCGACAGCAGCCGCTCCGCGACTGCGGCATCGACGTCCGACAGAGGGATGTCCTTCGGGATCGAGGCGCGTTTGTCGCCGCGTTCGACATAAGGACCGAACCGTCCGCTCTTCAGCTGGATGTCGTTACCGAGATCCTGCGGGCCGTCGCTCTGCGCCTGATCACCGCCCTGCCCGAACTTCTGCGTATATTTGCACTCCGGATAGTTCGAGCAGGCGACGAAGGCGCCGAAGCGCCCGCCGCGAAGCGCCAGCCGTCCGTTACCGCAATTCGGGCATAGCCGCGGGTCGCTGCCGTCGCCCTTGTCGGGGAACAGCCAGGGTGAGAGGAAGTCGTCCAGCGCCTTGGTGATCTCGCTCGGCTGCTGGTCCATGACCTCGCCGGCCTTCGGCTTGAAGTCGCGCCAGAATTCGTCGAGCAATTTCTGCCAATCGAGCCGCCCGCCGGACACGTCGTCCAGCTCTTCCTCGAGCTCGGCCGTGTAGTCATAGCTGACATACTTCTCGAAGAAGCGCTCGAGGAAGGCCGTCACCAGCCGGCCGCTCTCCTCAGGAATAAAGCGGTTCTTGTCGGTACGGACATATTCGCGGTCCTTCAGCGTCTGAAGGATCGACGCGTAAGTCGACGGACGCCCGATCCCGAGCTCCTCCAGTCGCTTGACGAGGCTGGCCTCCGAATAGCGCGGCGGCGGCTGGGTGAAGTGCTGGGTCGCCTCTACGCCGGTCTTCGTCGGGGCGTCGCCTTCGCGCAGCATCGGCATGCGCGCGCCCTCTTCGTCCTCCGCCTTTTCGTCGCGGCCCTCTTCGTAGAGCGTGAGGTAGCCTGGGAAGAGCACGACCTGCCCGGTCGCGCGAAGTACCGCCTTGCCGGTTCCGTCCTTCAGCTCGACCGTAGTCCGCTCCAGGCGCGCCGACGCCATCTGGCTCGCGAGCGCCCGATTGTAGACCAGCTCGTAGAGCCGCGCATGATCGCCCGAGCCGGCGCGCGCCTTGCTGAAGTCGGTCGGGCGGACCGCTTCGTGGGCTTCCTGCGCATTCTTCGCCTTGCTGGTGTAGTGGCGCGGCTTGTCGGGGACGAAGCCCGCGTCGTAGCGGCTGGCGATCGCCTTGCGCGCCGCGCTCACCGCTTCGGGCGCCATGTCGACGCCGTCCGTCCGCATGTAAGTGATCAGCCCGTCTTCATAGAGGCCCTGCGCGATCCGCATCGTGTGGCTGGCGGCAAAGCCGAGCTTGCGCGCCGCCTCCTGCTGCAGCGTCGAGGTGGTGAAGGGCGGCGGCGGGTTCTTGGCGAACGGCTTGGTCTCGACCGAAGAGACAGTGAACCGGCCGGCTTCGACCGCAGCCTTGGCGGCGTCCGCCTCGCCCTTGTTCCCAATCGTCAGTCGGTCGATCTTCCTGCCGTCGAACTGCACGAGCCGGCCGGTGAAGCTCTGCCCATCCTTTTCGAACGTCGCGCTCACCGCCCAATATTCCTGGGGGCGGAAGATCTCGATCTCGCGCTCGCGGTCGACGATCAGGCGCAGCGCCACAGACTGTACGCGGCCAGCGGACTTCGCGCCCGGAAGCTTGCGCCACAGGATTGGCGACAATGTAAACCCGACCAGATAGTCGAGCGCGCGCCGTGCCCGGTAAGCGTCGACCAGGTCTTCATCGAGGTTGCGCGGCTTGGTCATGGCTTCCGTGACCGCGGCCTTGGTGATCGCGTTGAACGCTACGCGCTGCACGTCCTTCGGCAGCGCCTTCTTCGCCCGAAGCACTTCCTGGACGTGCCAGCTGATTGCTTCGCCCTCGCGATCCGGGTCCGTGGCGAGGATCAAAGTGTCGGCCTTTTTCGCCTCGTCAGTAATCGCCTTCAGCTGCTTCGAGCGATCAGGCGACACCTGCCACAGCATGTCGAAGCCCTTGTCCGGATCGACCGATCCGTCCTTGGGCGGCAAATCACGCACATGGCCGAACGACGCGAGCACCCGGTGCCCGCTGCCGAGATACTTTTCGATGGTTTTCGCCTTGGCCGGCGATTCGACGACGACGAGCTTCAAAATCTTTCCTCACGCATACGCGTAAGGTGGGAGCCGGGGATTCCAGTCGTCAAGCTTCTCGCAGGCTCACCTTCCCGCCGGCGTGCCGGTCAAGCCTTCCGGCAAGGTCCAGTTCGAGGAGCGCCATCTGCACCGCGCCCGAGCTTGCACCCGACAAGCGAATGATCTCATCGACGGGCGCCGGCGACGGGCCGAGCAGGCTTTCCACCGCTGCCAGCACGTCATCGCTCTCCACAAGGTCGGGGGCCGCATGATCGAAGGGTGCCGCCGTCGAGCGCACCTGGGCGGCATAGGGACGGATCGCTTCGGCCACGTCCGCCGCATTCTGGATCAGGGTCGCGCCGTCGCGGATCAGCTGGTTGCAGCCCTGCGCCCGCGGGTCGAGCGGCGAGCCTGGCACCGCCAGCACCTCGCGCCCCGCCTCTGCCGCGAGGCGCGCCGTTATGAGCGAGCCTGAACGCGGCGCCGCTTCGACCACTACCGTGCCGCTGGCGATGCCGGCGATGATCCGGTTGCGATAGGGGAAGTGGCGCGCACGCGGTTCGGTCCCCGGCGGCATTTCGGCAATCACCAGGCCGCGTTCAAACATTGCCTCCTGCCGCGCCTGATTTTCCGGCGGGTAGAAGACATCGACGCCGCCTGCGATCACGCCGACGGTGCCGCTGGCGAGCGCGCCGTCATGCGCGGCGCTGTCGATCCCGCGCGCCAAGCCGGACACCACGACCAGCCCTTCCTGCCCGAGATCATGGGCGAGGCCGCGGGCGAAGCGGCAGGCAGCCGCGGAAGCATTGCGGGCGCCGACAATGGCCACCGCCTGACGGTCGAGCAGCTGGACGTCGCCCTTCGCTACCAGCAGCGGCGGCGCGTCCTCCAGCTCGGCGAGCAGCCGCGGGTAGAGCCCCTGCCCGAGCGCGAGGTAACGGGCGCCGAGCTTCTCGACCCGCGCAATCTCGCGCTCCGCATCGTCTCGCGAGCGCAGCACCGGCGGCTTTCCCCCACCTCGGCGCGCAAGGTCGGGAACGGCGGCGAGCGCTGCCGAGGCTGTGCCGAAGCGGGCGATCAGCTGGCGGAAGGTCACCGGCCCAATGCCTGGCGACCTCAGCAGCCTCAGGCGGTCGACGAGGTCTTCGATCCTATGCGTGGCTCGGTTCCTTTCCGAAGGCGGAGGATGTTCTCGCGATGCTTCCAGAGGACGAGCAAAGCGAAACCGAGCAGCAGGGTGAAGTAGCGAGGGTCGAGTAGAAGTGCGGCGATTGGCGCGCTGATCGCGGCCGTCATTCCCGCGACTGACGAGATTCGGATCGTCAGCAGCAGGAGGATCCAGATGGCGGCGTAGATGAGCGCAGCCGGCCACAGCAGCGCGATCAGAACGCCGAGGAGCGTGGCGACGCCCTTGCCGCCCCGGAAGCCAAGCCAGACCGGATAAAGGTGCCCGATGAATGCGCCGGCCGCTGCGAAGGGCTGCGCTTCATAACCGAAGAGGAGTCGCGCGGCGGCGATCGCGACCGTAGCCTTGAGCATGTCGAGGATCAGAGTCATCGCCGCCAGCGGCTTGCTGCCGGTGCGCAACACGTTGGTCGCGCCGATATTACCCGACCCGATCTTGCGGACGTCGCCGCGCCCAGTGAACCGCGTCAGGATCAGCCCAAAGGGGATCGACCCGAGCAAATAGCCGAGCGCCAGCGCGAAGAGCATCTCCCGGGTCATGGCCCGTGAGTAGCAAACCGCGGCCGTGGTGCAACTTGCAGCCCGCGACGGGGCACGCCACAGAGCGGCCGTGGATCCAGCCTCCCCCATCCTCTTCTTCGATTCCGGCGTCGGCGGGCTTTCCGTGTTGCGGCCGACGCTCGATCTGCTGCCAACCGCGCCGATCGTCTACGCGGCGGACAGCGCCGGCTTCCCCTATGGCAAGCGCAGCGAAGCCGAGATCGCGAGCCGCGTGCCGGCCCTCCTCGGCCGCCTCGTCGAGCGGTTCCAGCCGCGCCTCGCCGTCATCGCCTGCAACACCGCCTCGACCATTGCGCTCGACCATGTCCGCTCGGCGCTCGACGTGCCGGTGGTCGGCACTGTGCCCGCGATCAAGCCTGCGGCCGAGATGTCGAAGAGCCGCGTCATCGGCGTGCTCGGGACCGAAGCGACCGTCCGCCAGCCCTATGTGGACGATCTCGCGGCACAATTTGCGTCCGATTGCACCATCGTCCGCCATGGTTCCCCCGAGCTGGTGGAGCTGGCCGAAGCGAAGCTGGGCGGTGACGAGGTCGGAATCGACGATGTACGCGCAGCCGCCGCGCCGATGTTCGAGGCTGCCGCGGGCGACCGCATCGACACCGTCGTTCTTGCCTGCACTCACTTCCCGCTGCTCGAGCAGGAGCTTGGCGCGGCTTACCCAGACATTTTCTATGTCGACGGCGGGGCAGGAATTGCCCGGCGGATCGCCTGGCTGACCCGTGAGCAGGCGTGGCCTGCCGGTGCCACGCCGGGGGTTATGCTCTTCACCTCCGACGTGCGCACGCCCTCGCTTGCAGCGCTCGCAAGCTACGGTATCGGCGAGGTGAAGCGGCTCTGAGGCGCTTAGTTGCGAGTCGTTCGCAATGGCATTCCCCGACGGGCAAAGGTAAATGCCCGGCCCAGCGGAGATAAGGGAAAGCCCGTAGCGGCAGCAGAGCGCGGGGCGGGTAAAACGGCACGATGGACTACGAGCGCATTTTCAAGTCGGCGATCGACCGCCTTCATGACGAGGGACGGTACCGGGTGTTCGTCGACATCCTGCGCACCAAAGGCAGCTTCCCCAACGCGCACTGCTTCGGCGGCAACGGGCCAAAGCCGATCACCGTCTGGTGCTCAAACGACTATCTCTGCATGGGTCAGCATCCGGCGGTCGTCGAAGCGATGGAGACCGCCCTCCACGAGGTCGGCGCGGGGTCCGGGGGCACCCGCAACATCAGCGGCAACACGCATTATCACACCGAGCTCGAAGCGGAGCTCGCAAGCCTTCACGGCAAGGAAGGCTCGCTCCTCTTCACGTCCGGCTACGTGTCGAACGAGGCGGCGCTGTCGACGCTCGGCAAGCTGCTTCCGGGGTGCGTGATCTTCTCCGACGAGCTCAACCACGCCTCGATGATCGCCGGGATCAAGAATTCCGGCTGCGAGAAGCGCGTGTTCCGCCACAACGACCTCGAGCATCTCGAGGAGCTGCTCGCAGCCGAGGACGCCGCCGCGCCCAAGCTGATCGCCTTCGAAAGCGTCTATTCGATGGACGGCGACATCGCGCCGATCGCTGCGATCTGCGATCTCGCCGACAAGTACAACGCTCTCACCTACCTCGATGAAGTGCACGCGGTCGGCATGTACGGCGAACATGGCGGCGGCATTTCCGAGCGCGACGCCGTCGCCGACCGGCTGACCATCATCGAAGGCACGCTCGGCAAGGCGTTCGGCGTGATGGGCGGCTATATCGCTGCCGACAAGATGATCGTCGACTGCATCCGCAGCTACGCGCCGGGCTTCATCTTCACGACGTCGCTATCGCCGGTGCTGGTCGCCGGCGCGCTCGCCAGCGTCCGGCACCTCAAGGCCCGCGACGAGGAGCGGAAGGCGCAGCAGGACGCCGCGGCCGCGCTCAAGGCGAAGTTCGCGGCGGCCGGCCTGCCGCTGATGGACAGCGTCACGCACATCGTGCCGCTGCTGATCGGCTGCCCGGTCAAGGCCAAGCGCGTCAGCGACATCCTCCTCGCCGAATACGGCCTCTACGTTCAGCCGATCAACTTCCCGACCGTCCCGCGCGGCACCGAGCGCCTCCGCTTCACGCCCGGCCCGCAGCACAGCGCCGAGATGATGGACGAGCTCGTCGGCGCGCTGGTCGAGATCCTCAGCCGCGAAGAGATCCGCCTCGCCGCCTAACGCGGCTTGACGGCTCCGGCGGCCGGCCAGCTGGTCGGGCCGACTTTCCTGAGCTCCATGCGAAAGAAGGGCTGCGGCGCTTTGCCCTCGGCCACGCGCTCGCCGATTTCGGTCCACACGCCGTCCTTATGGTGCGCCGTGTAGCGGATGGTCATCGGCCCGGCTGGCACCGTCCATACGTAGCCGTCTGAGGTCGGCACGATCTCGAAGGTTCCGAAGCGCCCTTCCGCATGGCTCGACATCCGGTACTTCTTGCCGGCCGGATCGTAGCTCAGCATCGCGAGCGCATTGAAGCCGGTGCTTCCGTCGGCGCGATAGGCATGGCCCTCGATCAGTCGCACGGTGCCGGCCAACAGGGTCCCGCTCCGCTCTGTATGGGTGACGCGATGCTCCCCGGACGGGGTCTGGGTCACCGCTTCCCCGCGCCATTCGCCCGACGTCCAGTCGAACGCCTTCATCGCTTCGCGCTCGGCGGCCATCATTGCCGCAGGATCCTGCATCGGCTGCGCAGCAAGCGGCGTAGCGGCAGCAAGCAGCACAAAAGCAAGGCGAGTGTTCATTCTTGTTTCCTCCTGTGGATGCTGGCAGCAATTCCTCCGTGCCGCCGGCAGTCGCCCCATCGAGCGCGCCTCAAGCGCCGAATGCCAAGCGGGAATTCGTGAACCCCGCACGCCGGTTCGCGAAACGCGCCTTGCAGCTACCCGGCCTGCCTTTGATCGCTGCCTGCTCCGCCGCCGCGGTAGTGATCGCCACCTTGTCCGGGGCGTTCGGCACCGAATCCATCGCGCTCCCTCGGCGGTTGCTGTTCTGGACGCTGCTGATCGGACTCAACACGTCGCTGTGGGTGTGCTGGTTCACCTGGCGCGTGAAGAGCAGCAGCGACTGGTGGCGCGCCGCTCTGTTGGGCGCGCTGGTCATCAACTTTCCGATCCCCGCCGAAATTTTCCTGTTCCTCCGCCTCGCAGGCGGGGAGACGGCGAGCGACTGGCACCTGACCTGGCTGCACGCGGGCGCCGTCTCGCTCGCGATCCTGATGGCGGTGGTTACCGGCGCGCGCATGCTCCGCCGCCCGGACCCCGTCCCGCAGGTCAAGGGCAAGCTGTGGCGCGCCGGCGTCCGAGATCTCGCTGCGGTCACGGCGATCACGGCCGAGGACCATTATTGCCGCGTCTCCCTTGCCGACGGGTCGAGCCGGCTGCTGCTCGGCCGGTTCGCTGACGTGATTGCGGAGGCCGGGGACGTGGAGGGCGCGATCGTTCGGCGCGGTCATTGGGTCGCCGCGAGCGCCGTGCATGCGATCGAGCGCCGGGGCCGCGGCTGGGCCGTCGTCCTGCGCACCGGCGGGGAAGTCAGGATTGCGGGCTCAAGCGTGCAGCCATTGAAGGGCCGCGGCTGGCTCTCCAACAGCGGAGCGGCAGCCGCGAATTAGAAACACAAGCCCGGTGGCGTCGCACCGGCGGGAAGGCTAGGAGTTTCGGCATGCGCATCGCTCTTGCCGCCGATCACGCCGGGTACGTCCTGAAGGACGAGCTTGCCGGCTGGCTGCGCGACCAGGGGCATGAAGTGACCGACCTCGGCACCAACAGCGCCGATAGCGTCGACTACCCGCAATATGGGGCGATGCTGGCCAGAGCGGTCGCTGCCGGCCAAGCCAACCGCGGCATTGCCGTCTGCGGCTCCGGTATCGGCATTTCGATCGCCGTAAACCGCGAGCCCAAATGCCGCTGCGCGCGCGTCGATGATCCGGTCTCGGCGGCGCTTGCCCGCGAGCATAACGACGCCAACGTCCTCGCCCTCGGGGCACGGCTGATCGGCAGCGACATGGCGAAGGCTTGCGTGACCGCCTTCCTCGGTGCCGAGTTCGCCGGAGGCCGGCACCAGCGCCGCGTCGACCAACTTTCACAATCACTGCAGGAATCCGACTGATGGCCAGTGCCGCCGAGCTTGATCAGGACCAGAACTACCGCGTGCCGCACGGTTTCTTCAGCAGCGGGCTGAGCGACAAGGACTCCGCCGTCGAGGACGCAATCCGCGACGAGCTGCATCGCGAACAGACCCAGATCGAGCTGATCGCTTCCGAAAATATCGTCAGCAAGGCGGTGCTCGAAGCGCAGGGCTCCGTGCTCACCAACAAATATGCCGAAGGCTATCCGGGGCGCCGTTACTATCAGGGCTGCGCGCCGTCCGACGCCGTCGAGACCCTTGCCATCGAGCGCGCGAAGAAGCTGTTCGGGTGCGCCTTTGCGAACGTCCAGCCGCATTCCGGCGCGCAGGCCAATGGCGCAGTGATGATGGCCCTTCTGAAGCCCGGCGACACGATCATGGGCCTCAGCCTCGCCGCCGGCGGACACCTGACGCACGGCGCGCCGCCCGCGCAGTCTGGCAAATGGTTCAACGCGGTCCAGTACGGCGTTCGCGAAGAGGACCATTTGGTCGACTTCGACGAAGTATTGGCGCTCGCCAAAGAGCACCGGCCCAAAATGATCATCACCGGCGGATCGGCCTATCCGCGCCACTTCGACTTCAAGCGATTCCGCGAGATTGCTGATGAGGTCGGCGCGCTGCTGATGGTCGACATGGCGCATTTCGCGGGCCTGGTCGCGGCAGGCGAGCACCCGTCCCCCTTCGGCATCGCCGACGTCGTCACGACGACGACCCACAAGACGCTGCGCGGCCCTCGCGGTGGCATGGTCCTCACCGACAATGAAGAGATCGCCAAAAAGGTGAACTCGGCCGTGTTCCCCGGCCTCCAGGGCGGTCCGCTGATGCATGTCATCGCCGCCAAGGCGGTGGCCTTCGGCGAAGCGCTGCAGCCGGAGTTCAAGGCTTATGCGAAGGCCGTCATCGCAAACGCGCGCATGCTCGCCAACCGCCTGAAGGAGCGCGGCGCCGACCTCGTTGCCGGCGGCACCGACACGCACCTGGCGCTGGTCGATCTGCGGCCGCTCGGCGTGACCGGAAAGGACGCTGACGAGAGCCTCGAGCGGGCGGGCATCACCTGCAACAAGAACGGCGTGCCATTCGACCCGCTGCCGCCGATGAAGACCAGCGGCATCCGAGTCGGCTCACCCGCCGGTACCACCCGCGGCTTCGGCGAGGCCGAATTCCGCGACATCGCCGACATGGTCGCCGACGTGCTCGACGGGCTCAAGGAGAATGGGCTCGAGAATAACGGCGCCGTGGAAGCCCGGGTGAACGAGCGCGTCCGCGAGCTCTGCGCCCGCTTTCCGATTTACCAGGGCTAGTCAGGGCCAAGGATGCGCTGTCCCTTCTGCGCGCACGAAGACAGCCAGGTTAAGGACAGCCGCTCGACGGAGGACGGCGCCGCCATCCGCCGGCGCCGACAGTGCGAGGCATGCGGAGCGCGCTTCACGACCTTCGAGCGTGTCCAACTGCGCGACTTGACGGTCGTGAAGAAGAACGGCGAGCGCGAGCCGTTCGACCGCGACAAGCTGGTCCGTGCGATCGGCCATGCAACCCGCAAGCGCGACATCGATGCTGCGAAGATCGATCGCCTGGTCAGTGGCATTCAGCGGCAGATGGAAACCTCGGGGGATGAAGTCACCTCGACCCGGATCGGCGAAGCGGTGATGAACGGTCTCAAGGCGCTCGATCATGTCGCCTACATCCGCTTCGCAAGCATCTATAAGGACTTCAGCGATCCGGGCGACTTCGCCGAAATCGCCGGCGCTGTCCGCGAAGAGCCGGCGGAGGAGAAGCCCAAAGCTTCACCGCCGGACCGGCTGCTGTGAGCAGCGAGCCGAACAAGCCCGTCATCGTCCTCGTCCGCCCGCAGCTTGGCCAGAATATCGGCAAGGCGGCGCGGGCGATGCTGAACTTCGGGCTTACGGAGTTGCGTCTGGTGGCGCCTCGCGATGGCTGGCCAAACCCCGACGCCGGCCCCGCAGCGAGCGGCGCCGATCTCGTGCTCGAGCAGGCGCAGGTGTTCGCCACCACCGAAGAGGCGATCGCGGATTGCAGCCACGTCTTTGCCTCGACGGTCCGCCGGCGCGACCTCGTGATGCCCGTTGTCCGCCCGGACGAGATGGCGGACCGCATCACGGCGTCCTCGGAGCGGAGCGCCATCCTTTTCGGCGCCGAGCGGTCAGGCCTCGAGACGGAGGAAGTGGCGCTCGCCAACGCCATCGTGACAGTGCCGATCAATCCGGATTTCGGCTCTCTAAACCTTGCCCAGGCGGTGATCCTGCTCGCCTACGAATGGTCGAAGCGGTCGGAATTGGCGGTGCCTCCCGCCAAGGACCTGGAGCCGCCAGCGCCTCACACGGAACTCGAGGGACTGATCGGGCAGCTCAACGACGAGCTCGACGCCAAAGGCTATTTCCATCCGCCGTCGCGAACGCAGGCAACGAAGAACACGCTGCGCACCATCTTCACCAAGACTCGCTGGTCGTCGCGCGAGGTGAAGGCGATCCGCGGCGTGATCCGTGCGCTGGTTGGCCCGGTGCGCGGCCGCTAGCTTCCGTACGGCACGCCGAGCCAGCGCTGGAACAGCGCCTTCTGTGCGGCAGTCGGGCGTTCAACCTGAACGATCTTTGGTGAACCCCTTGAGGAGCCGATCTTCAGGACCTTCTGCATTAGCCGGTCGCGCCGAAAGTAGCTGATGCTGACCGTGTCGCCCGGCTTGCGCTCGGAGAGAAAGCTCTTGAACCGCGATTCGGTCAGCCGCTGGCCGTTGGCGGCCACCAGCACGTCGCCGGACTCGAACCCGGCATCCCAGGCGGGGCTGCCTTTCTGCACTGCGTCGATTTTCATCCAGCCGTCGGACGGGCTCACCCGCCAGCCGGCCCATGCCTTGGACGGCTCGGGATAGCTGAGCTTTAGCCCGACCGGCTGCAGCAAGGCAGCATAGTCAGGATTAGCAGGAGCGTGGATGTTGGCTGCCCACCACGCGTCCCAGGGCCGCCCGGTCAGGTCCTTGAGGATCGCCAGCACGTCGCTTTCCGTGAACCCGCGCGTCCCCACGCCGAAGCGCTTGTAGAGCTCACGATGGACGTCGCGGTACGACACCTTGCCGCCGGTCTGCTGAAGCAAGGCGATGTCGAGCATCCACGATGCGATGGCGCCCTGGTCGTAGATGTTCACCCAGGCGTTCTGCGACCGCTGCTGGTCCGAGGGAGAGATCCATTCGTCCCAGGAAGCGCCGGCGACCGACTGGACATGACGGCCGGGACGGTTCTGGTCGTCCCCGATAGCGTCGGCGAGCTCGCCCAGATAGTCGTTGAGGCTGACGAGCCCGGCGCGGAGCAGGAACGGACCGGTGAAATATTCGGTCGATCCCTCGTGCATCCAAAGCAGGTTGGAATAATTCTCCCTTTGATAATCGTAGGGCACCATCGCCGCGTCGCGGTAGGCCTTCACGTTCCAGGTGTGGATGAACTCGTGCGCCGCGGTCGAAAGGAAGGCGGTGTAGCGACCGCTCGGGCCGAAGATGTAGCGCGGTACCTGGATGACGGTCGAATTCTTGTGCTCGGTGGCGCCGCCAACGCCGTCGGTAGCATGGACCATGAAAACATATTTCTGGAACGGATACCCGCCCCAGATCGACGGCGCCTGCGCGACGATCTTCCTCAAGTCACCGGCGATCTTCTGCAGGTCGTAATTGCCCTCGCCCCAGACCGTCACCTGATATTCGCGACCGCCTTCGGTGAAGCTGGTCGCCTGTTCGACGCCGGTTTCGATCGGTGAGTCGACCAGCACGTCCCAATTGGGCGCGACGAATTGCTGCGGCGCCGGCGACTGCATGCCCGAAAAGCTGCGCCACCCCTGCGGCACCTGGAGTGCAACGCGCACGTCGTCGCCGCGATATTGGTCCGCGTACATGAGGACCGCCGAGGCATCGAGATATGCATGGCTGTCGTCGATGTGCCGGCTGCGGCTGCCCAGTTCATTGCCGTACAGTTCATAGCTGATCCGGACCGCGGTGGGCTGGGCCAAGCGAATGCGCCAGGTCGACTTGTCAATCTTCTCCGCCGCGAGGCGGTTGCCGTTCGCATCCGTCGCCGCGAACTGGCTGACGCCATTGGCGAGGTTCATGATCGTGTAGCGGCCGGTCCGCCAGGCCGGCATTTTCACATCGAGATACGGGCCCGACGTCACCGGGAAGGTCGTCGTCACCGTGGCAGTGTGGTGCTCGGGCGCGGTCAGGTCGATCGCATAATTGACCGTCGCTCCCGCGCTGCTCGCCATCGCCGCAGCCGCTACGCCGATCATCAACAGATATTTCATGCTCGTCCCCTCTTCAGACTGCTGCTTGCCGTGGAGCCGTCGGGCGCGCAAGCGAGTGGGCGGTTCAGGCGCAAAAACTTGACCTTAGCGCCTCCTCCGCCTAGTGGCGCGCCTTCGCAATTGATCCCGCATGCCCGGTGAAGCGGTGATCGCGTCCAGCAACTGGCTGGCCGGTGCGGTTCCGGGCACCTGAAACGAAGCAAATTGGAGACATACAGTGACGAAGCGCACCAGCGCCAAGTATAAGCTCGACCGCCGCATGGGCGAGAACGTCTTCGGACGTCCCAAGAGCCCGGTTAACCGCCGCGAGTACGGCCCTGGCCAGCACGGTCAGCGCCGCAAGGGCAAGCTCTCCGACTATGGCATCCAGCTCCGCGCCAAGCAGAAGCTGAAGGGCTATTACGGAGACATCACGGAAAAGCAGTTCAAGAAGCAGTATATCGACGCTTCGCGGATGAAGGGCGACGCCTCGCAGAACCTCATCGGCCTGCTCGAGCGCCGCCTCGACATGGTCGTCTATCGCGCCAAGTTCGCGCCGACGATCTGGGCCGCGCGCCAGCTGGTCAGCCACGGCCACGTCCGCGTCAACGGCGTGAAGTGCAACATCGCCAGCCGCCGCGTGAATGTCGGCGACGTCATCGAGCTCGGCTCGAAGGCGCAGGAAATGGCGCTGGTCATCGAGGCGCAGAGCCTCGCCGAGCGCGAGATCCCCGACTACGTCGTTCCGGACGGCACATCGAAGGTGACCTACACCCGCGTCCCGAAGCTGGACGAGGTGCCCTACCCGGTACGCATGGAGCCGAACCTCGTGATCGAGTTCTACTCGCGCTGATCCGGCCGAGCGATGGTTTTTGGAAAGGGCGGCCGATTGGTCGCCCTTTCTCGTTAAGCATGCTGGACAGCCGGTGCCGAGGGCTGCAGCCTCAAGTGGTGACGATCGACCGGGGAGCTCTGGCAGCGCTGCACAATGAGCGGTTCGCGGAGCTGCCGCTCGACTGCGGCACGCGCGAGCAGCGACGATTGTCGGCGATCTCGCCGACCCCGGGGTCCTCCCGGACGGAACGTTCGACTGCATCATCATCACGCAAACCCTCCACCTGATTTACGACATGGCGGCGGCGGTGAAGCAGTTGCGGCGCTCGCTTCGGCCGGGCGGCATATTGTTGATGACGGTACCGGGCATCACTCCGGTGCGCCCTGGCCGCGACTATAGTTGGCATTGGTCGGTGACCGAGGACTCCCTACCGCGGCTCCTTGCACAGGCTTTCGATCCCGCCGCCGTCTCCGTGGAAACCTTCGGCAATCTGTTCGCCGCGACAGCCTTCCTTCATGGCGCGGCTGTAGAGGAGATCCCGGCGGAAAAGCTCGACAGCTTCGATCCCGCCTATCCTGTGACGGTGGCAGCGCGCGCTGTCGCATGACGAAGCAAGCGTCAGGCACGAGAGTCCGGTCCGACCTGCGCGAAATCTTCGTGCACATGACGACGGCTCGCCGACGCCAGTTCTATCTCCTCCTGTTGCTGATGCTGGCCGGAGCAGTCGCGGAGCTCGCGACCATCGGCTCGTTGCTCCCCTTTCTGTCGCTGCTGACGGATGGGTCGGGCAGCGCTGCGCTCCGCGCAATCTTCGGCGAAAACGTCAGGCCGCTCGTAGGTGGCGCCTTAGTCTTTGCGTCCTTGGCGCTGGTTTCCGGCGCCATTCGTCTGCAGCTCGTCCACTCGGGCCAGGACTTCTCTTACGGGCTTGGCCACGACCTGACCATCGACATCCAGCGGCGCGTCCTGCTGCAGCCATATTGTTTCCACCTGGAGCGGAATTCGAGCACGCTCCTCGCCGCCATCGATCAGGTAGAAGTCTTGGTCTTCGACCTCATCCTGCCGGGGTCCAGGGCCTTACCGGCGCTGTGCTGTTACTGTTCATCCTGGTCGGCATGTTCTGGGTCAGTCCGCTCGTCGCGCTTCTCACGGCGCCGTCTGTATTCTCGTTTATGTCGCAGTCTCCGCACTCGCTCGCGCGCGGCTGAGCAAGAGCTCTGCGGTGATGAGCAAAGCTTTCGATTCGCGGCTGAAGGTCGCCCAGGAAAGCTTTGGCGGGATCAGGGATATCATCATCGACGGCACTGCCGAGCTTCATGCGCGTGCCTTCGAGAGCATCGACAAGGAGCTGACTGCAGCCCGCGCGGACACCGGCTTTATCGCTGCGGCGCCGCGCTACGTGATCGAAACCGTCGGTATCGTGATCATCGCCATTGCGGCGGCGTGGTATGCCGGCCGAACCGGTGGGGTCGCCGCCGCTCTACCGGTTCTTGGAGCCATGGCATTCGGGGCTCAACGGCTGTTGCCGGTTGTTCAGCAGGTCTATCATGGCTGGTCGACCGCGTCCGGATACCTCTCGGTGCTTGCCCAGGCCACCGACCTGCTGCGGTTGAAGGTCGATCCGAACGGCCCCAAGAACAGCGAGCCGCTTCCGCTGCGCCGGTGCATCAGCATCGAAGACCTGACCTTCACCTACAAGGGACGTGCCGACCCGGCGCTCGAGGCTGTGACCTTCGAGATTCCTGCGGGATCGGCGGTTGCCCTGGTCGGCGAAACGGGCAGCGGCAAGAGCACTCTCGCTGACCTGCTGATGGGCCTGCTCGAACCCGGCTCCGGCCGGATTACCATCGATGGAGTGCCGTTGATCGGCGAAACGCGGGTTCGCTGGCAGCGGAGCATTGCCCATGTGCCGCAGACGATCTTCCTGGCGGACAGCAGCATCGCTCGCAATATTGCGCTCGCCCTTGGGGACGACGCGCTCGACATGGACCGAGTGATCGAAGCGGCGCGGCAGGCGCAGCTACATGCGTTCGTCGAATCGCTTCCGGACGGATTTGACACGCTGATCGGCGAACGCGGCGTCCGCCTGTCTGGCGGGCAGCGGCAACGGCTTGGCCTTGCCGGGGCGATCTACAAGCAGGCGCCGGTGCTCGTCCTCGACGAAGCTACCAGTGCGCTCGATGAGGCGACGGAGGCGCGGTGATCGACGCGCTCGACGGACTGCGTCGTGAGGGACGCACGATCCTCATGATCGCTCACCGGCGATCGACGATCGCCCGTGCCGATATGCTCATAAGGCTCGACAATGGCCGTCTAGCAAACGTCGAACGGCTGCGGGCCTGACGCGCCCCTAGGCCTTCCCGCCGCCCGGCTTGCCGCCCCCGCCGCGCGGCTTGCCTCCGCCGCCACCTGGCTTACCGCCTTTCGGGGAACCAGCGCGGCCCCCGGCGCGCGGCCCGCGCGGAGGTCCACGTCGGTCGCGTTCCGGAACGCGGTCGAGCGGCCGCGATTGCTGCATCTGCTGGCGCGGCCCGACCGCATAGCCTTCCTTCAGGAGCTGGGTGAAGGCCGTGCGGGTGCTTTCCGCGATCGCGTCCTGGAGCTCCTTCGGAAGGTCGGCGAAAGTGACGTTCGGGTGGATCGCCTGCACGTCGCGGAGCAGCTGGTTCGGCAAGCCACCTGAGGCGCGCTTCAACGCCGCCAGCCCTTCAAGGACCGCGGAAAAGATGATCGATTGCATGACGTCGGTCGCGGCTCTCGCCATTGGTCCCTCGCTAGACTCGGCTCCTAGCGCTCCCTAAGTCGCGCCGATGCGGCGGCACTTCCACAAGATGCATGGTCTCGGCAACGATTTCGTTGTCGTCGATGGGCGAAAGGAGCCGTTCGACGTGGCGCCACCGCTCGCCAAGGCGATCGCGGACCGGCGCACGGGCATTGGATGCGACCAGCTGATCGTCCTGGAGCCGAGCGAAGCCGCGGACCTCAAGATGCGCATCTGGAACGCCGACGGCGGCGAGGTCGAGAGCTGTGGCAATGCCGCGCGCTGCGTCGTGCAGCTGACGGGTGCAACCCGCATCGAAACCGCCGGCGGGCTGCTCGGCGGCGAGCAGCTAAGCGGTGAGGTTGAAGTCAGCCTCGGAGAGCCGCGGTTTGGCTGGGACGAGGTACCCCTCGCCTATGCAATGGACACCGGTGCGCTTCCGATGCGCTGGGACGATCTCGAAGCCGGCATGGCGCTCAATGTCGGCAATCCGCACGTCGTCTTCTTCGTGGACGATCCGGATTCGATTTCGCTGGAAGAGCTCGGTCCAAGGATCGAGAATGATGCAATATTCCCGGATCGGGTGAACGTCAATGTGGCGCAGGTAGATGGTGACGGCATTCGCCTGCGAACCTGGGAACGGGGTGTCGGGCTGACCCTAGCCTGCGGCACCGGCGCGTGCGCGACTGCCGTTGCGGCGATCAAGTCGAAACGGGTCGCCTCGCCCGTGAACGTAACGATGCCGGGCGGATCGTTGACGATCGCCTGGGCGCCCGGTGAGCCGATCCGGATGCGAGGAACGGCCACCCATGTATTCGAGGGCGAGCTCGACCTTGAGGCGCTGCAATGAGCGTCGAAACGATCACGCTCGGTTGCCGTCTCAACTTCGCGGAGAGCGAGACGATCGCCCGCACCGCCCCTGCCGGGGAGCAATGGGTCGTCGTGAACAGCTGCGCCGTGACGAACGAAGCGGTGCGCCAGACGCGGCAGGCGATCCGGCGTGCGCACCGCGATAAGCCGGGCGCCAATATCCTCGTCACTGGCTGTGCGGCCGAGCTTGAGCCGGCTACCTTCGCGGAGATGCCGGGCGTAGCGCGGGTGGTGGGAAATGCCCGCAAGCTCAACAGCCTGGCCGCTAATGACGTCATGGCGCCAGCAGGGTTCCAAGGGCACGTCCGAAGCTTCGTCGCGGTGCAGACGGGATGCGACCATCGCTGCACCTTCTGCTCGATCTGGCAGGCGCGTGGGGAAAGCCGCTCACTAGCCTTCGAGCTGATCCGCGACGCTGTCGCGCGCGAGATCGACCGCGGCGCGAAGGAGATCGTGCTGACCGGCGTCGACATCACCGACTATGAGGGTGGCCTCGGCCTTTTGTGCCAGCGCCTGCTCGCTTCCGAACCACGGTTGCAGCGGCTGCGCTTGTCGTCACTCGACGGGGTCGAGGTCGACCCGCCACTATTCGAACTCATCGCCGGCGAGCCGCGCCTTCTTCCGCACTTTCATCTTTCGCTGCAGGCTGGCGACGACATGATCCTGAAGCGCATGAAGCGCCGCCACAGCCGCGCCGACGCGGTGCGCACCGTGGAGCGCATCAAGACGGCACGGCCGGACGCAACCATCGGTGCCGACCTGATCGCCGGATTTCCGACCGAAACTGAAGACATGGCCATCAACAGCCTGCAATTGTTGGAGGATTGCGACATCATCGCCGCTCACATCTTTCCTTTTTCGGCGCGCCCGAACACGCCGGCCGCACGCATGCCGCAGCTGCCACGCGAGCTCGTAAAGGCTCGCGCCGCACGCCTCCGGAACGCTGCTGCCGAGCGCCGCCGTCGGTGGCTCGACAGCCTCGTCGGCTCGGCCCGGCACGTGCTGATCGAGAACAATGCCAAAGGTCATGCCGACAACTTCGCCCCGGTGTCGATTCCCGGAACGGTCGGCGGAGAGACGGGAGTGGCGCAGATCGTTGGCCGGGACGGCGACACGCTTGTGGGAGCCTGGGCATGAGCTGGCTTGATCGCCTGCGCGGCGGCTTCAGCAAGACCGCAGACCGGGTCGCGGACAATCTGACCGGCCTCACCAGCCGCGCCGCGCTCGATACCTCGACTCTCGACGACATCGAAGAAGCCCTGATCGCGTCCGACCTCGGCCCCGAAGCCTCGCACCGGATCCGGGAAGCGATCGCCAGCCAGCGGTTCGAAAGGCTCGACGAGAGAGGCCTCCGCACGATCCTTGCCGAAGAAATCGAGAAGATCTTAGCGCCGGTTGCCAAGCCCCTGGAAATCACAGGCTTTCCGCGCCCGCACGTTATCCTCGTGATCGGCGTCAACGGGTCGGGGAAGACGACGACCATCGGCAAGCTCGGGCATTGGCTGAAGGGTGAGGATTATGGCGTCCTGCTCGCCGCCGGGGACACCTTCAGGGCGGCCGCGATCGAACAGCTGAAGATCTGGGGCGACCGGATCGGCGCACCCGTCATCTCCGGCAAGGAAGGGGGTGACGCGGCGGGGATCGTGTTCGACGGGGTCAAGCAGGCGACGGCAACCGGCGAGGACGTGCTGATCGTCGACACCGCCGGGCGGCTCCAGAACAAGACGCACTTGATGGACGAACTGTCCAAGATCCGCCGCGTGCTCGGCCGGCTGAACCCCGAAGCCCCGCACGACATCCTCCTCGTCCTCGACGCGACAACCGGCCAGAACGCCCTTGCCCAGGTCGAGGTGTTCCGCGAGACGGCGGGCGTGACCGGCCTGATCATGACCAAGCTCGACGGCACCGCGCGCGGCGGCATCCTGGTTGCCGCAGCCGAGCGCTTCGGTCTGCCAATCCATGCGATCGGCGTGGGCGAACAGGCCGACGACCTGCGCCCGTTCGACCCGCGAGCCGTTGCCCGCGCCATTGCCGGACTGCCGCCCGAATGAGCGACAAGTCCGAGCCGCAGGGCGGCGCCAAGCTTCTTATCGACCTTGGCCCCCTGCTCGTCTTCTTTGCAGTCAACTTCCTGGCGCCGGTCCCGTCGGTGCTGAAGATCTTCGTCGCGACGGGTGCCTTCATGGTCGCGATGGTCGCGGCGATGATCTTCTCGGCAATCCGCTACCGCCACATCTCTCCGCTCCTGTGGTTCTCCGGGATCATGGTCGTGCTGCTCGGCGGGCTGACGATCTGGCTGCACAACGAAAGCTTCATCAAAATAAAGCCGACGATCTATTATGCGCTGGTGTCGGGACTTTTGTGGTTCGGTCTCGCCACCGACCGCCCGCTCCTTCAGCGCGTCCTAGGCAGCGCCTATCCCGGGCTAGACCAGCGCGGCTGGGCCAAGCTGACGCGCAATTGGGCGATCTTCTTCGCCTTCATGGCGCTGCTGAACGAGGCGGTGTGGCGCAACAGCTCGACCGACTTCTGGATCGGCTTCAAGCTGTGGGGCGCGCTCCCGCTCACCTTCCTGTTCGCCGCCGCCAACATCCCGATGCTGATGCGGCACGGCCTGATGAAGGAAAATGCCGAGCTGGTTGAACCAGGACCTGTTGAATGAGCGATCCCATCCTGTCCATCCGCGGCCTTCGTAAGACCTACGGCACCGGCACCGACGCGCTGAAGTCGGTGGACCTCGACATCCGTCGCGGCGAGATATTCGCCCTGCTGGGCCCGAACGGAGCCGGCAAGACGACACTGATCAACATCGTCTGCGGCATCGTCACGGCATCGAGCGGTGAGGTGCTCGTCGACGGCAAGAATTGGCAGAGCGATTACCGGCATGCCCGCGAGCGCATCGGCCTGGTGCCGCAGGAGCTGACCAGCGAGGCGTTCGAGCCGGTGTGGAACACCGTCACCTTCTCCCGCGGCCTGTATGGCAAGCCGCGCAACGATGCCTTCGTCGACGATCTGCTCAAACGCCTGTCGTTGGGAGACAAGCGTAAGACGATCATGATGCACCTGTCAGGCGGCATGAAGCGGCGCGTAATGATCGCCAAGGCGCTGAGCCACGAGCCCGACATCCTGTTCCTCGACGAGCCGACCGCCGGTGTCGATGTCGAGCTGCGCCGTGACATGTGGGAGCTGGTGCGGAAGCTCCGCGACGACGGGAAGACGATCATCCTCACCACCCATTACATCGAGGAGGCGGAGGAGATGGCGGACCGCGTCGGCGTCATCAGCAAGGGCGAGCTGATCGCCGTCGACGAGAAGCGCGACCTGATGGCGAAAATGGGCCGCAAGACGCTGGAGGTGGTGCTTGCGGAGCCCTTGTCCGCGGTGCCGTCCGAGCTTGGCGACTGGAATGTCGAGCTCGGCGACGAGGGTCACATGCTGCGCTACCAGTTCGACAGCCACGCCGATCGCACCGGAATCGCTTCGCTGATGCGCCGGCTGGGCGAGCTCGGGATCGCGTACAAGGATCTGTCGACGCACCAGTCGAGCCTCGAGGAGATTTTCGTCGAGCTGGTCCATGGTGGCCGCAGCGGAGGCGCGAAATGAACTGGCACGGCATTTCCGCAATCTACCGGTTCGAGATGGCGCGCTGGAAGCGGACTTTGTGGCAAAGCCTGATCACGCCGGTGATCACCACCGCGCTCTACTTCGTCGTGTTCGGGTCGGCACTCGGGAGCCGCATGGCCGACATGGACGGCGTCAGCTACGGCGCCTTCATTGTCCCCGGCCTGACGCTTCTCTCAGTCTTCATGCAGTCGATCTTCAATGCCAGCTTCGGCATTTATTTTCCGAAGTTTACGGGCACCATCTACGAGCTTTTGTCAGCGCCAATCTCAAGCTTTGAAGCGGTCCTCGCTTATGTCGGTGCCGCGGTCACAAAGTCGGTCATCCTTGCGCTCGTGACGCTCGCGACCGCGCTGCTGTTCGTGCCGTTGCAGATCGACCATCCCGTCGCGATGATCCTGTTCCTGGTGGGGATCAGCGCCGGATTCTGCCTGTTCGGATTCGCGATCGGGATCTGGGCGCAGAATTTCGAGCAACTGCAGATCATCCCGATGCTGATCATCACGCCGCTGACCTTCCTCGGCGGCGCCTTCTACTCGGTGAAGGCGCTCGCCGAGCCGTTCCGCACGATCACGTTGTTCAACCCGATCGTCCACGTGATCAGCGGCTTCCGCTGGAGCTTTTACTCCGTCGCGGACGTGCCGGTATGGTTGAGCGTCGCGGTCACCCTTGCGATCATCGCCATTTGCATGGCGGTGATCGCGTGGATGTTCCGCACCGGCTACCGCCTCAAGCAGTAATCGCTCAAGCCGTAACGGACGCGTTCGCGCCTTCCTGGTCGGCGCGCTGCTCGCCGTTGCCGTCGAGGTTCTGGCCGACGAAGTCCCAGTTAACGATGTTCTGGAGCACCGTCGTCGCAAAGCGCGGCCGCTCGTTGCGGTAATCGATGTAATAGGCATGCTCCCACACATCGAGTGTGAAGAGCGGAGTCATGCCTTCATGGGCGACCGGGCTGTCGGCGTCGTGAAGCGACGTGATTCGAAGCGCGCCGCGGTCGAGGACCAACCAAGCCCAGCCGCTGGCGAAGTGGTTCACGGCTTCGGTATGAAGCTGCTCCAGCATCGTCGCGGTGGTGCCGAAACCGTCCTCGATCAGCTTGGCGAGCTTGCCTGTCGGCTGCTGCCCTTCTGCCGGCGCCAGGCACTGCCAGAAGAAGCTGTGGTTCCAGATTTGGGCGCTGTTGTTGAACAGCTTGTTGTTCCCCGAGCGGCGCGCCTCGCGCACGACCTGGGTCAGTGACGCGCCGCGAAGATTGGCGTCGTCCTGCAGCAGCTCGTTCGTCTTGTTCACATAGGCATTGTGGTGCTTGCCATGGTGGAACTGCAGCGTCTCGGCCGACATGTGCGGGGCCAGTGCGTTTTCGTCATAGGGAAGTGGGGGCAGGACAAAGGCCATCGCTACGGCAACTCCTCTTGGTTGTTGGGGGCTCCAACGCGTCGAAAGCGAGGAGCCGCGATTGCGCGTCCCCCTTCTGCCCTTTGGCCGCGGATGGCAAGAATCTGGTAAGTCTTGGCTGATAGGCATGAGCTCAGTGGGGCCGCCCGGACGTCCGTCCGGTTGGATGGGGCATAAGGTCGCTTCGTCGGAGCCGCGCATGAATGAAAACCAGGTCGAGACTACCGGCTATTCAATCTCCGCCGCCGCGCCGGCGCAGCCCGAGCGCCGCTCGGACGAGCGGTTCGTCCGGCTGCTGCGGGTCGGCGCAATCGTCGTGGATGGCCGGCGCGAGCTCTGCCTTATCCGAAATATCTCCGCGGGCGGGCTGATGATCCGTGCCTATTCCGAGATCCCGATCGGCGCCGCGGTCTCCGTCGAGTTCAAGCAGGGGAAACCCGTCAGCGGGATTGTGCACTGGGCGAAAGACGGGCTCACGGGGATCGGCTTCGACGCGCCGATCGACGTCCTAAGCCTGCTTGCGCCATCTGGCGGCGGGCCGCGCCCGCGCCTGCCGCGCATCGACATGGAATGCATGGCGTGGGTCCGGCAGGAGTCGGCGCTGATCCGCGTCCGAGCGACAAACGTATCACAGGGCGGCATCGGCATCGTCTCGCAACAACCGCTTGTGGTCGGGGGCGACGTGGTCGTGACCCTGCCCGGGCTTACGCCCGCAGCCGGGGTCGTCGCGTGGAGCTCAGGCGAAAGCTATGGAATCAGCTTCAACCGCGCGCTGGTGCTGTCGGAACTGGTGGACTGGCTTCAGGAACAGCAACAGCAGGAGCAGCACGCGCGGCTCGCCAGCTGAAGTCGCCTCCGCTCAGTCGCCCGGCGAGGCGAACGGCGCGGCGGTCATCCACTGCTCGAGCATGCGGCGCTCATAATCGGTGAGTGGACGGCAGGCGAGGCCCGGCCGGCGGTGCCCGATGTTCACCTTGGGCTTCGGCGTCGGGACGTGGCGAAGCACCTGTTCCGGTTTCAGCTGCTCGTCGAACGCCACTCCAGCGAAGCGGCCCTGGACCCACACGATCCGGCTCTTGAGCCTGAGTTCGTTGCGCTGGAAGAAGGTCGTCGACCCCTCAAGCGGCAGCCTGTCGGCCTCGATGAGCGCCCCTTCTTCGGAAAGGTTGCGCAGCTTGACCGGAACGGGAGCGCCGGCGACCTCGATCGTCGCCGCCAGGAGCACCGGCGAGCGGCGCGACCGCCGGTTCTTGATCATGCTGCTCTCGTCCATGCGGACGGATTAGGCCGAGCGAGGTAAAACTTCGTTTAACGACGGCGAAAAAGCAGCATCATGTTGTTGGCGGGCATCGATCGGCCGTCGGCGAACTCAAAAGACGCTTCGGCCGCTGCGGCAAAGTCTTCGACCCGGCGCAGCCCCCATCGTGAGTCACGCCGCTTGAGGTCGGCATCGAACGCCAGGTTCGACGGCGCGGTCTGCACATCGCCCGCGAGCCAGGGACCGTAAAGGATCAGCGGCGCACCCGCGCTGAGGATATGCGCTGCACCGGCGATCAGCCCGAGCGCCGATTCCCAGGGGCTGATGTGCACCATATTGATGCTCATCACTCCATCCGCCGACTGGATGGGCCAGTCGGTCGCCGCGGCGTCAAGTTCGATGGGCGTACGCAGGTTCGGCAGCGCTGCCTCAGCACGCCACGCTGTGATGGAAGAGAGCGCGGCCTCGTCTCGGTCGCTCGGCTGCCATTCGAGCGCGGGAAAGCGTTCGGCGAAGTGGACGGCATGCTCGCCGGTGCCGCTCGCGACTTCGAGGACGAGGCCGCTCGACGGTAGCCATGCGCCGAGCACGTCGGCGATCGGTTCACGGTTCCTCAGCGCCGCGGGAGCTGAGCGCCGCGCTCCTGCCGCCGCCGCTTCGTAGAAACGGCGGCCGTCGGTCACTCGGCGGCCTCGGCCTGGCTTGGCTCCTGGTAGGTTAGGACCGGCTTGCGGGCGGCGAGCGTCTCGTCGAGACGGCGCCGAGGCGCATAGATCGGCGCCGCCTTGAGCGTCGGATCCCCTGCCCTCGCCCGCTCGGCAATCGAGCGCAGCGCGGCGATGAACTGATCCAGCGTCGCCTTCGACTCGGTCTCCGTCGGTTCGACCAGCATCGCGCCGTGCACCACGAGCGGGAAGTACATGGTCATAGGGTGATAGCCCTCGTCGATCAGCGCCTTGGCGAGATCGAGCGTGCTGACGCCCTCGGCGAAGCCTTTGTCCGAAAAGATCGCCTCATGCATGCACGGCCCGCTCGCCGCGAAGGGCGCATCCAGCACGTCTTCAAGGCTGCGCAGGATGTAATTGGCGTTGAGCACCGCATCCTCGGCGACCTGCTTCAAGCCATCCGCGCCGTGGCTGAGGATGTAGGTGAGCGCGCGGGTGAACATGCCCATCTGGCCGTGGAACGCGACCATGCGGCCGAAGCTCTGCACCTTGCCGTCGAAGTGGGTCTGCGAAAACTCGTCCGCCTGCTCTTCCTCGATCAGGTGGACGACGCCGTCGGCGGTCCGTGCCGTGTAGGGCAGAGGCCCGAACGGTGCGAGCGCCTCCGACAACACCACTGGTCCCGAGCCAGGCCCGCCGCCGCCGTGCGGCGTTGAGAAGGTCTTGTGAAGGTTGATGTGCATGGCATCGATGCCGAGATCGCCCGGACGAACCTTGCCGACGATCGCGTTGAAGTTGGCGCCGTCGCAATAAACGAAGCCGCCGGCCGCGTGGACCGCGTCGCTGATCGCCTTCATGTCCGGCTCGAACAGCCCGCAAGTGTTCGGATTGGTGATCATCACCGCAGCAACGTCCGGTCCCAGCCGTGCCTTCAACGCATCGAGATCGACTCGGCCGGCGCTGTTCGCCGGGATATTCTCAACCCGGTAGCCGGCGAAGGCCGCGGTGGCCGGGTTCGTGCCGTGCGCGCTTTCGGGGACGAGCACGACCTCGCGCTTGTCGCCGCGCGCCTCGAGCGCCGCGCGGATGCAGAGCAAGCCGCATAGTTCGCCGTGCGCGCCGGCCTTCGGGCTCATCGCCACGCCGTGCATGCCCGTCAGGTCGATCAGCCAGAATGCGAGCTCGTTGATGACCTCCAGCGCGCCCTGCACCGTTTCGCGCGGCTGCAGCGGGTGGACGTCGGCGAAGCCCGGCATGCGCGCGACCTTCTCGTTCAGCCGCGGATTGTGCTTCATGGTGCACGATCCGAGCGGAAAGAGGCCGAGGTCGATCGCGTAATTCTGGCGCGACAGCCGCGTGTAGTGGCGCACCGCCTCGGGTTCCGAGAGACCCGGAAGGCCGATCTCGCGATTGCGCTCCAGCCCGCCGAGACGGGTGGGCCGCTGTGGCGCTTCGACAATGTCGACGCCCGTCTGATCGAGGCCGCCGATCTCGAACAGCAGCGCCTCTTCGAGCATCAGCGCGCGATTACCGGTTACGGTGCGCGCTTCGCCCTCTTCGTTGGCAGGAGCGGTCGGGCGCCAGCCCGCGGGGTTCGCGGTCATCGGACGACCTCCTTAAGGGCTGCTTCAAGTGCGGCGATATCCTCGTCGGTCGCGGTTTCCGTGACCGCGATCACGAGCCCGTTCTGGAGCGCAGCCGCATTGGGATAGAGCCGCCCGAGGGAGACACCGCCAAGCACGCCTTTTTCGACCATCGCGTGAACCGCCGGCCGCGCTTCGACCGGAAGCTTGATCGTGAATTCGTTGAAAAAGCTGTCGTTGACCAGCTCCACGCCCGGAATTGCAGCGAGGCGCTCGGCGACATCGCACGCGCGGGCGTGGTTGAGAGAGGCGAGCTGGCGCAGGCCCTTCTCGCCGAGCAAGCTCATGTGAATCGTGAATGCCAGAGCGCAGAGGCCTGAATTCGTGCAGATGTTCGACGTCGCTTTCTCCCGCCGGATGTGCTGCTCACGGGTCGAGAGCGTCAGCACGAAGCCGCGCTTGCCTTCGGCGTCGACGGTCTCACCGGTGAGGCGGCCGGGCATCTGCCGGACATATTTGTCGCGGGTTGCGAACAGGCCGACGTAGGGCCCGCCGAACTGCAAGCCGACGCCGATCGACTGGCCTTCGCCGACGACGATGTCGGCGCCCATCTCACCGGGCGAGCGGATAAGGCCGAGAGCGACCGGCTCGGTCACGACCGCGATCAGCAGCGCGCCGGCCGCATGCGCCGCTTCGGCGATCGGCGTCAGGTCGGTGACGCGGCCGAGAATGTCGGGATATTGGACGACGACGGCGCTAGTGCTGTCATCGATGGCGGCGATGAGGCGCTCCGCGTCGGTCTCGGCGGTCAGCTCCGGCAGCGACGTGTCGAGAAAGTCGCCTGTGAACTTTGCCATCGTCGTGGCGACGCTGACATAATGAGGGTGCACGCCCGACGAGACGATCGACCGCTTCCGCCGGGTAATGCGTGCCGCCATCCCGATCGCTTCCCACATCGCGGTCGAGCCATCGTACATGGACGCATTGGCAACATCGCAGCCGTAAAGACGCGCGACCTGCGTCTGGAATTCGAACAGCATCTGCAGCGTGCCCTGCGCGATTTCCGGCTGATAGGGCGTGTAGCTGGTCAGATATTCGCCGCGCTGGATCAGATGATCGACGCTCGCGGGAATATGATGCTTGTAGGCGCCGCAGCCGAGGAAGAAGGGCACGTCGCCGGCGACCATATTCTTGCGCGAACGCGCCGCCATGTGGCGCTCCACGGCCATCTCCGACGCGTGCATCGGCAGGCCCTCCACCGGACCGGAGAGGCGAACCTCTTCGGGCACATCGCGGAACAGCTCGTCGACGGAAGAGGCGCCGATCACTCGAAGCATTTCGCCTCGATCGGCATCGCTCAGTGGCAGGTAACGCATCAGTTGGGCTTTCTCATGATGAAGCGGAGGCGGACATAATCCGCGATGTTCGAGCCGATCCGGTCGGCGACGGCAGCGCCGATTTCCGCACGTTCGTCTTCAGGGACGGCGGCACGGTCGAGCCAACCGCGGCGGAAGGTCGTCACCCATTCGGCGACGCCATGGTCGATCACCGTCGGACGCTCGATCAGGCGGGCGTCGATCTCGCCGAAGCCAGCATCTTCGTAGACTGACGCGAATTCTTCAGGCGAGGCATACCAGTTGCTTGCCTCGAGCGGCGGCACATAGCCGCGGATGACAAGCTCCTCATCGAGTGCGTCGCGCAACTTCCTGAGGTTGCCCTCCCCCCCCGTTTCCCCCGCGAAGCGGCCGCCAGCCTTGAGCGCGCGGAAGATCGCCCGCGCGGCCTGCTCCTTATCGAGCACCCAGTGAAGGGTGGCGTTGGAGAAGGCTGCATCGAAGTCGGCGAGGAACTGCATGTTTTCGGCGGCGAGCAGGACGGCGTCGACGCCCTTGTCGCGCGCCGCAGCGATCATCTCTTCGGAATTGTCGATCCCCAGAACGCTGGCGCCGCGCTCGATGATCTTGCGCGTCAAGGTCCCGTCGCCGCAGCCGATGTCCAGGATCCGCTCGCCGGGCTGCGGGTCGAGCAGGTCCAACGCCGCCCCACCGAGCTCGGCGACGAAGCTGCCGACGCGGGCATAATCTCGCGCATCCCATTTGCTGGTCGAGGCGGCAGCCGGGCTCACAGCGTCGCCAGAAACTCGCGGTAGGCGCCCTCGTCCATCAACCCGTCGAGCTCCGACGGATTGTCGAGCTTGAGCTTGAAGAACCAGCCTTCGCCCTCTGGATCGCTATTCACGATCGAAGGATCGTCCGCGACCTGGCTGTTGCCCTCCACGACCTCGCCGGAGACCGGCGCGTAGACGTCCGACGCGGCTTTCACCGACTCGACAACCGCCGCTTCCTGGCCCTTCGCGACCTTGCGTCCGGCTTCCGGCACCTCGGCGAAAACGATGTCGCCGAGCGCTTCCTGCGCATGGTTGGAGATCCCGATCGTGGCGGTGTCGCCTTCGACGCGGATCCATTCATGCTCTTTGGTGAAATAGAGGCTCATCAGGCAGCTCCCTTGCGGTGGTAGCGGTGGGGTACGAATGGCATTTCGGTAACCGCCGCGTCGAACAGCTTGGCGCGCTGCTCGAGCTTCAGTGCGGTGCCGGGCTCTGCGAAGGAAGCCCCCACAAAGGCCATGGCGATCGGGCGCTGCAGCGAGGGCGAGAAGCCGCCGCTGGTGACCTTGCCGATTTCATTGCCTTCGCCGTCCAGCACCCGCGCGCCTTCGCGGACCGGCTGGCGCCCTTCGACGTTCAGGCCGACCCGCTTCTGCGGCGCGCCATTCTCCAGCTCTGCGAGGATCCGCAACGCGCCGGCGAAACCGCCTTCGGCTCGGCGCCGCTTGTTGATGGCGAAGTTGAGGCCCGCCATGACCGGCGTGGTCTCCGTGTCGAGGTCGTGCCCGTAGAGCGGCAGCCCGGCTTCGAGCCGCAGCGAGTCGCGCGCACCGAGGCCGATCGGCTTGGCGAGCGGGTTGGCGACGATCGCGTCCGCGAGCTCGGTCACGGCAGTGCCGGGGACCGAGATTTCGAAGCCGTCCTCGCCGGTGTAGCCGGAGCGGCTGATCCACAAATTATGACCGTTCCACTGGAACGGGCCGGCCTGCATGAAGCCGAGCTCAGCTACGCCGGGGACGATCGCTTCCAGCACATCGACGGCCTTCGGCCCCTGCAGGGCGAGCAGCGCCTGCTCCTTCATATAGTCGACGATCACCCCGCCAGGCAGCCGCCGGCGCATGTCTTCGATGTCGCCGTGCTTGGTGGCACCGTTGACGACGACGTAGAAATCGTCGCCCCGGCGCGTGACCATGAGGTCGTCGATGATCCCGCCATTGTCGTCGAGGAGCAGCGAATATTTGGGCTTCATGTCCTTGGCGGCGCGGAAGTCGCCAGGCATCAAGGTTTCAAGCGCGGCATCGACATCCCTGCCGTGAATCAGCAGCTGGCCCATGTGGCTGACGTCGAACAAGCCGGCATTCTCGCGAGTCCAAAGATGCTCGGCGATGATCCCTTCATATTGGACCGGCATCTCGTAGGCGGCGAACGGGACCATGCGGCCGCCCCGGGCGCGGTGCCAGGCATCGAGCGGAAGCTTGCCGAGCGGCTGCGGCTGCGTGCCCTCGCCGCCTTCAGGATCGCCGCTGAACGGATTGCCGCGCGCCTGATTGTCGTCGGTGGGACCGTTGTGAGTGACCCGGTTCATCGTGGACTGCTCATCTAAAGCGCTCCGGCATAGGGTGCGACGACACAGCGCCTGCCAAGCGCGCCGGCTGCCGCCCCCGTCTGTCCCTTTGCGCCTGAGAGCTTTGCCCCTTCGGCGGTCCACCGGTGCCGTTCAGGCGCCGACGGGCACTTTCCAGACTGTCCAAGCGCGCGCGGTCCTTGAGCCTGAGAGATTCCGGGGGCGGTTGCTCCTTCGGCGCCGCCACGATCCTTGCGAATCCTGACGGTCTCTCCCGCGCGGCCGTCCAGCGCCGACACGCTGGTGACCCAGTCAGCCTTGGCCGGGCTTTATAGCCGAGTCAACGCGTTAGCGCGTGGCGTTGTAGCGAAGCTGATCGTCGGTCAGTTCGAAGCCGACGAGATGCTCAAACGTCGCATTGGCGACCGCCCGCTGAACCGCCGGATCCGACAGCGGATCGATGGCTGCGTCCGCCTGGCCAGCCTTGCGCGGCTTCGTCAGGGTAGCGCGGACATTCGCCGGCAAGGTCGCGGCTGCACGGTTCACCCGGATCACCGCCTGAACTCGGGTCCCTGCACGGAACTGACCCGGCGCGAAGTTTAGCAGCGCCTGGCCGACCTGCTTTGCCACCACGTTTGTGCCGCCGCGGACCGCCACGTCGAAATAGGGAAGCAGGACCTGCCGCGCCTCGCCCGCATGACGCCGCTGGCCAGTGATCGAGAAAGTGACCGTCGATACGACTTCGCTCGCCCCTTCCTGGCAAGTCGCGCGAACGCCGGTGATAGCCGCCGAAACGTCGATGGCCGCGGCATCGGTGCTTCCGGCGGGATTGAAGAGGGTGATGTCGCCGGTGCCGGCCGGAACGCCGGCAAGCGGGCACACACTGCGGACCGCATAGACGCCTCCGCCGTTTTCCGTCGTAACGTCGCCCACGCGCTGACAGGCGCCAAGCAGGAGGGCAGCAGCGAGTGCGGTATAGCGGAGCTTCACGTGGGACAGGTCCTTACGAAGGCGAATTGACGTGGGCGCGTTCATAGGAAGGCCCTTCTATGGCTGCAAGCGAAGCCTTATGTGGCTGTCCAGATGCTTAACCGTTCTCCCCTGAAAGTGCTGATCGCGGCGCCGCGCGGCTTTTGCGCCGGCGTCGACCGTGCGATCCAGATCGTGGAGCTTGCGCTCGAGCGGTTCGGCGCGCCCGTCTATGTGCGGCACGAGATCGTTCACAATCGCTTCGTCGTCGAGCGGCTGCGCGAACTCGGCGCCGTCTTTGTCACTGAGCTGGACGAAGTGCCGGACGACCGCCCGGTAGTTTTCTCCGCGCACGGCGTTCCGAAGACGGTTCCGGCGCAGGCACGCGACAGGGGCCTGTCCTTCGTCGACGCAACTTGCCCGCTCGTGTCGAAGGTGCACCGGCAGGCCGAGCGGCTGATCGAGGACGGACGCCACATCCTGTTCATCGGCCACGGCGGCCATCCTGAGGTCATCGGTACGTTCGGCCAGGTCCCGGAAGGATCGATGACGCTCGTCGAGACGGCTGAAGACGTCGACCGGCTCGCTGTCCCTGACGAGGCCAACCTCGCCTTCCTCACCCAGACGACCTTGTCCGTCGACGACACGGCCGCGATCGTCGACGCACTGACGCGGCGTTTCCCTGACATCCGTGCTCCGCGCAGCGAAGACATTTGCTACGCAACGTCGAACCGCCAGGCCGCCGTGAAAGCGATTGCGCCGGAATGCGACCGGATGCTGGTGATCGGCTCGCCCAAGAGCAGCAACTCGCTGCGCCTGGTCGAGGTGGCCGAACGGCTCGGAATCCCGGCGCGCCTGATTGAGCGTGCCTCGGAGATCGACTGGGACTGGATCGGCGAGCCGCGCACCCTGGGCCTGACCGCCGGCGCTTCCGCACCCGAATTGCTGGTCAAGGAGGTCCTCGCCGCCTTGTCGGAGCGGTTCGAGGTCACTGAGGAAATCGCCGACCACACGCCCGAGCGCATGGTCTTCAAGCTGCCGCGCGAGCTCGTCGCCTGACGTGAGCGACCCGCCGTTCGTCGAGATCTTCACTGACGGTGCGTGCCGCGGAAATCCCGGTCCTGGCGGCTGGGCGGCGCTGCTGCGGATGGGCGCGACCGAAAAGGAGCTGTCCGGCGGCGAGAAGCTGACAACCAACAACCGAATGGAATTGCTCGCCGCCATCAATGGCCTCGAGGCGCTGAAGCGCCCTTGTCGTGTCGAACTCTACACGGACAGTATCTACGTTCGCGACGGGATCACCAAGTGGGTCCACAATTGGCGCCGCAACGGCTGGCGGACCTCCGACAAGAAGCCGGTGAAGAATGCCGAGCTTTGGCAGCAATTGCTCGACGCGGTCGCCGCGCACCGTATCGATTGGCGCTGGGTTAAAGGGCATAGCGGCCATCCGGAAAATGACCGCGTCGACGCCTTGGCTTGCGCGGCGGCGGACAGCTTTCGGTCCGCCTAGCGATGCGGCTTAAACCCGCGGCGTTCCTGGTCGGCTTTTCCGCCCTCACCTTTGTCGTCACCGTCCTGGCCATCGGATTCTACAACTATCGCACACTGACCCTGGCCGGAGAGGAACCCTCGTTCCGAAGCATGCTGGTGTGGCAGGGCATCATCTACGGCTTTTGGATTCCGGTCGGGTTCTGGGTTTGGCAATTGTTCAGAAGCCGCGGGCTGGTCGCCCGGGCAATCACCAAATATCTCGTCGCCGGCGCGCTCATCATCCCACTGCACGCAATTCTGTCCATGCTCGCTTTCGACACGCATTGGGCGACGCCGGGCTCGATCGACTTGAAGTCGCTGGCTGCGCAGCGGGCGCATGTCGACTTCCTACTCTACGCAAGCTTCGGGATCCTCGCCTTGGCTGCATTCTTCCAGGCGCGCGCTGCAGAGGAGGCCGAGTCCGCGGCCGACCTCAAGTCCGCTCTGGGCGCGGCCCGCGTCGCCCTCGCCCGCAAAGAGCAGCGGCCCGATCGCCTCGAGCGTATGCAGGTTTCCGTGGGCTCCCGCGGTGCGATCGTCGAGGTCTCCGCGGTCGAGTGGTTCGGTTCGGCCGGCAACTACGTGGTAGTGAACTGGAACGGGCAGGAAGGCCTCATCCGGGAATCGCTCCAGAATATTGAGAGGGGTCTTGATCCCGACCTTTTCGCGCGCGCCCACCGCGGCTCGTTGGTCAACCTCAGCGCGGTTGCAGCGGCGGACTCCCTCTCCGATGGATCGTGGCGGCTGACCATGAAGTCCGGCGCCGAAATCGTCGTGAGCCGCACATACCGCGACGCCATCCTCGCGCGTCTCGGAAGAAAACCGAGTTCATCGCCGACTCGTTGACCGCTCGCCCGCGGTCCGCACCTCCAGGCCGCATTTCATCCCAAAAGCCTCGACCCGGCTAACCGTCGCCTCTCCTGTGTGTTGATTTAGCAACACAGCCGGTGACTACCCGGCCCCATGGGGGGATCGATCGAATGAACCGTAAACGCACCAGCGCAAAGGCCGCCCGAGTTTCGCTTGTGGCTCTGGCCTCCAGCCTCACGGTCAGCGTGCCTGCGCAAGTCGCCGCACAGAACTCGAATGGAGCTCAGTCGCAGATGACCGACCGCTTGGGACGCGCACCGATGTACGATCCGCGGTCGGGAGAATCCCCGCTCAACTTGCTCGCCGGGCCGTCCGACCCGTTAAAATATTTCCGCATGAAGGAACGCGCTCGCCAGCTGCTCCAAGTACACAAGTACCGCTACCGCATTACAGAAGGAGACGTATCGCCCGCGGCCGCTTCCGAGGCGGAGCCGCTCGCCGAACAGCTCGTTCGCGCCTACCCTCGCGACCCGGACAATTGGCTCCTGCTGGCGACGGCCAAAAAGCTGCTCAAGAAGCATGCGGAGGCGGCCGCTGCCTATGAGCGGCAGGGTGCGCTTGCAGGCTGGGATCCCGAAGCCGCCATCGGTGCCATGGTGAACCACGTCCTTGCCGGCAACAAAAGCGCGGCGATGGACCTCGTTCGGCGGCAAATTCTCGAGCGCGCTACGAACAACCGCGCCGCCTACTACGACATCGACGAACTCGCGCCGCTTCGCGACGATCCTGAGTTCCTCGCGCTCGTCGGCCGGATCGACTCATCTTCGTGGAGTCGGACCGAAGGATGGAATAAGGACATCGACTTCCTCCTAAACGAGATCAGTCGCGCCAACGCGGAATATCGTGACCGACCGCTCCCTGAGGAATTCATCTCCGGCATCGCCCACCTCAGACGCGACATTCCTCGCCTGAGCGACGAACGAGTCTTCGTGCAGCTGAACCGGGTGCTCGCGACCTTGCACCAGGGACACACGAACCTGTGGGAGCCGAAGGGCAAGGGCCCGATGAACCCGCGTATCGTTCCGCTCGGATTTCACCTTTTTCGCGAAGGCCTGTTCATTATCAACGCGGCGCCGGCGCACCACGGCCTAATCGGTTCGAAGGTAGTGGCGATCAACAAGACGCCCGCGCTGGAAGCGTTGCGCATGGTCTCCGAAACGGTCAGCGGCGATGGCCCAATGGAATATGTCTGGAAGGGGGCATATCTCACGTCCTACGCACCGTTGCTGAAGGGCCTCGGCATTATCGACGAGGTCGATGCACTCGACGTCACGCTCGAAGATTCCTCGGGCGCTCGGCGCACGGTCCCGCTCAAGACCACGTCCGACCTCGGCTGGTTCGATTCGATTGCACCGGGAAAGCACGCGTTCAACCTGAACGGGTACAAAGGCATGCGCTACCATGTTGAGCGAGCGGTTCCGGAACATGACGCGCTCTACGTGCTGTTCAACCAGGTCAGGAACGAGGAGAAGCAGACTCTTGCTGAGTTCGGCACCCGGCTAAACCGAGTGCTCCGTGCGTCTCGACCGAAGAATATCGTGCTCGACATGAGGGCGAACGCCGGCGGCAGCACCTCGGACTATGCCAATCTGTTGCGGACGCTGACGGCCTTCAGCCTTGAACCCGGCAACCAAGTCTATGTGCTGACCGCGCGGCGCACCTACTCGGCGGCGTCCAATTTCATCACCGAGCTCGAGCATCTCGCGAACCCGGTATTTATCGGCGAGCCGGCGAGCCAATGCTGCAATCTCAACGGCGACTTCAGCACCTTCGTGCTTCCGTACAGCAAGATCGGCGGCACCATGCCGGTGATCAAATGGAACCTCAGCGACCCGTACGATACGCGGCGTGAGATCAGCCCGCAGGTGCCGGTGCAGATGACGGCGAAAGATTATTTCGCCGGCCGCGACACCGTCCTGGAGACGGCTTATCGATTGATCGACGAGACGCGCGCTAGACGGCGCGTCAAAGGTCGCTGACGAGCCGCCCGGGCGCGAACTCCTTCGGATCGATATGACTGATCGAAGCATCCGGATCGGCGTCGAGCAGGACTGCTGCCGCCATCTTGGCGGCCGCCGGCGCTGTCTGGATACCGAAACCGCCCTGCCCGGCGCACCAGAAGAAATCGTCGACTTCGGGCGCAAAGCCGTACACCGGCAACCGGTCCGGCGCGAAGCTCCTGAGCCCTGCCCAGGTACGCTCGACGCGCTCGATCGGCCAATCGACGACCTGTTCGAATCGGTCGATCGCGACGGCGACGTCCAGTTCTTCCGGCGCTGCATCACAGGGGTCTGTGGCAATTTCGTCGTGCGGGCTCAGCCAGACCGAACTGTCGCCTTCGCCCTTGAAGTAAAAGGTGCCGTCGGCGGCATCGACGAGCGGCAGGTCCTTGAGGCCGGTGCGGCCGACCCGGAGCTGAACCATCGTCCGCCGCTTCGGCAGGACGCCGAGCGGCCTCGCACCCGATGTCCGTGCTATATCGTCGGCCCAGGCTCCTGCGGCGTTCACGAGCAATGAAGCAGTAAGCGAATCGCCTGTTTCCAGCCGCACATGCCAACCACCGCCGCGGCGGTCGGCGGACTGGAAACGTGCCCCAGTCATGATCTGCCCGCCGCGGCGCCGGAACTGAGCGAGGTACGCCGCGTGCAGCCGCGCGACGTCGATGTCTGCGCAGCCTGCTTCGAACAAGGCTCTCCGCCACTGCGGCCGAATTCCCGGGATCAGCCTTGCGAGCTCGGCCCGCTCCACCACGCGGACTTCCACAGAGCTGGGCAAGTTCGGCAACTCGTCCGTAGTAATGTGGAGATCGCCGCGTACCCGCAGAAAGCTCCCCGCGGCGAATTCCGGAGGCGGCGAATCGAGGAAAGCGCGTGATGCGCGGGTGAGCTTAGCGACGTCGGCACCGCCATAGCTTTCGAGGTAGAATGCCGCCGAGCGCCCGGTCGAATGATAGCCGCACTGGTCTTCCGCCTCGACGATCAGCGTACGCCGCTTGGCGGCGATCTCCGCGCCAAGGCTCGCTCCGGCGATGCCGCCGCCGACGATAATGACGTCAAAATCGCTCACTGCAGGTGCCGGTTACGAATTGGAAAGCCGCGCCGTCTAGTGGTGAGGCCATGATCAACGGCGCATTTACCGATTTGCTGCTGCTCGGCCTCGCCGCGCTTCTGGTGGTCGCAGCCGTCATTGACGTGCGCACGTTCACCATTTCGAACCGGCTGAACCTGACGGTGGCTTTGCTCGCGCCGGTTTATTGGTTTTCGATCGCGCTCAGCCCGTGGCCGGGAATGGCGATCCAGCTCGCGGCCGGCTTGACGGTGTTCGTGCTGCTCGCGCTCGCATTTTACGCCGGGATGATGGGCGGTGGAGACGTCAAGCTGGCCGCCGCCCTCGCCCTTTGGTTTTCGCCCGAAGGAACGCTGCGTTTCCTCGTGCTGATGTCGTTGGCCGGCGGGGTTCTGACCCTGATCGTGCTTGCCTGGCACCGCGCCCGGAAGCGCGAGGGCAGGCCGGAAATTCCATACGGAGTCGCAATCGCGTTCGGCGGTCTCGCGATTCTCACCCAACGCTTTCTTAACCAATTTGTCTGATGTCTGAGGCTGCTCAGAGAGCCCAAGGGGAGGCCGTCGCGCCATGGATGTGAAAAAGCTCGCTCTGCTCGTTGGAGCGCTGGTTATCGCGGTGATCACCGCCGTGATGGCCAAGAACATGTTTGCTGGCGCCGCCGCGCCGCAGGCTGCCGCGGCGCCCGCAGTGCCGGTCGGTCCCAAGGTGCTGGTCGCCAAGAAGGCGCTGCCCGTCGGCACGATCATCGATGCCGACAGCTTCACCCTCCAGCCCTGGCCCAAGGAGCTGATGCAGAACGCTTACTACGTCGAAGGCCAGCCCGACGGCGATCCCAAGCGCCTGCTCGGCACCGTCGTTCGCTACGCCATCACCGCCGGCCAGCCGGTCACCCGGGGCTCCCTCGTCGGCCCGCAGGACCGCGGCTTCCTGGCTGCGGCGCTCAGCCCCGGCATGCGCGCCATCACCGTCCCGGTGAATGCATCATCGGGCGTCGCCGGTTTCGTCTTTCCGGGCGACCGCGTCGACATGGTGCTGACGCAGCAGGTAACCGGCGGCGGCGACGGGCCTCCGCTCAAGGTGTCCGAAACGATCGTCCGCAACGTCCGCGTCCTCGCGACCGACCAGCGGATCACCGACAAGGACGCCGACGGCAAAACGGAAGTCCGCGCCTTCTCCAACGTCACGATCGAAGTGACTCCGCGGATCGCCGAAAAGGTTGCGGTCGCGCAGAGCGTCGGTCAGCTGTCGCTGTCGCTGCGCTCCATCGCGGACACCAGCGCCGACCTTCAGCGTGCGGTCGCATCGGGCGACATCAAGGTCCCCAACAATGCCTCGCCCCTGCAGGAGCGGCAGATGCTGCTCGCTTATGCCGGCCGCCCGATGGACAACAATACGACCTTCACGACGGGTGGCGACGTGTCGCGCTTCCAGCGCCGCAGCGTCCCGGCGAAGACCGCCGAAGCGCCTGCCGCCTCGCCGGCAAGCGCTGGCGTGCCGGGGGCTGCCCCGGTCCGCGTCGGCCCGGTGGTCCGTGTTGCTCGTGGCAATGATGTCACCGTCGTTCCGGTGGGAGCTCGCTAAAATGAATATGCACGCAATCACTCGCCGCGCCCGTGTCGGCACTGCTGTCGCGGCGCTTGCCGCCAGCGTTGCCGCGGCCGGCCTCGCGGTCCCCGCCGCAGCGCAGCCGAAGGCTTACACTTCGGGCGCCTACCGGCCGTCGACGCAGGTCCTGCTGTCGGTGGGCGAAGGCCAGATGCTCAACTTGTCGCGCAGCGTCGCGAGCGTTTGGACTTCGAACCCCGAAGTTGCCGACGTCTACGTCAACGGCCCGCGCCAGATGAACCTGTTCGGCAAGAAGCCTGGCGAAGCGACCATCATCGCGACCGCCGCCGACGGCTCCGTGGTCTATGGCGCCAATGTCCGCGTCAACCAGAACATCAGCGCGATCAACGAGATCGTCCGTGAAGCGATGCCGGGCTCCGACGTGCGCGTCACGACCGTCGGCCAGGTCGCCATCCTCAACGGCACCGTCGCCTCGCCAGAAGATGCGGCGCAGGCGGAGATGTTGGTGAAAGCGGCGCTGAATCCCGGCGTCAACGTCAACGAACCCGGCGCGCCACTCACCATGGTCCCGGTCAGCCGACTTCGTGTCGCGACCCCGCTGCAGGTGACGCTGAAGGTCCGCATCGCCGAGATCAACCGCACCGCCGTCAAGCGCATGGGCGTCAATCTCCTGTCGAGCGATCCGACCGGCGGCTTCCAGTTCGGCGTTGCGCAGGGCGGCGGGATTTACCTTCCGGCCCCGGGTGGCGACGGCAAGGGTGCCGGCGACATCATCCGCACGGCGATCGGCTCGACCTTCTCGGCCAGCGGCAAGCTGTTCGGCCTGGATCTGATCGGCTCGCTCGATATCGCCGCGCAGGACGGCCTAGTGTCGATCCTCGCCGAACCGAACCTCACCGCATTGTCGGGCGAAACCGCCAGCTTCCTCGCCGGCGGCGAATTCCCGATCCCGGTGTCACAGTCGCTTGGCGCCGTGACCATCGAGTACAAGCAATATGGCGTCGGCCTCGCCTTCACGCCTGTCGTGCTTGCGGATGGCCGCATTTCGATGCGGGTCCGTCCGGAAGTCAGCGAGCTGAGCGACGCCGGTTCCGTGAAGCTGAACGGCTATACGGTCCCGGCGCTGACCACGCGCCGCGCCGAAACGACCGTCGAGGTTGGCTCCGGCCAGTCGATCATGATCGCGGGCCTGCTGCGCAACACCGCAAACAACAGCATTCAGAAGGCGCCGTTCCTTGGCGACCTTCCGGTGCTCGGCGCGCTGTTCCGGTCGACGAACTTCCAGAAGCAGGAAACCGAGCTCGTCGTCATCGTGACGCCTTACCTGGTGCGCCCGGTCTCCGGCCAGCTTGCGACGCCGACCGACGGCCTTCGGGTTCCGAACGACGCGCAGCGCGACCTGCTCGGGCAGACGTTCATGGGCAAGAGCGGCGCTGTCACGCCGACGGCGGTCCAGGCTGCTCCGGCGGCACCAATCACGGGCGCGGTCGCCGCTCCCGGCTTCAAGTTGTGATGCAGGGCTCATCCAGGAAGGAAACGACAATGCGTTCCAAACTCCTCCTCATCGCTCTCGCGTCCACTATTGCGGCGTGCAGCACTGCTGACCTGCCGGACACCGGCGTTGCAGCGGTTCATGTCCCGGTCGTCACGAGCGCCGACTACGTCTTCAACGCGGCGGCGCCCGATGGCGGGCTTGCTCCGGGTGAACCAGACCGGCTCAACGGCTGGTTCCAGGGTCTCGGCCTTGGCTACGGCGACCGCATCTATGTCGACGGCGATTACGCCAATGCCGCGCGCGCCCAGGTCGCTGCCATCGCCGGCCAGTACGGCATGATGGTCGCTGAAGGCGCGCCGGTCACCGCCGGCATGGTGCAGCCCGGCAACGTCCGGGTCGTGGTCAGCCGCCGCCGGGCCGAGGTTCCGGGTTGCCCGGACTGGAGCCGCCCGTCCCAGCCGAACTTCGAAAACCGCAACATTTCGAACTTCGGGTGCGGCGTGAACGCCAACCTCGCAGCGATGGTCGCCAACCCTGAGGACCTGATCCACGGTCAGGACGGCGACGGGACCATCGACGTCCGGACCGGCTCTCGCGCCGTCCAATATTATCGCAGCACTCCGCCGACCGGCACCAAGGGTCTGCAGGACATCAGCACAAAGGGTCAGTGATGAACGCTCCGTTCCAAGCACGCGCCGGACTGCGCGATCCCTTCACCGCCTTCGTGTGCGACGATGCGACCGCCGACATGCTTCGGCCGATCGCCGTCGAGCACGGCTGGTCTCCGGAAAAGGTCAACAAGGGCGGACTGCGCAATGCCGTTCAGGCCCTGTCGGTCTCAGCGAGCCCGAACATTCTGTTCGTGGACCTCAGCGAGTCGGCGGACCCGCTCAACGACATCAACGCGCTTGCGGAAGTCTGCGAGCCGGGGACGATCGTGATCGCGGCCGGCACGGTCAACGACGTCCGCCTCTATCGCGACCTCGTCGCAAGCGGCATCCACGATTATCTGCTGAAGCCATTCACGGCCGACCAGCTGCGCGACACGTTCGCCCATGCGCAGATGATCCTGTCCGGCCCGCGCGGTGAAGCCCAGGCCGAGAAGCCGCACGTGATGGCCGCCGTGATCGGCGTCCGTGGGGGCGTCGGCGCGTCGACGCTAGCGACCTCGCTCGCGTGGCTGCTCGGCGAAAAGGCCCGGCGCTCGACCGCGCTTCTCGACCTCGACGTTCACTTCGGAACGGGGGCGCTTGCGCTCGACCTCGAGCCTGGCCGTGGCCTTACCGACGCCATCGAGAACCCGAGCCGCATCGACGGCTTGTTCATCGAGCGCGCCATGGTGCGAGCCAATGAGCGTCTCTCGGTCCTTTCTGCCGAAGCTCCGATCCACCAGCCGCTGGTGACGGACGGAAGCGCGTTCTTCGCGCTTCAGGAAGAGATGCGGAATGCGTTCGAGTCGACCGTGCTCGACCTGCCGCGCCAGATGCTGATCCAGCATCCGCACCTCGTCCACGACGCCCATGTCGCGGTCGTGGTGGCGGAGCTGACGCTGTCGGCGACGCGGGACACCATCCGGATCCTCGCATGGCTGAAGTCCAACGCACCGCAGACCAAGGTTATCGTGGTGGCGAACAGCGTCCCTTCGGGCGGTGCCCTGGAGATCACGCGAAAGGACTTTGAGCAGTCGATCGAACGTCCCGTGGACATCGTCTTCCCGTTCGACGGCAAGCTTGCGGCCCAGGCCGCCAAGCTCGGCAAGCCGATGGCGGAAGTCGCAAGCGGCAAGATGGCCGCGCCGTTCAATGCGCTTTCCAACATGGTGCTCAGCCATGCCAGCGCCGAAGGCGCGTCGGGCGAGGGTGCTGCTCCGGCAGCGGCGGCGAAGTCGATCGTCACCAACCTCAAGTCGATGCTGTCGAAGCCGAAAGAAAAAGCGGCCTGAATTCCCGCGCGGGCGCCGCAGGCACCTGCATGAAGTGAGAGGCGAAAACGCGAATGCTGTTGTGGCTACTCCTTGTCGGCGGTTTCGGCGCCCTTTTCCTCGCCTATATGGCGATGAGCGGTCCTTCTCCCTCCAAAGCGGTCAAGCGCCGCATGGAGCTGATCAAGGAGCGCCACGGCGACGTCATCGCCGGCAATGCCCAGGCGCAGATCCGCAAGCTGCTTGCCGCACGCGCGTCCAAGTTCGAAGGCTATGCCACCACGCTGATCCCTAAGCCGGCGCTGCTGCGCAAGCGGCTGGAGATGACCGGCAAGGACATCAGCCTCGGCAAATATGCGATGATCTGCCTCGGCGCGACGGGCTTTATCGCCCTCCTGCTGATGTTCCGCGGCGCGCCGCTGATCCTTTCCGTCTTGGTCGGCATCTTCTTCGGCATCGGCGGCCCGCACTTCATCATCGGCAAGCTGATCAACCGGCGGGTCAACAAGTTCACCTCGAACTTCCCCGACGCGATCGAGCTGATGGTGCGCGGCCTTCGCTCCGGCCTGCCGATCACCGAAACGCTCGGAATCGTCGCCAGCGAGGTTCCCGGACCGGTCGGCGTCGAATTCCGCATGGTCGCGGACAAGATGAAGATCGGCCGCACGATGGAAGCCGCCCTTCAGGAAACCGCGGACCGCCTCGGCACGCCGGAGTTCCAGTTCTTCGTCATCACGCTGGCGATCCAGCGCGAGACCGGCGGCAACCTTGCCGAAACGCTGTCGAACCTTGCCGACGTGCTGCGCAAGCGCGCGCAGATGAAGCTGAAAATCCGGGCCATGAGCTCGGAATCGAAGGCCTCCGCCTACATCGTCGGCTCGCTGCCCTTCGTGGTGTTCACGCTCGTGTGGTTCGTGAACCCGACCTACATGGGCGGCTTTTTCACCGACCAGCGGCTGATCGTCGCGGGGATCGGCGGGCTGATTTGGATGGGCGTCGGCGTCTTCATCATGGCCAAAATGGTCAATTTCGAGATCTGACGGAGAAACCGAGCCATGCAGCAGGTCCCGAGCGGCCCCACAATCCTCGGCTTCGACGTCATCTGGATCGCGACGATGCTCAGCGCCGTCGCAGCCTTCGCCGTGCTCCTCGCCATCTACGCGGCGACCACGGTCAAGGACCCGATGGCCCGGCGCGTGAAAGCGCTGAACGAGCGGCGCGAGCAGTTGAAGGCGGGCATCGTCGCCTCGACCAACAAGCGCAAGAAGCTGACCAACCGCAACCAGGCGGCGGACCGTGTCCGCGGCATCCTGACGCAGTTCAAGATGCTGCAGGACGACCAGCTGAAGAAGACGCAGACGCGTCTGATGCAGGCCGGCATCCGGACCAAGGACCTGGCCTTCTTCATCATCTTTGCGCGCTTCGTACTGCCGGTCGTGCTCGGCATCGCCGCAATCCTGATGCTCTACGTATTCGGGTTCGAACCCGACTGGTCGCCGCTCCGCCGTTACATGACCGTCGCCGGGATCCTCGTCGGCAGCTACAAGGCACCCGACATTTGGCTGAAGAACAAGGTCACCAAGCGCAGCAACGCGGTCCGCAAGGGCCTGCCTGACGCGCTCGACCTTCTCGTCATCTGCGCCGAGGCCGGCCTGACCGTCGACGCCGCCTTCGGCCGCGTGTCGAGGGAACTCGGCAAGGCCTATCCGGAACTGGGGGACGAATTCGGCCTCACGGCCATCGAACTCGGCTTCCTCAACGAACGCCGCCAAGCCTTCGAGAATCTCGCCGAGCGCGTCGACCTGGAAGCTGTTCGCGGCGTGGTCACGACCATGATCCAGACCGAGAAGTACGGTACGCCGCTAGCGTCCGCGCTGCGGGTCCTTTCGGCCGAATTCCGCCACCAGCGGATGATGCGCGCGGAAGAAAAAGCCGCCCGCCTGCCGGCGATCATGACCGTGCCGCTGATCCTTTTCATCTTGCCGACGCTGTTCGTCGTCATCCTTGGCCCGGCCGCCTGCTCGATCAAGGACAACCTCCTCAACGCCTAAGTGGAACGCGGCGGCTCGCTGATGCGTAGTCGCCGCAAACCACTCGACGTTAAGGAAGCGCAATGAACATCACCAGCGATCCGAACTTGTGGGCCATTTGCGGGCTCGTTTTCCTGCTTGGCCTGCTGATCGGCATGTTCCTGACCGCCGGCGGCCGCCGCAAGTGGAAGTCGCGCTACGAAGCTGAAGTGACGCGCCGCCGTGAGCTCGAGAAAACGCACGAAGAGCGTGAGCGCCACTGGACGGACCAGGAGAAAGAATGGCGGCATCGCGACAGCCTGCGCGGCGCTGCGATCCGCGACCGGGATGGCGACGGCGTCCGCGACGACCGCCCGCTCTAGTCGCTAACCTTCGATTTTGGAGAAATCCGCGACCTGGTTCACGGCGTCGCGGAACCGGGTGAGCAGGTTAAGCCGGCGCTCGCGCTTGGCCGGGTCGGGATCGTTGACGGTCACATGATCGAAAAAGTCGTCGATCGGTTTCCGCAGCAGCGCCAGCGCGCCCATGGCGGCGGTGAAGTCCTCCTGCTGGATCGCCTCGATCGCCCTTGGTTCGGCTGCGTCGAGGGCATCGATCAGCGCCTGCTCCTGCGGCAGGTCGGCGCCTGCATGCCCTGCGGCCATTTCAGCGATAGCGTCGCCGAGGATCGGATCATCGACGAGCACCAGCGGGTCTTCCTCACCGGTCTGCGGGATGCCCTGCTCGGCGCGTGAACTCATCACCTGCGGCCCGCTCCAATCCTCCTTTTTGAGGATGTTGGCGGCACGCTTGTAGGCGGTCAGCAGGTCCGCACCCTCCCCCGTCGTGACGAAGGCCTGAAGCGCCTGCACGCGGGCGAGCAGGCGAACAAGGTCGTCCTCACCGCCGAGCGCGAACACCGCATCGATCAGGTCGTGACGAACGCCGGCGCCGCGCTGCTGCACCTTGAGGCGGTCGGCGAAGAATTCGAGAAGGTCGACCGCCGTGCCGTCCAAGCGGTGAACGGCCTCGGCGTCGCTGCCCTGGCCTGCACGGTTCGCGAGCGCACCGCGGAGCGCTTCGGTAAGCGGCAGCCGAAGGCGGTTGCTGGTGATGATCTCGATACAGCCGATCGCCGCGCGGCGCAGCGCGAACGGATCCTTGGAGCCGGTCGGCTTCAGTCCGACGCTGAAAAAGGTAGCGATGCTGTCGAGCTTGTCCGCGAGGGCGACGGCAATCGTCGCCGGCGCCGTGGGCGGGTCGTCGCCCTGCCCCGCCGGTTTATAATGATCGCGAACGGCGGCAGCGACCGACGAACTCTCGCCCTGCGTCTCGGCGACATAGCCGCCGATGACGCCCTGCAGCTCCGGGAATTCGCCAACCATGCCGGTGACGAGGTCGGCCTTCGCCAGCCGCGCCGCGCGCTCGACCTCATCGGGATCGGCGTGGACGGCCCCACTTTCCGCCAGCCATCGCGCGAGCTTTGCGATGCGCTCGACCTTGTCGGCGACAGTGCCGAGCTTTTCGTGGAAGACGATGCCGCTAAGCTTTTGTGCTTGCTGCTCGAGTGGGACCTTAAGGTCCTGCTCCCAGAAGAAGCGCGCGTCCGACAGCCGGGCGGCGAGCACGCGCTTGTTGCCTTCGACGATCGCCTTCCCGCCATCGCTCGCCTCGATATTGGCGACGCACACGAAAGCGGCGGCCAGGCCGCCGTCGCTGGCGGTGCAGGCGAAATATTTCTGGTTGGTGCGCATGGTGAGGACGATCACCTCGCGGGGCACTTCAAGGAACTCAGGATCGAACTCGCCAATCAGCGGCACTGGCCATTCGGTCAGGCCGGCATTCTCGACCACCAGCCCTTCGTCCGCCAGCAACGTCAGCCCGCGCGCCGTAGCCGCAGCGTCGGCACCGTCGCGGATGATGCGCTCGCGTTCCTCATGATCGACGATGACGTGGCAGGCGCGCAGTTTCTGCAGATAATCGGAAGCGCCGCCGAGCGTGATCGGACCGGGGTGATGGAAGCGATGGCCCACCGTGGTTGCGCCGGACGTGACGCCCTCGACCTCGACCGGCACGATCTCCTCGCCAATCATCGCGACGATCGAATGCAGTGGGCGGACCCAGCGCATCGATCCGGCACCCCAACGCATGGACTTCTGCCAGGGGAAGTTGGCGACGATCCGCGCAATCGCTTCGCCGAGGATCTCGGCGGCGCCGCGTCCGGGCCGCTCCACCACGGCGAAATAGACGCCCTCGCGCTCCTCAAGCTGGTCCTGGCTCAGCCCGGTCTTGCGCAGGAATCCGTCGAGCGCTTGAGGCGGCGCCGAGGTGCGCGGCCCCTTGATCTCCTCACGGCTGGCTTGCGTCTGCTCCGCGACGTCGCGGGCGATCAGCGCCAACCGCCGCGGCGTCGAGAAGACGTCGATCGCGCCCGTCGCAAGCCCAGCCTCGCTGGTGCACTCGGCAAACATGCGCGCAAGCTCGTTGCGCGCAGTCGCCTGCATGCGCGCCGGGATCTCTTCCGACAGAAGTTCGAGGAGGAAATCGGCCATCAGGCAGCCTTCTCAACCCACGCGCCACATGCCGCCTTCGCGAGGTCCCGGACGCGGCCGATATAGGCCTGGCGCTCGGCAACGCTGATGACGCCGCGCGCCTGAAGCGTGTTGAACAGGTGGCTGGCCTTGATCGCCTGCTCATAGGCCGGGATCGGCAGCTGGCGCTCGATGCAAAGCTCGCACTCGGCGACCGCCTTGCGGAAGCCGTCGAATAGCCGGTCGGTGTCGGCGACCTCGAAATTATACTCGGAAGCCTCGCGCTCATTCTCGAGGAACACATCACCGTAGGTGACGCCCTCATTGTTAAACCTGAGGTCGTAAACGTTGTCGACGCCCTGGATGTACATTGCGAGCCGCTCGAGGCCGTACGTCAGCTCGCCGGTAACCGGCCGGCATTCGAACCCGCCGACCTGCTGGAAGTAAGTGAACTGAGTCACTTCCATGCCGTCGCACCACACCTCCCAACCTAAGCCCCAGGCGCCAAGTGTCGGGCTTTCCCAGTCGTCCTCGACGAAGCGGATGTCGTGCTCCAGCGGGTCGATGCCGATCTCGGTCAGGCTACCCAGGTAGAGCTGCTGAAGGTTCTCCGGGCTCGGCTTCAGCACCACCTGATACTGATAATAATGGCCGAGGCGGTTGGGGTTCTCGCCATAGCGGCCGTCGGTCGGCCTGCGGCACGGCTGCACGTAGGCCGCCTTCCATGGCTTCGGGCCAAGCGCGCGAAGCACCGTCGCGGGATGGAAAGTCCCCGCGCCCATCTCCATGTCATAGGGCTGAAGGATCGCGCATCCCTGCTCGCCCCAATAGCGGTGGAGGGTAAGGATCAGGTCCTGGAAACTCAGGCTCAAGCGGAGGTGCCCCGTGAAGAATATCGGTCGCGGGCGCTTTGGCGGATGCTTCCCAGAGGGGCAAGTGGAGGTTCAGCTTGCGGGCCTTAGCCAGACAATGCGAACGGCGGGACGAAAGGCTTTTGAATCGATGCTGAAATCCGTTCTCCACCGGGCGCTGTCCGCGCTTGGGCTCGCGACCCTCCTCGTCGGCGCGCCGGCCGCGTCGAAAACGCCTCAGGCGCAACCCGCGCTGTGGGAAGTGTCCGACCATGACACGACCATCTACCTGTTCGGCACCATCCACCTGCTGCCGAAGGATTACCAATGGCGCACGTCCAAGTTCGACCAGGCACTGAACGGATCGCAGGAGTTGGTGGTCGAGACGGTGATCGACGAGAAGGATCCGGGCAAGCTGATGGCCGCGATCGCCAGCCTCGGTTTTGCCGAGGGCTTGCCGCCCCTCGCTGAACGCGTCCCCGCGGAGAAGCGAGCCGCGCTTCAGGCGGCGATCGCCAGGACCAAGATGCCTCCGGCGGCGTTCGACCGCATGAAGACCTGGACCGCCGCCTTCCTGCTGATGGGCGACCAATTCAAGGATATGGGTCTCAAAGGCGGCGATGGCGTGGAAGCGGTGCTGCGCAACAAGTTCCTGTCGGAAGGCAAGTCGGTCGGCGAGCTCGAGAGCAATGTCGAACAGCTGACCTTCTTCAACGCCCTTCCCGAAGGTGCGCAGCGCGCTCTCCTCGAAGGCGCGCTAGAGCCGGCGCAAGGGGGCATGGACAAGCAATTCTCGGCGATGCTCAGGGCCTGGGCGTCTGGCGACGTGAGTGCAGTGGCCAAGACCTTCGACCAGGACATGTCCTCGACCCCCGACCTCCAGAAGATCCTGATTGCCGAGCGCAACCAGAATTGGAGCCGCTGGATCGGCAAGCGCATGGCGCAGCCGGGTGCAGTGATGGTCGCCGTCGGGGCCGGCCATCTGGCAGGGAAATATTCGCTGGTGTCGATGCTGAAGCGCGACGGCTATCGCGTGCGTCGGCTCCAATAGCCGATCGTTCCACATGCGGCATGAAAAAAGTACAACTGCCGCTGATTTCGCTAGACTTTCTTTAGTGAGTCGGTGAACCATCCTCTTCGGTATCGGGCTGGGGGGTCTGATGCAGGAAGTCGATGAAATGCGGGGCGTTTTCCCGCCACGGGCAAGGTGCGCCCGGCCCTTCTTCCGCTGAAAATCTCCGCAGCTCCGTCCGCCTCGGGGAGGGTGCTGGATGGTCAATCTGTTCGTCGCTGCCGCGCTAGCCGCCGCATCACCGGTCATGCCGGATGCGCCTGCGGCGCAGCCAGCCATGTTCAAGATCGAAGACAGCGACACCACGATCTATTTGTTCGGCACATTCCACGCGCTTGATGGCGATGCGCGGTGGTTCGACGAGCGCGTGCGCGCAGCGTTCGACCAGTCCGATCAACTCGTGCTTGAAACACTGCTTCCCGAACCGGGCGAGCCGCCGCAACTGTTCAACCGACCGCTGCGCGCGCCGTCGGTGACACCGTCTGCATCGGTGCTGGCGACGACCAGAATGGCGATCAATGCTGGCCGCTCCCAGGGCATGCGCATAGACCAGGGCGCCGACATGGTGCTCCGTCACGTGGCCGAAGCTGCCGGCAAGCCCGTCGAGGGCCTGGAAACACTCGAGTTCCAGCTCAACATGTTCAACAAGATGCGCGTCGCGTCTCCGGCAAAAGCCGCAAGAGCCGCCCCTCCTGCTGCGGCACGCTCCTCGGATACGCTGTCGCGAACGATGGGCGAGATGCAGGCCGCGTGGAAGCGCGGGGACCAGGCCGTGTTCGTCCATATGCTCGACCAGCTGCGCGCCGGGTCGCCCAGCACCTACAAGATGATGTTCACCGAGCGGAACGCCCGCTGGGCGGACTGGGTCGCGGCCCGCATGCGCTCGCCGGGCGTGGTCTTCGTTGCTGTCGGCACCGGGCACCTCGCGGGGGCGGACAGCCTTCTGGTTCGGCTTGCCGAGAAAGGCATCGAGTCGAGGCGGGTGAACTGAAGCCGGCCGGAACTCGCCGTTCGTCGAGCCGGCCCAAGGGTTCGAAGATCGCGCCTAGCCCCTTCGACTAGACCGGCCGACCCACACGCATTGATGCAGCGGATCGCTGCAAAGGGAGGTCGGCCATGCTTATCACGCTTCTTGCAGCGACACAGGTCGCCGCACTGCCGCCGATCAATGGGCGCGCGATTCGGCCCGGCGAAGCCTGCTACACGATGCGACGCGAGGGCAAGGATGGTGCGGTCCCGTTCGGAACCACGCATCAGCGAATTCGCATCCTTCCGGGTCCCAGGGGCGGACTGATCGAGGTGGCGACCCGGCAGACCGGGTCGGGAGCGCGGGGCAGCTTCGACATGAGGGACGTTTACGTCATGCGCCGCGCAGACCTTCGCCCCGTGTCCTATCTGAACAAGGTCAAGGGCGAGACGAAGATCGAACTCACCTACGGCGACAAGCAGGTGACCGGCAGGCGCGAAGTGGATGGCAAGATGGTCGACATCGCTCAGCCGCTGGACCATCGCGTTTGGGAAGGAACGCTGATCGGCCCAATGCTGGCCGCGTTGCCGTTGCGCAAGGGCGTGACCTTCAGCGTGCCGGTATTCAAGTATAACCAGGGGCTTGGAACCTCGACGTTCAAGGTGGTCGGCGAAAAGGCCGTGCAGACGCCGTCGGGTCCTGAGCCCGCGTGGGTGATCGAAATCCCGGTCGATGATAAGCGCAGCGTCAGCTACTTCGTGTCGAAACGCTCGAGGCAGGAACTCGGTTACGATGCGGGGTTCATGTCCCAGGTGCTCGGCGGGGAATGCCCGAAGTAAACGGAGGGCGGTCTCGTCCGGCTCTTCCTTGCCATGTCGGCGCCCCTACCCTATAGGCGCCGGCTTCCCGCACCAATGGTCATCCCTGGAGGCGTGGCGCGGGTTTTTAGCAATCGGAGAATGCGAAAATGAGCGAACAGCTGACGCTGCCCGCCGAGGCGCGCGACCGGGCTGGCAAGGGAGCCTCCCGTGCACTGCGCCGCGAAGGCCGGGTACCCGCCGTCGTCTACGGCGAGAAGAAAGAACCTCTCTCGATCCACGTCGAGGAAAAGCTGCTGTCGAAAATGCTTTCGACCGGCCACTTCATGAACTCGGTCGTGATGATTGATGTCGGCGGCAAGGCGCATCGTACGCTGCCGAAGGCGATCGACTTCCACCCGGTGACCAGCCGCCCGGTGCACGCGGATTTCCTGCGCATCGGCGAGCACACCAAGGTGACGGTGGCGATCCCGGTCCGGTTCGAAAATGAAGAAGCTTCGCCGGGCCTGAAGCGCGGTGGCGTCCTCAACGTCGTCCAGCACGAAATCGAGCTCATCTGCGATGCTGCGAGCATTCCGGACGAGCTGCACGTCGACGTCACCGGTCTGGAGATCGGCGATTCGATCCACATCAGCCAGATAAAGCTGCCGGAGGGCGTGACGCCGGCGATCGACGACCGCGACTTTACCGTCGCGACGCTGGTCGCTCCGTCGGCGATGAAGTCCGAAGAGGACGACGCGGAAGCAACGCCGGCCGGCGAGGTCCCGACGATCGAAGGCGGAGCCGACGCGGGCGAAACCGACGAAGCGGCGCAGGACGAGGCTGGCGAGCGCTAAGCACCGCCGCCTTCGCGAACACAAAGGAACCGCTCGCCCTTACCGGCGGGCGGTTTCTTTTTGCCGCGGCGAGACGCTAGGGGAACGCGATGCAGATCTGGGCCGGTCTCGGCAATCCTGGCGCTCAATATGCGCTGCACCGGCACAATGTCGGCTTCATGGCCGCCGACATCATCGCCGAGGTGCACGGCTTCGGGCCGTGGCAGAAGAAGTTTAGAAGCGTCATCGCGGAAGGACGGATCGGACGAAACCGCATCATGCTGCTCAAGCCGCAGACGTTCATGAACGACAGCGGCGATGCGGTTCAGCAGGCGCTTGGCTTCTACAAGCTCGATCTTGGTGCATTGACCGTCTTTCACGACGAACTCGACCTCGCGCCTTTCAAGGTCAAGGTAAGGGTCGGCGGCGGGCTCGCCGGTCACAACGGTCTGCGATCGATCAATGCGGCGTTTGGACCGGATTTCCGCAGGGTGCGGATCGGCATCGGCCATCCCGGTCCTGGATTGAAGCACCTCGTGACGCCGCACGTGCTCGGCAATTATGCCAAGTCCGAAATGGAGCCGCTGTCGGACATGCTCGCCGCGATCGCCGCCGAAGCAGAGTGGCTGGCCGACGGCGACGACGCGCGGTTCATGAGCGAAGTCGCGCTTCGGATGCAAAGCTGATGGCCGTCCGCTCGGTGTTTCCGACGCAGCTGTACGAGGCGGATCTCGAACTTGGCCCGCTCCTCGATGAGCTTGCGCATTCGATCCGCAGCCTTGCCGAGGACGATCAAGCGGGCCGCCGCTGGTCCAAGGATCACGCTTACCGCGGCTACACCAGTTACTCTTCGCTCGACGACCTCCCCCGCCGCGACCCCGCGTTCGCCGAGCTGGCGAAGCTCCTCACTCGCCACGCCCGCTTGTTCGCGGCTGAGCTTGCATGGGAGGTGAAGCCGAAGCTGGACAGCCTGTGGGTCAACCTCTTGAAGGGCGGCGGGCACCATAGCGCTCATATCCACCCGCACAGCATCCTATCAGGCACGCTTTATGTCGAAGTGCCGCGGGGGTCTGGAGCCATCCGCTTCGAAGATCCCCGGCTGCCGCTGATGATGGCGGCGCCGCAACGCGCCGACACCTTCGTCATCGTCGAGCCTCGGGCCGGGCTGCTGCTGCTGTGGGAAAGCTGGCTTCGTCACGAGGTTCTCCCCGGCACCGCCAAGGGCGAACGGTTGAGCATTTCGTTCAACTTCGCCTAAGGGGCGGCCAACCCCTAAATTCAAGGACAATCAATGGGCTTCCGCTGCGGCATCGTCGGCCTGCCGAACGTCGGCAAATCTACGCTTTTCAACGCCTTGACCGAAACGGCCGCGGCGCAGGCCGCCAACTATCCGTTCTGCACGATCGAGCCGAACGTCGGCCGCGTTGCCGTGCCTGACCCCCGGCTCGACAAGATCGCCGAGATCGCCAAGTCGGCGCAGGAAATCGAAACGCAGATCGAGTTCGTCGACATTGCCGGCCTGGTTCGGGGCGCCAGCCAGGGCGAAGGCTTGGGCAACCAGTTCCTCGCCAATATCCGCGAGGTGGACGCGATCGTCCATGTCCTGCGCTGCTTCGAAGAAGGCGATGTCACCCATGTGGAGGGCCGGGTCGACCCCATCGCCGACGCGGAGACTGTCGAAACAGAGCTGATGCTCGCTGACCTGGAAAGCCTTGAGCGGCGCGTGCCGAACCTCGCGAAGAAGGCTCAGCAGGGCGACAAGGAAGCGAAGATCGAAGCGTCGGTGCTCGGCCAGGCGCTCGAGTTGCTGCGGGCGTCAAAGCCAGCGCGGCTAACCCAGCCAAAGGACGTCGAAGAGGAAAAGGCGCTAAAGCGCGCGCAGCTCCTGACCGCCAAGCCGGTGCTTTACGTGTGCAACGTCGACGAGGGTGACGCAGCGACTGGCAATGCGCTGTCGGAGAAGGTCGCAACGAAAGCGGCTGCGGAAGACGCCGTCTCGGTGGTCGTCTCAGCGGCGATCGAGGCGGAGATCGCGACCTTGCCGGCGGACGAGCGGGATGCCTTCCTCGCCGACCTCGGGCTTGAGGAAACCGGTCTCTCGCGCATCATCCGCGCCGGTTACGAGCTGCTCGGCTTGATCACCTTCTTCACGGCCGGACCCAAGGAAGCGCGGGCCTGGACCGTTCGCAAGGGCGCCAAGGCACCTGAAGCGGCGGGCGAGATCCACAGCGACTTCGAGCGCGGCTTCATCCGCGCCGAGACGATCGGGTTCCAAGATTTCGTTGCCTGCGGTGGCGAAGCAGGCGCCAAGGACGCCGGCAAGATGCGCGCGGAAGGCAAGGAATATGTGGTGCAGGACGGCGACGTCCTGCTGTTCCGCTTCAACGTTTAGGGGCGCTAACCCGCGGCCCGGCAAACAGGCGCTCGGCGGGGCGAAGGGTCAGCAGGACCCAGAGCAAGCCGAAGGACCAGCCGCCGATCACATCGCTCGGCCAATGGACGCCGAGCATCACTCGACTGGTCCCGACGCACAGCGAAGTGAGGATTGCTGCGACTGCCGCCGGCCTCGCCCATTTCGTGCCGCCCGCAAGCGCCAGCGCCAGGGTCAGGAAGAAGATCATCGAACTGTTCGCGTGGCCGCTCGGGAAAGACTGCGTCTTCACCAGGACCAGATGTTCGTTGAGGTCGGGACGCGGTCGCCCGAACCAATATTTCTGTATCTGGCTGAGCCCGCGCCCGAGCAGCGCGATTGCGAGCAGCACGAGGCCGAGCCGCGCGCGTCCGGCATACCAGAGCCAGAGCCAGCACGCGACGCCGGCGGCGATCAGGAACGTCGGCTCGCCGAGTTCGGTGAAGAACCTGGCGATGCCGACCAGCACCGGATCGCCGCCGACATACATTGCGCGGTAGATCGTCTGGTCGACCGAGCCCGTGCCGAGGAGCAGCATGCTGAGCCATAGCGCCGCGAGGACGACGATCGCGCCTACGTGGGTCCAGCTCAGGTTGCGTTCGCTAGTCATTGGCCGATCAAACTTACGAGCCCGCGCAGCGTTGCCACTTGCCGGCTGACCAGCAGCGGCTAGGCTCCAGCGCATGAACGCAGCTTCGAGCGCCGCGCCTGCACTGAACCTCGCTTCTGCCCTCGCGGACTGCCGGCAATTGCTCCCGGACCGGCCGGAGCGGGCGGCGGAGAAGGCGCGTGAGGTCCTCGCCGGAGCGCCCGAATGCGCTGAAGCTTACCGGCTGCTCGGCACCGCGCTTCGCCTCTTGGGCGATGATGACGGCGCAACCGAGGCGGAGCTTTCGGCGATCAGCGCGTCCGTTCGAGACCCAGAGCTGATCTCGGCAGCGTCCGCACTCGTCGACAACGACCTGCCGCTCGCGGAGAGCATCTTGCGGCCCGTGCTCAAGCGGCGTCCGACTGACGTTGCCGCGATCCGCATGATGGCCGAGCTAGCGGCGCGGATTGGGCGGCTTGGCGATGCCGAAAACCTGCTGCGCCGAGCTCTCGAGCTTGCGCCTGCCTTCACCGCCGCCCGCGCGAACCTTGCGACCGTCCTTTACAAGCAGCAGCGCCCCGCTGAAGCGCTCGAGGAACTCGACCGCATCACCGCCCAAGGCGAATCGGATCTGGCGCACTCCAGCTTGCGCGCAGCCGCCGTCGGGCGGCTCGGCGGTCACGAGGAAGCCATTGCGCTCTACCGGCAGGTGCTCGAACGGCACCCCGGTGACCCGCGCATCTGGATGAGCGTCGGTCACAATCTGCGCACTTTGGGGCGCGTCGACGAAGCGATCGCCGCTTATCGCAAGGGCGCCGAGTTGCGTCCCGAGTTCGGTGAAATCTGGTGGAGCCTCGCGAACCTCAAGACCTTCCGCTTTTCGGACCGCGAAGTCGACGCGATGAGGCAAGCACTCGCGCATGAAGGTTTGACCCCGGAGAACGAGGTTCACCTGAACTTCGCGCTAGGCAAAGCGATGGAGGACCGCGCGCAGTGGGCGAAAAGCTTCGCGCATTATGAAACGGCGAACCGCGAGCGGCGCACTGCACTCGATTACGATCCGGGTGAGATCGAGCGGCAGGTCGATCGGTCGATCTCCGTGCTGACACCTGAATTCTTTGCGGAGCGAAAGGGTTTCGGCTGCCCCTCGCCCGACCCCATCTTCATCGTCGGCCTGCCGCGCGCAGGATCGACCCTGGTGGAGCAGATCCTTTCTTCCCACCCCAAGGTCGAGGGCACGACCGAACATCCGGATATTCCGATGATTTCGCGCCGCCTTGCCGGCGCGGAGGGCGAGAAGGGCACGCGCCGTTATCCGGCTTTCCTTGAGAGCCTGACCGCGGACCAATGCCGGGCACTCGGCGAGGAATATCTGCAGCGCATCGCGCCGCAGCGCGTCACCGACCGGCCGTTCTTTATCGACAAGCTGCCGAACAATTGGGCTTTTCTCGGACTTATCAAACTTATCCTGCCGAACGCGAAGATCGTCGATGCGCGGCGCCACCCGCTGGCCTGCGGCTTTTCGAATTTCAAACAGCATTTCGCGCGAGGCCAGCCGTTCACTTACGACCTCTCCGACATCGGAAACTACTACCGGCAATATGTCAGGATGATGCGCCACATCGACGAGGTTCTGCCCGGATGGGTGACGCGCATTGTCAACGAGGATCTGGTCGCTGATCCCGAGGGCGAAATCCGCCGGCTGGTCGCTTCGCTGGGCCTGGAGTGGGACGATGCGTGCCTTGCGCATCACGAAACCCGCCGTCCGATCCGCACCCCAAGCGCCGAGCAGGTCCGCCAGCCGATCAACGCTTCCGGAACCGAGCAGTGGCGGCATTACGAGCCCTGGCTCGGGCCGCTCGCCGACGCCCTCGGCGACACTGTTGCAGATTGGCGTCGCTAGTCCCGTAAAGTTCGTTACGCCATCGACATCAGCATTGACGCCGCGAGCGTCTGTGTCAGGTTCGTGACACTCGCATTCAGGGGGATCTATGCGCGCGACTTCTCACATCACGTCACGAGCGGCTTTCGTGGCGACGCTCCTTGCCAGTTCGATGCTCGCCGCGCCGACCGCGGCACTCGCGCAGGACGCTTCCGCATCGCAGCCGACCTCGCCCACCCCGGCCGATCCTGCCAATCGATCGAGCGCGGTCCCGGTCGACCAGCAGGAAATCGTCGTCACGGCCACGAAGCGCGCAGAGAACCTTCAAAACGTCCCGGCGGCGATCACCGCAATTACGACGAAGACGCTCGAGGACCTGCACGTCAATCAGTTCGAAGATTATGCGCGGCTGGTCCCGTCACTCTCCGTCAAAGGTGGCGGCGGCGGCGGCGGCAATGCCGGCCCGAGCACCAACACCGTATACTTCCGCGGCGTCGCGTCGGGCGAGAATGCGAACCACAGCACCTCGCTGCCGAGCGTCGGCACCTATCTGGACGAACAGCCGATTACGACGATCAGCGGCGCCCTCAACGTCCATGTGTTCGACATGGCGCGGATCGAGGCGCTGGCCGGACCGCAGGGCACGCTCTACGGCGCCTCCAGTCAGGCCGGCACGATCAGGCTGATCACCAACAAGCCCGATCTTTCCGGCACCTATGGGCAGGCCAATCTCGAGGTGAACCATGTCGCGCACGGCGGCTTCGGCTATCTCGGCGAAGGCTTCATCAACACGCCGCTGACCAGCAACATGGCATTGCGCGTCGTCGGCTGGCATCGCCGTGATTCCGGCTGGATCGACAATGTGCTGGGCGAGATGGTCTTCCCGACTGCCGGCATCACGATCAACAATGCCGACCTGGCGGAGGACGATTACAACCACAGCTCTACGACCGGCGCGCGTGCAGCGCTGAAGATCGACCTTGACGATCAATGGACCGTGACCCCGTCGATCATGGGTCAGCGGCAGAAATCCAATGGCAACTTCGCCGAGGAGAATATCCAGGGCAAATATCAGACGATGCAGTTCAACCCGGAGTCCACGCGGGACAAGTGGGTTCAGGCGGCGCTGACGATTGAAGGCAAGGTCGGCATTTTCGATATGACCTATGCGGGCGCCTACATGAAGCGCCGGGTCGATATCGAGGCGGACTATAGCGATTACAGCTACTTCTACGACGCGCTCTATGGGTCCACGCTGTTCGACAACGCGGGGAACACGATTGACCCAAACCAGGCGGTCGTCTCCAACCACCGCTACAGCAAGCTGAGCCAGGAGCTGCGCTTCGTTTCCCCGGCGGACCAGCGGCTGCGGCTGGTTGCGGGCCTCTTCTACCAGCGGCAGGTCGACAAGATCGAAGAGAATTACGTCATCGACAATATCGCGGACGAGATCACCGTCCCCGGCACGGAAAGCAACATCTGGCTGACCCGCCAGAACCGTATCGACCGCGACTATGCGGCGTTCGGCGAGCTTTCTTATGACGTCATGCCGACGCTGACCGTCACCGGCGGCGCCCGCTATTACAAGTACAACAATACGCTGTTCGGCTTCTTCGGCGCCAGCGAAAATTGGCTGAGCACCGGCATTGCCACCTGCTTCGGCCCCGCCGAATTGTCCGGCACCCCATGCACGAACGTGGACAAGGGGACGAAGGACAGCGGGTTCGTGCATCGCCTGAACGTCACGTGGAAGCCGAACGACCGGCTTCTCACCTACGCGACCTGGTCGCGCGGCTTCCGGCCGGGCGGCATCAACCGGCGCGGGTCGCTACCCCCGTACAAGCCCGATTTCCTCACCAATTATGAGATCGGCGCGAAGTACAAGCTTGGTGGCGGCGCGCACTTCAATGTCGCCGGCTACCGTGAGGACTGGGACGATGTGCAGCTGTCCTTCCTCGGGCAGAACGGCCTGACCGAAGTGCGCAATGCTGGGTCAGCGCGCATCTGGGGCGTCGAAGCCGATCTTCTGCTGCGCCCTGCCCCCGGCCTCACCTGGAGCACCGGCGTTTCGTACAACGATGCGAAGATCACCCGCGACTTCTGCCTGATCGCCAATGCGGATTTCAATTGCGCCCTCGACGTTGATCTCGACGGGGATGGCGTCCCGGAAGAAAATGCCTTGCTGGCACCATCGGGAACGCGTCTGCCGCTGACCGCCAAGTTCAAGGGCAGCTCGCAATTGCGGTACGAATGGCAGGTCGCGCCCCAGATGAAGGCGAACGTGCAGGGCCTCATCACTTATGAAGGCAAGCGCACCCGTGACCTTCGCCTGTTCGAGAACAGCGTCTTCGGGAACATGCCGAGCTACACCCAAGTGGACCTGTCTGCCGGCATTGACCGCGGAGCTTGGACTGCCGACGTCTACGTCAAGAACCTGTTCGATACCCGCGGCCAGGTTTCGAAGGCGATCCAGTGCCTGGAGACGACGTGCGGCGATCCGGATAACCTGACCCCGCTCGGCGGACGCATTTACACCAGCTACACGCGCCCGCGGATGATCGGGCTCAAGGTCGGCCGCCGCTTCTAGGAGCGGCGTTCCGATTGCTTCACCGCAGCTTTGCGGCGAAGGACTGGCGATGATCTATTTCGAAGACCTCGACGTGGGAGCCGAAACTTATTTCGGCTCCTACGACGTCACGCGCGAGGAAGTGATCGACTTCGCCCGAAAGTACGATCCTCAACCGTTCCACTTATCCGACGAGGCGGCCGCAAAAACCCACTTCGGCCGGCTTGCCGCCAGCGGCTGGCATACGACCGCGATGACGATGGCTGTCATCGCTCGCCATGTGATCGACAGCAAGCAGGCAGGGCTCGGCTCTCCGGGCATCGACGAGCTGCGCTGGAAAAAGCCGGTGTTCCCCGGCGATAAGCTGCACGTACATAGCACGATCGTCGACAAGCGTCCGTCCACGAGCCGCCCGGAAATGGGCTCCTTCCGGTCCAAGACCGTCGTCACCAACCAGGACGGTGTCGAGGTGATGACCTACACGTCGATCGTACTGATCGCTCGGCGGCCGGCAGCCGCATGAAAAAGGGCGGCCGGAAGGCCGCCCTTCTGTCGCCAGCGGACCTTTACTCGTCGCGCGTCGAGGTGCGCCGCTGCTCCCGCGTAGCCCGGCGCTGCTCGCGGACTGCTTGCCTTTGTTGGCGGACGGCCTGCCGCTGTTCGCGGCTCGCCGTCTGGCGGTCGAATCCGCTCCAGTTGGGGCGAACGCGCGTGCTGCTCGTCGTCGTGCTTCGGGTGGTGACTGCAGGCGAGCGCTGCGACCAATATTGACGCTGCTGGGTCGTCATCGGGTACGCCCGGCGATAGCGGTCGTACACATAGTAGCCGCTGCCCGGATAATAGTAATTATTATACCAGCCGAATGGCGAGTAGCCGCCATAATAGCCGCCGCCAGTGCCGATGCCGATGCTGATGCTGGAACCGCCACCGTTGTAGCCGTAGGGCGAGTACCCATAAGGCGAGTAGCCATAGCCGTACGGGCTGCGATAGGCGTAGCGGTCGTAATAGCCGTAGGCCGCGCTGCCGTAGCCGTAGTTCGAGTTGTAGCCATAGCCGTAATAAGGGTCACCGACGCCGACACCGAGGCCGCCGTAAGCGCAACCGCCGAGCGCGAGCGCTCCGGCAGCAAGAGCGGAAATATACGGGATACGCATGTTACACCTGCCAAGTCCAAGAGGAGACAGGCGTGCAACGATCCTGAGGAACCTCCGTTCCTCAACAACTTAGCCGCGGCAGCGCGGGAGGCCTAGCGCCCTCCCCTCCCTTACTTGGGATCGGGATATTCGTACTTGAACGGATCCGTCGGCACGGGTTGACCCGGCAGCGGCATGCGCGGCAGCTCCCTGTCGCTGTTCGCCGCCTGGAGCAGCATCCCGGCAAGCACCACCGAAGCCTGGCGCAGGTCCGCGGCCTTCAGATGGTCGACGGTGTCGATGCTCGAGTGATGGACGCGGCTTTCGTAATCCAGCGGATCCTGGATGAACTGGAAGCCCGGCAGCCCGGCATAAGTGAAGAACTCATGGTCGGTGCCGCGGGTTGGCCCGGCCACGACCGCGCTCGCGCCCATGCTGTTGAACGGCGACAGCCATTCACGGAGCAGGGGAACCGCGGCGGCATTGCCTTCCGCATAGACGCCGCGCAGCTTGCCCGAGCCATTGTCCATGTTGAAATAGGCCTTCAGATCCGAATAGCCCGGCAGCGGCGTCATCGGATAGGCATCCTTGCCGGCGATGTAATTGACGAAGCCGACCTGTCCCATCGTAACGGGGCGTCTGGCGATGTGATTCTGGACATAGTTGATCGAGCCGAACAGGCCCTGTTCCTCTCCAGACCAGAGGGCGAAGCGGATCGTCCGCTTCGGCCGGACACCAAGTTGCCGAAGGATGCGCGCCGCTTCCATGACGACGACGCTGCCGGCGCCATTGTCGGCCGCGCCGTCACCCGCGATCCAACTGTCGAAGTGAGCACCAGCCATGACGTAACCGGCCTTGGGATCGGCCCCTGGAATGTCGGCGATGATGTTGTTGGCCATCGTGTCGCCGTCCAGGAACCGAGCGTCGATGCGGATCTCTAGGACCGGCGCCTGGCCGGTCCTGGCGAGCCGAGCCAATCGGCGATAATCCTCGGCCGCGATCTCAACCGTCGGCACCTTGTCCGTTGCCCCGACCTGGTGGTTGTAGCCTTCGCCCGACACCAGCTTGCCGTCGCGATAGGCGATCTTCGCCCGCGCAACCGCGCCCTCGCTTGCAAGAAAGGCGTCGAGATCGCGGGCGAACTGCACCTGCTTGCGGATGTTCGCGGCGCTGTCGGGGTCGTACTTCGGCTGCTCATATTGGTCGAGCTTGCCGATTTCCTCGCCGGACAAGCGCTTGAACGGCGCTTCCTTGGGCTCGCTGCCCTCGCCCGGCAGGCTGGTCAGGACGATCTTGCCCGCGAGCTTCCCGCGATATGCCGCGAACTGCTCCCTTTTGTTCATCGGCGCGACCACGATCGGCGCGGTGACTGCGCCGTTGGTCGGCGGGGTCCAGGCGACGGGAATGGCGGTCAGCTCGATGGCGCGCGGCGAGACCATCCGCACGCTGGAGCCGATGAGGTCCCAGCCGCGGCCGAAGTCGAACGGCTCGCGATGGACGTTGGTGAGCCCGTAGCGCTGGAACTTGGCGATCGCCCAATTTTCCGCGCGCGTCATGTTGGTGGACTTGGTCAGGCGCGGGCCGATGCCGTCCATCAACTCATGGGCGGTCAGCATCACCTGGCTGCGGTTCATGCCTTCGTCGATGACCCGTGCCATGTCGTTCGGCGCGGCAGCGGCGGGCGCCGCCAGGAACAAGGCAGCGGATGTCAGTAACAGCGAATTGAATGTGCGCACGATGCGTCTCCCCCACAAAACGGCAATGCCATAAGAAAACCGCCGACGTGCTATTGGGCACGCCGGCGGCAAGCTAATCAATTTCGACGGGCGGCTCAGCCCGCGATGCCAGCATCGGCTTTCGCGTGGCGGCTCTTCGCCTGGTTCTCCGGATCGAGTGCCCCAGTGACCCGGACGCCCCGCTTCACCTGATGCCAGGTCTGGCGATAAGCCAGATAGCCGAGGATCGACGCGATCAGCAGGAAGATCGTAACGGCAAGTCCCGAGGCGCGGCGCGAGTCCAGCTTCGGCTCACCGGCCCAAACGAGGAACGCCGAGACGTCCTTCGCCATCTGGTCGACCGTGGCCGGCGTACCGTCGGCATAAGTGACCTGCCCGTTGCTGGTGAGCGGCGGCGGCATGGCGATGTTGAGGTTGGCGAAATAGGGGTTGTAGTGCAGCCCCGCAGGCGTCTTCGCGTCCGGGAATTCCTTCACCAGCGCCGGCGACTGGTTCTGATATCCGGTCAGCAGCGAATAGATGTAGGCAGCCCCACCCTCACGCGATTTGGTGATCAGCGACAGGTCCGGCGGATAGGCGTTGTTGTTCGCCGCACGCGCCGCAGTTTCGTTGGCGAACGGCGACGGGAAGCGGTCGGACGGCAGCGCCTTGCGGCCCGCAACTTCACCCGTGTCAGGATTGATCGACGGCACCTGCGTCTTCCAGTCGGACGCGATCTTCTTGATCTCCGCCTCGCTATAGCCAAGCGCATGGAGGTCCCGGAAGGAAACGCGCTCGAGCGCGTGGCAGGCCGCGCAGACCTCCGTGTACACCTGGAAGCCGCGCTGCAGCTGGGCATTGTCGAACTTGCCGAACGCGCCGTCGCTGGCGAGGTGCAGGTCCTTCGGATGCTTGTGCAGCTTGTGCTGAGCCGTCTCTTCGGGCGGATTGTTGAAGTAATCGAGCCCGCTGCTGATCAGCGAGATGGCGAGGATCCCGGCGAAGACGACGCCGATGAAGCCGAGGATGAAACGCATGTTCTAGTCGCCCTCTCTTACTCGGCTGCAGTCGTTGCGCCGGCCGCGGGGCGCTTCTTCGATCCGGCGGGCGCCGCTTCGGCCTCTTCGCCGTGGAGCACCGATTCACTGATCGAGCTCGGCAGCGGAAGCGGCGTTTCAAAGGCCGACACCAGCGGCAGGATCACCAGGAAGTGAAGGAAATAATACATGGTCGCGATTTGGCTGAGCGCGATCCACGGCTGCTCGACCGGCATCACGCCGCAGACGCCAAGAAGGAGGATGTCGGCGACGAGGATCCAGAAGAAGCGCTTGAACACCGGCCTGTAGGAACCCGAGCGCACCGGCGACTTGTCCAGCCACGGCAGGAAGAAGAGCAGCAGGATCGCCGAGAACATGGCGAGCACGCCCCACAGCTTCGCGGGCAGGATGAAGTCCACCGTGAAGGCGCGAAGGATCGCGTAGAACGGCCAGAAATACCATTCCGGCACGATGTGCGCCGGTGTCGCCAGCGGGTTTGCCGGAATGTAATTGTCGGGGTGGCCGAGAAGGTTCGGCGTGAAGAAGGTGACCAACGCGAATACCAGCAGCACCGCGCCGGCGAACCAGCCGTCCTTCGCCGTATAGTAAGGATGGAACGGCAAAGTGTCGCGCTCGTCCTTCACATCGACGCCGGTCGGGTTGCTCGAACCGGGGATGTGAAGCGCCCAGATGTGCAGGATCACCACGGCGGCGATCACGAACGGAAGCAGATAGTGAAGCGCGAAGAACCGGCTGAGCGCAGCCTGGTCCGGCGCATAGCCGCCGAGCAGGAAGACCCGCAGCGGCTCGCCGACGATCGGGAAGGCCGAGAAGAAGCCGGTGATGACCTGCGCGCCCCAGTAGCTCATCTGGCCCCAGGGAAGCACGTAGCCCATGAAGGCGGTCGCCATCATCAGCAGGTAGATGACGAGGCCGAGCATCCAAACCAGCTCACGCGGCGCTTTGTACGAACCGTAGTAGAGGCCGCGGAAGATGTGGACGTAGGTGACGATGAAGAAGAAGCTCGCCCCGTTCATGTGAACATAGCGGAGCAGCCAACCCGCGTTCACGTCGCGCATGATGTGCTCGACCGAATTGAACGCGCCTTCGACCGACGCCGTATAATGCATCGCCAGGACGATCCCGGTGATGATCTGGATCATCAGGAAGATCCCGGCGAGGACGCCGAAATTCCAGAAGTAGTTGAGGTTGCGCGGCACCGGATAGCCGCCGCCGATCGCCCCGTAGACCAGGCGCGGAAGCGGCAGCCGGTCGTCGAACCAGCGCATGAGCGGGTGCTTGGGTTCGTAGGCCTTCGCCCAGGAAAAACTCATGGCTTCGCTTTACCCCTCCGCGCCGATGACGACGGTCGTCGGCCCCGTGAACGAATATTCCGGCACCACCAGGTTGATCGGCGCGGGGCCGGACCGGATGCGCGCTGCAGTGTCGTAGGCTGACCCGTGGCACGGGCAGAAATAGCCGCCGAACGGTCCGCGGTTCTCACCCTCGCCGATGCCGAGCGGCACGCAGCCGAGGTGCGTGCAGACGCCGAGCGTGATCAGCCAGTTTGCCTTGCCGGGCTTGGTGCGCTGTGCGAGCGTCTGCGGATCGCGAAGGTGCGACATCGGCACGGCATTCGCCTCGGCGATCTCCTTGGGCGTCAGGTTGCGGATGAACACCGGCTGCTTGCGCCAGCTAACCTTGATGCCTTGCCCCGGCTGGACCTTGGCGATGTCGACTTCAGTCGTCGACAGCGCCAGGACGTCCGCCGACGGCGCCATCTGGATAAGCAACGGCGCAAGGGCGACGACGCCGCCCACGCCAGCGAAGCTCACAGCGGCGACATTGAGAAAGTCGCGCCGGCGAACCCCGTTTTCCTCATTCATCTCGCCTGCGGTTTCCGGAACCTCAGCGGACCCTGCCCTGGTGGCCATCATTCCCCTTTTTGACGCGATGGTACTGCACATGCCGGGAGGCAGGTGAGCGCGCTCTCACCGCTTGCTGAAGCGGTGCGATTGGCGGGTCTGATAGCGAGGCCTTTTCGGTCTGTGAAGGGGCTGAAGAACGGCTCTGGTGGCGCTTCGCCGACCGGCTCACCGCGGTTCAAGAACCTCAAGCAAGATCAGGCTGATGAGATGAAGAAGCAACAATGCGCCAAGGATGATGATGAACAGCTTGCTCGCCCCAATCCAATACATGCACAAAGCGAAGATCAGCGCAGCGACCAGCAGCGCACGGCCAATCCACATCAGGGGCGGCGCCGGGTTCAACATCCAGAACCACATGATTCCTTCGCGATAGCGGAAGCGGAAGTCCACATAGGCCCAGTGAATCAACAGGATTGCTGTCACCACCGAAACGGTGATCGCTATGGTCATCATGGCGGCGCCAACTCGCATGGCCGCGAGAAGGAGGCAATCGGCGAAGTGATTGCGACGTCGCCCGTGAAATATTCGCCGCACCCCTGACTCCGGCGCGCTGCTGGGGAATCTGGACTCACAAGCTCGAATCACCTCGCTCGAACCCGGCCGCCCGCCGGGTGACGGCGGCATGCGATCGGGCGCAACGGCAGGCAGGAGCATCGGGAAACATCATGGCCAACGACGCAGGCACGATCCTTTCGCGCATCAAGGACGAGGAAATCGAGTGGGTCGACCTCCGGTTCACCGATCCCAAGGGGAAGTGGCAGCACCTGACCATGGCCTCCGGCGTCATCGATGAGGACCAGCTGACCGACGGTTTCATGTTCGACGGCTCGTCCATCGCCGGCTGGAAGGCGATCAACGAGAGCGACATGATCCTGAAGCCGGATCTCGACGCGGCCTATGTCGACCCGTTCAGCGCGACGCCGATGATGGTGTTGTTCTGCAACGTCGTGGAGCCTTCGACCGGCGAGCTTTACGGCCGGGACCCGCGTTCGACGGCCACGCGCGCCGAAGCCTATCTGAAGCAGACCGGCATCGGCGACACCGTGTTCGTCGGGCCTGAAGCCGAATTCTTCATGTTCGACGACGTGCGCTTCGAGGACGGCTACAACGTCAGCTATTACCGGATCGACGATATCGAGCTGCCGACCAACACCGGCCGCGAATATGAAGGCGGCAACCAGGCGCACCGGCCGCGCGCGAAGGGCGGCTACTTCCCGGTCGCGCCGGTCGACAGCGCCCAGGACATCCGCGCCGAGATGGTCTCGACCATGCTCGACATGGGCCTGCCGTGCGACAAGCATCACCATGAAGTCGCCGCGTCGCAGCATGAGCTCGGCCTTACCTACGGTGGCCTCGTCGAGACCGCCGACCGCATGCAGATCTACAAATATGTCGTGCACATGGTGGCCCATGCCTACGGCAAGACGGCGACCTTCATGCCCAAGCCGATCGCTAAGGATAATGGCAGCGGCATGCACACCCACTTTTCGATCTGGAAGGACGGCAAGCCGCTGTTCGCCGGGAACGGCTATGCCGGCCTTAGCGAGATGGCGCTCAATTTCATCGGCGGCGTCATCAAGCACGCCCGCGCGCTGAACGCCTTCACGAATCCGACGACCAACAGCTACAAGCGGCTGGTGCCGGGCTTCGAGGCGCCGGTCCTGCTCGCCTATTCAAGCCGCAACCGGTCGGCGTCCTGCCGCATCCCCTACGGCACGGGCGAGAAGTCGAAGCGGGTCGAGTTCCGCTTCCCCGATGCGATGGCCAACCCATATCTCGCTTATGCGGCGATCATGATGGCGGGGCTCGACGGCATCCAGAACCGCATCCACCCCGGCGATCCGATGGACAAGAACCTCTACGACCTGCCGCCGCAGGAGCTGGTGAACGTGCCCACCGTGTGCGGCTCGCTTCGCGAAGCGCTCGTCAGCCTTGCCGCCGACCGCGCCTTCCTGACCCGCGGAGACGTCTTCAGCGACGACCAGATCGACAGCTATATCGAGCTGAAGTGGGACGAAGTGATGCGCTGGGAAACGACACCGAGCCCGGTCGAATTCGACATGTATTATTCTTCTTAATTTTGCGGTAACTTGGATCCTTTCGGGACGCCGGTGGAGGGACCCTCCCACCTTCCCATCCCTCCATCGGCATCACCGGCATCCTCATCCGAACCAATGCACGATTCCGTAACCACCCGGCGCCTAAGCTGTACCGGGGCAAGGTCTACGGAACGAGCGGATGAATATCAGAGCGAAGATCTTTGGCGGGCAGAGCCGCGCGGAGCAGCCGATCCTGAAGGCCAAGATGCCAAAGGGCACGAAGAGCGACGACTTGCAAAGCGTCGCCGTGCCGCGGGAAGAAAGCCGGCGCGCCAATAGCCGCGGCACCGATCGTCACCGACTTACCGCAGAGACGGTGGAACTCAGCCACGAGGGCACCCGCCACCAGGTCACGCTCGTGAACCTCTCCGGTGGCGGAGCGATGATCAGCGGTCAAATCGCCGCCAAGTTGTGGGACCGCGTCGACCTCCACCTCGGCGAGCACGGCACCATCGAATGTGCCGTCCGCTGGATTCGCGGCGACCGCATCGGCCTGGAATTCGCCCACGAGACTCAGCTCGACTGTTCGGACGACCAGCGCGCCGCCGTGCTCCGCGACGCGATCAGCCGCTCCTTTCCCGATATGGATTTCGTCGCAGCGACCGACCAACCCGCCGGGGCCGCAAGGCAGGAGCCCGGCGATGAGCAGCGGCGCGCGCCGCGACATCCTCTGATCTGGTCCGGCACGCTCTATCACGATTACCAGACGTCGACCGTTCGCGTCCGCAACATCTCCGCGACGGGCGCGATGCTCGAGTGCCGCGAGCCGGTAAGGGTCGGCGCCGAACCCCTGCTGGAGCTTGGCCCCGCGGTTTCGGTGTCAGGCACTGTCACCTGGGCGGTCGGCGATCAGGTCGGCCTGCGGTTCCACTCCGAATTCGACATGGCCCTGCTGGGCCGCTCGTCGCCCGCGGTGGCGCCGAGCGAATGGGTTCGCCCGGCCTACCTCAATAGGGTCGACGCACTCGATTCACCCTGGGACCCGCGGTGGCAGCGGCTATCGGTGCCTGAGCTCAAGCAGGAGCTTGAGGGCTTCCTGAAGCGCTAGCGCTCCGCGCCCGTTCCGCGGCCCTGCTGCCGTAGACGAAGTATAGGACGAGACCGATCGCTTGTGCGGCGAGGAAGAAGATCTGCGTTCGGTTCGGCAGGCTGATGAACAGGTAAAGGCAGCCCAGAATGCCGACCGTGCCGACCAGCGGCGCCAACGGAGCGCGGAAGCGGCGCTCGGCGTTGGGCTCGCGGCGCCGCAGGACGAGCATTGCGGCGCAAACGGCGACGAACGCAGCAAGCGTGCCGGCGTTCGCGAGCGCGGCGATAGCGGTCAGCGGGATCAGCCCCGCGAATACTGAGCAGACGATCGCGGTGAAGATGGTGATCCGCACCGGCGATCCGCGGCTGGACACACGGGCAAGGCTGGGGGGCAGCAGGCCGTCGCGCGCGACGGTGAAGAAGATGCGGCTCTGCCCGTAGAAGAAGGCGAGGATCACCGTCGGCAGCGCGATCACGGCGGACGCCCCGAGGATCCGCGCCGCCCAGTCCTGGCCGATCTCTCTCAGGATCAGAGCGAGCGGCTCGGCGCTGTCCGCGAAGCCGGTGTAAACGACAGCACCGATCGCAGCGGCAGCGACCGCCATGTAGATGAGCACGCATACCAACATCGATCCGACGATTCCGATGGCAAGATCGCGGCTCGGGTTCTTGGCTTCCTCCGCGGCGGTGGCGATCGCATCGAATCCGTAGAAGGCGAAGAAGATGATCGCTGCGGCCGCCATCACCCCGACCTCGTGACCCGGAGGTCCGTTGCGCGGAAAGCCGTTGGGCATGAACGGGTGGAAGTGCGCCGGGTCGAACACCGGCAGGGTCACGGCGATGAACAGCGCGAGCGCCGCGATTTTGACCAGCACGAGGACCGCGTTGACCGTCGCGCTTTCCCGGGTGCCGGCGATCAGCGCCAGAGCGACGACGAAAATGATGAAGATGGCGGGTACGTTGAGGACGCCGCCCAATTCGGGGCCGTTGATCAGCGCTGCCGGCAAACCGAGACCGACGGATTCCAGGAACCCGGAAGCATAGCCTGACCAGCCGACGGCAACTGCGCTGACCACAAGCGTATATTCGAGGATCAGGGCCACGCCGACCATCCAGGCGAGAAGCTCACCGAACACGACGTAGGAGTAAGTGTAGGCGGCGCCGGACGCCGGGATCATCGTCGCGACCTCGGCATAAGCGAGCGCCGCACAGGCGCAGATGATTCCCGCGATCGCGAACGAAAGGATGACGGCCGGGCCCGCCTTCCCCGCGCCCACGCCGATTAGCGTCAAAATGCCGGTGCCGACGATCGCGCCGACGCCGAGCGCGACCAGGTGAGGCCAGGACAAAGACTGCTTGAGCCGATGCTCCTCGGGCATCTCCTCGCGCGAGATCACCCGTTTGCGGAAGTTCCAGTTTCTCATCGCGCCCTCCCCTGCTCAGCCGCAGCCTAGCCAAGGTTAGCGCTGGCAGGCAATGCACCCCCGACAGTCGGCAACGCGCGCCTAATAATCCTTGCTGAAGCGGACGCTGGTGCTGGACCGACCGATCGTGGAGAGGGTCGCGAGCAACGAGATCCACCGCGTGATCTGATATTCCGCCTGGGTCGCCGAATAGCCCTGCCCGTCCGTGACGACTTCGACGAACAGCCTGCGGGTGATGTACTTGCCGGCGGCAATCGACGTCTTCTGTCCAGTCGCGACGTCTGCGGAGACAATGCGGAGGCGGTCGAGCCCGACTGCGCGCCGCAAGGCGTTGATCGGATCAAGGCTGCCGGAGCCCGACTGCAGCGCCGCCACCGCCGACGCGAGCTGAAGCGCTTCGGGTGCCGAGAGGTTGGTAATCGACGTGCCGAACAGCAGGCGCGACAAAAGCTCGTCCTGCGGAAGAGCCGGCGAACTGGTGAAGGTGATTTCCGGCTTAAGCCCTGTGCCTTGCACGATGACATTGGCATCGAGCCCCTGGACCGCAGCCTCCGCGTGGATGTCGAGCAGCGGATTGGGCGGGCTTTCGCCCTGGAAGCGGATGACGCCCCGATCGAGGCGAAAGATGCGGCCGGCGAAATCGTAATTGCCTTGGACGAGGTCGGCGCGGCCGGTGAAGCGTGGCGCGTCCGCGAATCCGCCGATCTTGAGGTCCGTGGTCCACCGACTGTCGATGCCGAGGCCGGTAACGGCGAGGTTGCTGCCGGCGACGTCTAGATCGAGCCGCCAGCGGTGGACGGCCGCCCTTTCGATCACCTCATCTTCATCGAGCCCGGTTTCGCGGACGTTGAGCCGCGGCACGGCGGCGGCAGCGCTCGCCCGACCAAGCTGGAAGCGGCCCTTGTTGAGCCGGAAATCGCCGGAGATGATTCCGCCGTTCGCGTCGGAGCGAAGCCGCAGCGGGCCGGTCACCCGCGCAGCGACATCGTCGCGGTTCAGCAGCAAGGCGTCCTCCGCGCGGAAGGCGAGGTTCATCAGCGCCTGCCCTTGTGCGAAGGTCACGCTTCCGCTGCCGCTGACCGAGCCGCCGCCGCTGGTGCGGCCGGCAATCTGGCTGAAGATCAGCTGCGGCCCGGAGAAGCGCGCGCTCGCCGCCAGCTGGTCGACCACCATTCCGGTGACCTGGCTCTCGAGGCGAGCATTTTGCGTCCGCAGCGAACCCCGGATCACCGGATCGGCCATTCGACCGCCGACATCGGCAGCGACCGCGAGCGGGCCGGACATGTCGATCACTTCGCTGCCCGTCAGCCGCCACAAGGTGTCCGCCGGGCCGGAATAGCGAAGCTGGGCGAACAGGGGTGCGTTCATCAGCTCGGCAACCAGAGCGCCGCCGCCGAGCGGCGCGAAGCGGGCCTGAGCCCGGCCAACGATCTTCCCGTCGCTCGCTGCGACGGCGCGCAGGCCGGCCTGGTTGCCGGTGACCAATGCAGCGACGGCGACATCGATCGGCTTGGACGCGACCACCAGCCCCGCGCGGCTCAGGCCCCGGACCTTCAGGTCGAGACGGCCGCTGCGGTTCGACTTCCATGCATAATCAACACGGCCGCTGGCGGAGCCGGTGAGGTCGAGCCCAGGCCAGAACAGGTCGAGCACTTCGAGCGGCATGCTGGCCACCTGGGCGTGGACCTCGGGCGCCGAGCCGCTGCGGCCAGAGACGGTCGCGCTGCCGCCGCCGAACGCCAGGCTGGTCGGCGCGAGCGCCCAACCATCGCCGGCTCGGGTCAGGACCGCCGCCTGTCTCAGCACCAGCGGCTGCCGCTCGATGCGCCCGCTACCGGTCAGCCGGATCGTGTCGGGCGAGACTTCGGCGAGCGTCGAAAAAGCAAAAGCAGCGCCGCGTCGGCCCGCGAAGGCGGCGCGGACCTGGCCTGCGCCGTTGACCAGCCTGGCATTGGCCGTGAGCCGGGCGAGCGTGAGGCCGCTTACCTCCACGCCGCGGACATCGGCGACGCCGTCTAGTGTCGTGCGCCCTTCGGCGAGGAGAATGGCACCGTCGATGCGGCCGCTGCGCACCGCGAAGGCGTCAGGGAAGCGGGCATTGTTCGCTGTCAGGTGCGCGTCGATCCGCTGAGCGCCCGAAATCGGCGAGAAGTCGAGCGTCCCTGCGAGCGCGCCGGCCAGGGTCAGGCGCCCGGTGAAGCCCCCCGGGTCGGAACGAAGGCGGCCGCTTGCCCGGGCACCGCCGGCCTCGAGGCTGTCCACCGCAATTACGGTGGGCCTGTTCGGTGCGAGCAGGATCTGCCCACTGCTGGTGAACGGGCCGAGCTTGGACCCGCCGCTGGCGCGATAATCGAAGCCGGCAGGGACCGGGTTCAGGAGCAGCCGCATGCCTCGGATGCCGAGCGACTCGTTCGGCCGATCAAGGAAGATGTCGAGCCGGGGCCGCTCAATGTCCCCATCGAGCGTCAGCCGCAGCGGACCGTATCGAGCCTGCCGGCCGCTCGCCACGATGTGGAAGCTGCCGTCGCGCAGCCGTTGGCCGGAGCCCGAAAGCCTGAGCTTGGGCGAATAGAGCTGCAGGTTGGTGAAGCGCACGCTGCCGTCATTGCCGCGCTCAAGGTTCGTGGTGAGCGAAGGCAGGCCGCCGGTCAGCTCCCGAAAGAAGCTGTTGTCGAGGCGGCGGACCCATGCCTTGGCCGTGCCGACCACATGGCTGCCCTTGCCCCCCGGGCCAGGCTCCACGCGCAGGTCGGTCATCACATCGACCACGCCGAGACCGGGAATGAGGTAGCGCTGCATGGCGCCCGAAAGCAGGACTTCGAAGCGCCCGGTGGCGAGATCCAGCAAGACCGAGAGCTTGCCCGTCCACTTGGCGCTGGTGAGGCGGAGGTTCGAGCCGCGCACGAGCTTCGGCGTGATGTCGAGCCAGCCTTCGATCCTGGGGTTCGCGAGCATCGCGCCGGCGACATCGCCCACGCCGGTGATCGCCTTCGCCGAGAGCCGCAGCGGAACGCGCATCGGCCAGGCGCTGAGACGGCCCCGCCCCTCCGCGCGCAAGCCAGTGAAACCGGTGTCGTCGAACCTCACATATTCGGATGTCAGGCGGTACGAGTATTCCGCGCTGCCGAAGGCGCCGTCCAGCGTCCAAAGCATACGCACGTTCCTGCCCGTCATGTTCGGGAACAGCGCGGGCGGGCGGAGCAGGTCGACGCCGAGCCGCACGCCCCGGTACCGGTTGTTGGCGAGGTCGACGGCGCCCCTCGCTACCGCGCGGAGCTGCGGCGAGGCGGCCGTGAGCTGGCCATCGAGGATCCGGTTTACGAAGCGCGCGTCGCCGCGAACATTGATGGCCGGGCTGGTCAGGCGCTGAAGCTTTCCGCGCAGGAACTGCGCCGGCGCGAGGCGGCCCTGAAGCCGGTAGCGCCCCTGATCGACGCCGATCGCGAGCCGAGCCGTCGGGCGGCCGGAAAGGTCGAGCGACGCCTGCCCGCGCCAGCGCGACCAACTGCCCGCCCCATCCACGTCGACGTTGATGGCGCGCTTTACGCCGACGAGCGCCGGAAGAAGCCCATCCGCGGGCGCGACGACGCGCGCCGCAACGTCAAACTTGTTGTGATCCGGCTCGGAATCGAGACGGAAGGCGATGCGGTCGCCGCCACCGTCGATCAGCGCGTTGAGCTCGACCAATGCGCGGCCGGAGCGGATGTCGGCCTTGCCCCAAAGCCGCCCGCTTCGCGCCCTGCCGCTGACCTGCGGCCGGATCTCGAGGCGATCGATGCGAAGCTCGCCGATATGGATGTCGAAGCCAGGTAGGATTGGGCCCTTGCTCGTGCTCGGCTTCGTCTTGGGCAACCGGATGAGCGTGACGCGCTCGGCAGTGAGCTCATCGACCGACAGCTTGTTGCCGAGCCAGGCGGCCGGGGTCCAGTCGAGGACAATGTCGGGCGAGGTCAGGAACACGCCCTGCTGGTCGGCGACGCGGACGTTGCGCAGGTGCGCCTTGCCGAAGATCGAACCGTCGATGCGGCCGATGTGAAACTTCAACCCCGACGCGGTCTCGAGGCCGGCGATGCGGTCGGCGACGAAGCGATGGCCGGGCGCGGTGTCGAGGAGCACGATGATCGCGGCGACCGCGAAAAGCAGGCCGACAAAGAGAGCGAACAGCTCGTTGAGGAGGCGGGTCGGCCAGTCGCGGCGAAGAACGACTTTCTCGCGAACTGCGCTGTCCTGCCGTTCCTCAACGGCGACTTCGGTCATCAGAAGGCCTGGCCGAGCGAGACCGTGACCGCGACAGGGCCATCGCCCTTCTGCTGATTGAGCGGGACGCCGAGGTCGAGGCGGATCGGCCCGAAAGTCGAATAGTAGCGCAGGCCAACGCCGGCCGCGAAGCGCCAGTTGTCGAGACCGGGAGTCGCATCGGTGCTGAGCGACCCGCCGTCGACAAAGGGCACGATGCCGAAATTGCCGCCGAATTGCGGCAGGCGGACGCGGGCTTCCAGCGCGAACTCGGCGAGGCCGCGGCCGCCGATCGGGTCGCCGTCGATGTCCTTGGGACCAAGCTGCTGGTAGCCGTAGCCGCGCACCGAACCGCCGCCGCCCGAGTAGAAGCGCCGGGAGGGCGCAAGATCGAACGAGCTGGCGCCGAGGATCGTGCCCAGGCGGACGCGGCCGGCGACGACGACACGCTCCGACACTGGCCGGTACGCGCTGGCGTCGAACTGCATTCGTCCATAGCCTAGCCGGTCGGAGCCGAGGGAGAATTCAGGGCTTAGCCAGCCGCTCAGGCGGAAGCCGCGGGTCGGGTCGAGCAGGCTGTCGCTGCCGTCATAGCCGAGGCTGAGCGGCAATGCGGCGATGGCGAACTTGCGGGTGTCCTTCGTGCCGGAGGGGCTGAACACGCCGCGCTCGTCAGTGCCGAGGAACTGCGCGCCATAGCTGTACGTCCACTTCTTCTGCCAGATGAAGTTGCTCTGCCGTTCGATATTGCCGGCGAGAAGCACGGTGCGCGCCTCATAAGCGTCGAAGCGGCGGTGCGAGGCCGAGAAGGTTAGGTTCAGCACCTGGTCGCGGCGGCGAAAATTCGCGCGGCGGAACTGCAGGCCGCCGAGCTGCTCGTTGGTGCCGGCGATCGCCCGGACGGTGAGCGCGCCTTCGGGGTTGAAGAAGTTGCGGTCGGTCCAGCTCGCTTCGAGGCGCGCCCCTTGGCCAGTGCCGTAACCGACTTCTCCCGCGATGGTGTGGCTCGGCGCCGGCTCCAGCGCGACCTCCACGTCGACCACATTGCCGCCTGCGACGGGCACCAGCTTGATGTCGGCGGCAGACACCAAAGTGGTCGCTATGAGCGCGCGGCGAAGGTCGTCGACGTCGGAGCGGCGGAACCGGTCGCCGCGCTTAAAGCGGGCGATTGTGCCGATGTGGCGTGCGCTGAACGGCGGCCGGCCGTTGACCCTTATGGTGCCGAACCGCGCGACCGGCCCCGGATCGACGGGCAGCGACAGGGTCGCGAGATGGGTCTGGTGATTGACCTCGATGTCCTGCTCGCCGAGCTTCGCTTGGGCAAAGCCCTCTTCGCCCAGCGCCTGGGTCAGCAGAACGCCGCCGGCGATCACGTCTTCGGCGATCACCGGGTCGCCGGCTTTGATGCCGAAGGTGTCGCGAAGCCTTGCGGTCTCCGCCCCCGCAGCCTCGAGGCCCGGCAGCTCGACGGATGCGAAGCGGTACTGGGTGCCCGGCTCCGCATCGAGGATCACCTGGACCAGGCCACCGGTGCGCTCGGTCCGTGCCACGACCTCGGCATCATAATAGCCCTGGCTGCGCAGCAATTCGGTGAGCAGCTCCGCATCGGCGCTCGCGCGGCGGCCGATCTGCGCGGCGTTGGCCGCTTCCCTCCGCTCGGCCTCGAGGGTTGATTGGCGGCGGAAGCTTTCGAGCAATTCTTCGGAATTGCCGATGGCCGTCATGCCCTGGATGCTCACGGCATAGCGGACCTCACCGGAAGCGTCAGCGGCAAGGGCGTGCGAGCGGGTCGGCGCCGGTGCGGTGGGAGCCGGTACGACAGGCGCTGGCTCCGCCGTGTTGAGGTCAGGCCAGTCCACGCCAAGGTCGGGCAGCGGCGCAAGCGGTGCATTGGGGTCGAGTTCGGCGGGATCCGGCAGCGGCTGGACGGCCTGTCCCGCCGCTGCGCTTGCCCATGCAAGGGCGCACGCAGCCGCGCACAGCCGCCGCGCGGCCGAAACACCTGATCCCCGCCCACTCATGTGGAGAGCAGCCTTAGCCAGCGCTCCTGAACGGCGCCAGTCTGAACGGCGGGCGCGGGTCGGCTTGGGGATTCAGTGGTTTAGTGGACGATGCCGATCGGTTCGGGGCTGCTTAGCGCGGCGATGACGCGCTGGATCTGTCGCCAGTGGCAGAAGCGGCGGACATTGCCGGCGTCGCGGCTCTGCTCGGCAAGCGCTGCAGCCTTGCCGAACGCCTGGTCGCCATAGCGCTCGATCAGCTCTGAAGCGTCGGCGAGTGACGCACGATTGTTGATGTAGGCAGGACCCATGATGAGCGCATTAGCGCACTGCCGTTTCGCGACTGCCGACAAATGTCGTGAACAAAGCGTTGACCATGCCGCGGTGGCGTTGGTGACCGCGCTCTGCCATGGGGCCGGTCATGCAGAGCAGCCGCGCCCGCGCCGGGGGATGTTTCCTGACCCTGTTCATCCCGATCGGCTTCGTCGCCGGGTTGGCGGTCGGCGACCCCGTGGGCGGATCGCTGCTCGGGCTCGCCGCCGGAGCAGCGATCGCCGTCGCCGTCTGGCTGTTCGATCGCCGTCGCGTCAGCCGCGGGCTAGACGATCCGGCGCCCTGACCAGATCACCCGGCCGATGCAGTTGATGTCGTCCATGCTGCAGTCGGGCCAGTCGGGATAGGCCGGATTGTCGGACTGGATCGTCACCCGCCTACCGCTGGGATGGAGGGCGATGCGCTTCACCACCACCGCATCGTCGATGCGAAGAACGTAGATTCCGTCGCGTAGCCGGTCGAGGCAATCGCCGAGATCGACCAGGATGTCGTCGCCGTCATTGAGCGTCGGCGCCATCGAATCGCCGTCGACGCGGACGATCGACAATTTCGCGGGGCCGCTCGCCGTCAGCGCTTTCAGCCAGCGCTCGTTGAAGCCGAAATAAGGTTTGCCAAGCTCCTCGTTCACGACTGCGCCCGGGCCTGCCGAAACCGACACCGGATGCCGCTTGATCGAGACGAGGCCGGCCCCTTCGCTGGGCTCCGAAGGACCGCCGAGCAGGCTTTCCGAAATCGAAAAGTAGCGTGCGAGCTTGCGCCGCTCCTCCTCCTTCAGCCGCTTGGGCACTCCGCGGCGGACGAACTGCTGAATGTAGGCAGGGTTGCGCCCGAGCATGCGGGACAGGCCGGCGAAGTCCTCCCCGCGTTCGGCGCACAGGCGCTCCAGGGTCAGGCGGGGATCCGGCAACATGGTTGAAGGCTCATTACTTATAGGAATTTTCCTAGACAAGTAGGAAATGCGTTGGGAAGAAAACGGCAGCCGAGTCGCGCAACGACTGATGAGGAATACGACAAGTGCATTTGCTTAGAGAGGTGGAAAAATTCCTGCGCCTGAACGACACGAGTCCAACGACGTTCGGCCGGGAAGCCATGGGGGATCCAAGGTTTGTGTTCGATCTGCGGAACGGGCGCGATCCGCGTCCGAGAACCGTCGCTCGCGTTCGGCTTTCCTTCGGGAGGGGGACCAATGATGCGGCTGGCGATGTCGCCGGCAGCGTCGGCACTGCTGCGCGCGCTGGTCGCGCGAGCTGAAGTCGAGCCGGATAGGATTCTGCTTAGCATGGTGGAAAGCGTGGATTGGCAGTCGCTGACGTTCACGGGGGAACGTCACAAGCTCAATCTGCGCATCATCGGCGCCGATTCGGATCGAGTTGCGGATCGCATCTGCGCCGGGCTTGGCGAGGCGGAAATCAGAGTACCTGGAGCGATCCTCGCCGACATTGCGCGCGTCGGTGAAGCCGCGACGCAGCCCGACGGTTCGACAGACTTGATGATCGAGGCGCTGACGGTCGCCGACGATTAGCGGATCGAGCGGCGCAGCTCCGCAAGCGCCTGGTGAAGAGCCTGCGACGCGTCCGAACTCTCGGCGTCGCCGGCGCTGCGCCCCAGATGGTCGTCGATCCGTGACTTGAGCTCCGCAGGCGTCGGCATTGCGCTTCGATCGAACAGCCGAACGACGCGGGAGTCGGGGCCGAGCTGTTCGAGGATGTCGTCGAGCACCAGCGCATCGCCGGCGTCTGGCTGGACGCGCTCGGTAAGCAGAAGCTCTTCAAGTTCGGGCGCTTCGTAGTGGCGAAGCTCGAAGGGCGGGGTTGCCATCCGCTCCGAGTTGCCGACGAGAGCGGCGAGCACGCGCCCGCAACACAGATAGGCGAGAGCGCCCGCACCTCCGGCGTACGCGCCCAGCGTCGGCTGAGCGAGCGAGGCCGAAAGCCAGACGTACGCGGCAATGGCGCATGCGGCGCCGAAGCTCGCGCATGCCGCGCGGATGACATTGTCTTCGATCTTGGTTGCGAGTGCTGCCTGCATGCAAGCAGGAGTAAGGCGTAAATGGTTTCCAGACGGTTAGGACGTCGTCCGCTCCGGCGCCTTCTCGATCAATTCGCCGAGTGCGGCCGTGAAAGCGTCGACATCGTCAGGGTTACGGCTGGTGACAATGTTGCCGTCCGTCACTGCCGGCTCGTCGACGACCTGCGCACCTGCATTCTTGAGGTCGGTGCGAATGGAGGGCCAACTCGTCACGATACGGCCGCGGACCAGGTCAGCTTCGATCAGCAGCCACGGGCCGTGGCAGATCGCAGCAATCGGCTTGCCCTGCTCGGCGAAGCGGCGGATCAGGGCGATCGCATTGGCGTGCATGCGCAGCTGATCCGGATTGCGGAGCCCGCCGGGGAGCATCAGCGCGTCAAACGCTTCGACGTCGACCGCGTCAATCGCGAGGTCTGGGCGGATCGTCTTGCCCGGGTCGTCCCGGACCGTCGCTTGGATCGGATCGCGGGTCAGCGACGCGAGGCGCACATCGGCCCCACGCTCGCGCAAGATTTGGCGCGGCCCGAACAGCTCCCACTCTTCAAAGCCGTCGGCGGCCACGATCAACACCCGCGCGTCACGCAATTTCATCGGACATCCTTTCGACCAGCGTCAGGAACCTGCGCGCTCTCTCGCTCGCTTAAGACCGCCAGGGAGACGAGTGAAGCCATTGCTAAGGCACAGCAGCGATACGGAACCGGGGATCAGCCGCCAGCGGATCAAGAACGCCTGGGGCTATTTCGACGCCGAAGGCAACCGCATCACTGACCGCGACGAGATCGACCGGTTGAACGCGATCGGCCTTCCGCCCGCTTATGAGAATGCGTGGTTCTGCGCCGACCCGAACGGGCACCTTCAGGCCACCGGCGTCGACGCGCGCGGCCGCAAACAATATCGCTATCATCCGCTGTTCCGCGAGAAGCGGGAGACGGCGAAGTTCGACGGCCTGCTCGAATTCGGCAAGGCGCTGCCTCGCTTGCGCAGGCGTGTCGAACAGGACCTTCGCAAGCGCAAGCTGTCGCGTGAGACGGTGCTCGCCGCCATCGTCCGCCTGCTCGACCACGAGCATATTCGCATCGGCAATGAGCAATATGCCAAGCAGAACAAAAGCTTCGGCGCGACGACCTTGCGGACGCGGCACCTGCGGCGGAAAGGACAGTCGCTGTCGATGAAGTTCACCGGCAAGCACGGCATCGTTCACGAAGTGAAGATCACCGACAGCAACCTGAAGCGCATCTGCAAGCGCTGCCAGGACCTGCCCGGCCAGATGCTGTTCCAGTATATCGGCGACGATGGGGAGCCGAGGCCGATCTCGTCAGGCGACGTCAACGACTATATCAAGGAAGCGACAGGCAGCGACTTCACCGCCAAGCATTTCCGCACCTGGGGCGCGAGCGTCATTGCGTTCGACCAGATGCTGAAAAAGGCGGACGATACCCGGATCAGCGTCAAGACCGTGGTCGAGCCGGTAGCCGAGGCGCTCGGCAACACGCCGGCGATCAGCCGCAAGTCCTATGTCCACCCGCGTCTTCTCGAAGCCGTGAAAGAGGATCCGCGCGACCCACTCGGCGGACTTGAACGGCCGCGGCCGCGCAAGCGCCTGTCGAGCACCGAGGTCGGATTGCTTGAATATCTGGCGCAGGGAGCGCGACGCGTCCGCAGGCGCAAGCCGAAGCCGCAGGAACGCGCAGCAAGCGCGGCGGCGGTCCGCGAGCAAGCCGCAGCGCAGGAGGCGGCGGCCGCCGCTTGACCCAGGCTGCCGGTCGCCGCCAAGAGGCGGCTGAATGACGCCGAAGGTCGAGCGAACCCTTGCCTGGTTCTCCGCGAACCTCGACGCACTGCTGCTCGGCGCAGCCGTCGCGGCGGGGCTGGTCGTCGTCATGCTCATCCTGCGCGGCATCGGCGCCCGGATCAGCGCGGCCGATCCGGACTGCACGACCTGGAAGTCCGTAATCGGCAGGGTGCTGGCGAAGACCACCCTCGCCTTTATGATCTTTGCCGCGATCGACGTGGTGACTACCTTCGCCGAGCCGCCGCCGCGGGTCGGGCGGCTGTTCGACATCCTCTTCATCATCGCTGCCGCGGCGCAGGGCGCCATCTGGGCGCGCGAGCTGATCCTTGGGGTCATCGGGCGGCGTGTGCGGGAAGATGCAGAGACGACCCTCGGCAATGCCTTTTCGCTGATCCGTGTGCTGGTCAGCGTCGCGCTGTTCGCGATCGCGATCATCGTCATCCTCGACAACCTCGGAGTCAACGTCACTGCCCTGGTGGCCGGGCTCGGCATCGGCGGCATCGCCATCGGCCTGGCGGCGCAGGGCATCTTTTCCGATCTGTTCGCGGCGCTTGCGATCCTGTTCGACAAGCCGTTCCGCCGGGGCGACACCATCCGTTTCGACCAGACCACCGGCACCGTTGAGCGGATCGGACTGAAGACGACGCGGCTGCGGGCGATCACTGGGCAACAGGTGGTGATGGCCAACACCAAGCTGCTCGAGCGGGAGATTCACAATCTCGCCGAGGGGCACAGCCGCCGCGCGACGATCACGTTCGGGCTGGTCTATCATACCGACCCGGACCTGCTGGCGACGGTTCCGGAAGTGGCCGAAAGCGCAGTGTGCGCGCGGGCCGGCTGCACCTTCGTCCGCTGCGCCGTCACCGCGTTCGGACCGTCGAGCCTTGACCATGAGCTGATTTACGACAGCGGCAGCCTCGACCCCGATGTGAATGCCGACGACCGTGCGGCGATCATGATGCGCCTGCTCCGGGAATTCGCGGCGCGCGGGATGGAATTCGCCTACCCGACCCAGACGACCTACACCGCGGCCCCAGACGGGACCCTGGTAATGCCCTACGCCGCACCGCAGGCGAAAGGCTGATGCCGATCGCAGCGCTCGACCACATCCGCGATCGCGTCGGAAGCGAGGTGGGCGTATCGTCCTGGCTCACCATCGACCAGGCGCGGATCGATGCGTTTGCGGACGTAACGGAGGACCGGCAGTTCATCCATATCGACCCTGCCGCCGCAGCGCAGACGCCGTTCGGCGGTACCATCGCCCACGGCTTCCTGTCGCTGTCCCTACTGTCGCGGATGGGGGCGGAAGCGATGCTTCTGCCCGACGGCCTGAAGATGGTCGTGAACTATGGCTTCGAGCGGGTTCGGTTCCTTGCGCCGGTGCGGTGCGGAAGCCGTGTTCGCGGGCGGTTCACGCTTGACTCGGTCGACGAGAAAGGGCCGGGACAGATATTGATGCGCCACGAGGTGACGGTGGAAATTGAGGGGCAGGAGAAGCCTGCACTTTCCGCCTTGTGGCTCGGCCTGGTGATCCTTTGAGGGAGAATGACTTTGCGTGACGCCGTGATCGTTTCGACTGCCCGTACCGGCATCGGCAAAGCCTATCGCGGCGCGTTCAACGCGACCCCCTCCCCGACCCTTGCGGCCCATCCGATCCGCGCCGCCGTGGAGCGGGCGAAGGTCGACCCGGCCGAGATCGACGATGTGATCATGGGCGCCGCGCTGCAGCAGGGTGTGCAGACGACAATCGGCCGGACCGCGGCGTTGCGGGCAGGCCTTCCGGTGACGGTCGCCGGCATGTCGCTCGACCGCCAATGCGCGTCGGGCCTGATGTCGATTGCCACCGCCGCGAAGCAGATCATCGTCGATCGCATGGACGTGGTCGTCGCCGGCGGCGTCGAATCCATTTCGCTCGTCCAGACCGGTGAAATGCGGCTCGGGCCCGATCCGGAGCTGCTGAGCATGCACAACGGCGTCTACATGCCGATGATCGACACCGCCGAAGTGGTCGGCCACCGCTATGGCATCAGCCGCGAGCGCTGCGACGAGTTCGCACTCCGCTCGCAGCAGCGCACCGCCGAGGCCCAGCGCAGCGGCAAGTTCGACGACGAGATCATTCCCGTGACGGCCAAGATGGGGGTGAAAAACAAGGACACGGGCGAAGTCTCGTTCCAGGAGATCACGCTCGACCGCGACGAGGGCAACCGGCCGGAAACGACGCTGGATGGCCTCGCAAAGCTGGAGCCGGTGCGCGGCCCGGAGAAGATCATCACCGCCGGCAATGCCAGCCAGCTGAGCGACGGCGCGTCGGCCAGCGTGCTGATGAGCAGCGAACTTGCCGAGAAGCGCGGCCTCGAGCCGCTCGGCCGCTATGTCGGCATGGCGGTTGCGGGGACCGAGCCGGACGAGATGGGGATCGGCCCGGTGTTCGCGGTGCCGAAGCTGCTCGAGCGCTTCGGGCTGAAGGTCGACGACATTGGCTTGTGGGAGCTCAACGAGGCCTTCGCCGTGCAGGTGCTCTACTGCATGGACAAGCTCGGCATCCCCGAGGAGCGGCTGAACGTGAACGGCGGCGCGATCTCAATCGGTCACCCTTACGGCATGAGCGGCGCGCGGCTCGTCGGCCACGCTCTGATCGAAGGCAAGCGCCGCGGCGAGAAATATGCCGTCGTCACGATGTGCGTCGGCGGCGGCATGGGTGCGGCGGGGCTGTTCGAGATCCTGTGATGAGCGGCCTGCGTCGCATCGCTGTCCTTCTCGCGGTGCTGCTATCGCTCACCGCGGCGCCTGCGTTCGCGCAGCCGGCATCCAAGGGTTTGCAGCTCGTCGACTACACAGACGAGTTCGCGCGCGTTTGGGAGGCCACCGCAAGTCTTCCTGACGCCGAGCGCACTGCCCGGTTCAAGAGCGAGTTCGCGAAAATCCTACCGGGATTCTACGATCACCGCCGGATGCGTGGGGCCACCGAGGAGAAGTATGACGCCCACCTGCTCAAGGGCTTGAAGGCCTATCCCGAGCAACGCCAAGGCATCACGCGCGTGGCACGGGAGTTTGCCGCCTCCATGGCTCCATCACAGGCGAGCTTCGAACGCGCGTTCGGGCCAATGACCGGCTATCCGCCCGTGTTGCTTGTCAACAGCCTCGGCGAATTTGACGGCGGAACGCGGACCCTAGAGGGCAAGGGTTATCTCATGTTCGGCGCGGACATGATCGACAAGCTCTACAAGACGACGCCGATCCAGCCCTTCTTCCACCACGAGCTGTTCCATCTTTATCATAGCCGCAGCTTCGACGAATGCGAGGCGGTGTGGTGCGGCCTGTGGAGCGAGGGACTTGCAGTCTACGTGGCGGCGCAGCTCAACCCAGGCGCGGACGACGCCTCCTTGCTCCTGACGTTTCCGGTTTCCCTTCGCGAGGCGGTCGAAAAGGATCGTCGGGGGGCGGTTTGCTCGATTGCCACAAAGCTGGATTCAACGGCAAATGAGGATCTCGCCGCCATGTTCCAGGGTCGTCCGAACCCGGACGGCGCCTTCCCGCCACGCTATGCTTATTACGTCGGCTATTTGGTCGCGCAGGATGTCGGGCGCACCCGAACGCTGAAGCAATTGGCGAGCCTGACGCTAAATCAGGCGCGTCCGCTGATCGAGGCCAGCCTCGCCCAAATGGCAAGCTGTCCCACGGGCAAGGCGAGCGGAGGCGAGCGCGGCTGAACGCGGGCACTTCTTGAACCTAAAGCCCGGCAAGCGGTTTGAAGGAACAAAAGGGAGGACCGAACATGCCCGTTTCTGAAATGCCGCTCATCGAACGCGTCGCCCGGGTGCTCGCAGGCGCCGCGCACAGCAGCAATGCCGAAGGCAGCGACCCGTCAGCCGGCGAGAAGATCGACCAGGTTTGGCGCGAACATGTGAACCAGGCGCTTGCGGTTCTTCATACCATGCGTGAGCCCGACGAGCGGATGGCCGCCGAAGGCGACCCCGAAACGTGGCGCCGGATGGTCGAAGCGGCATTGGCCGAACACGTCGATTGAACCGCGCCGGGGGGCGTAGCCGGCTGGCGGGGAGATCAGCGGATACTGATCCCCGGTGGACGCTCGTCGCCTGCATCCTCGCGTCGAGCCTGAGCTTCGTCGAAGGGTCAGTTCTCAACGTCGCCCTCCCGGCAATTCGCGAGAGTTATTCGGCCGGGGCGCAGGACGTGCAGTGGGTGGTGAACGCCTACCTTCTGCCATTGACCGCGCTGTTGCTGCTCGGCGGTGCGCTCGGCGACCACTTTGGACGACGTCGGCTGCTGGTCGTCGGCACCTCCATCTTCGCAGTCACTTCGCTGGTCTGCGCCCTTGCGCCGACCCTCCCGCTCCTGCTCGCCGCGCGTGCCGGCCAAGGCATTGGCGCAGCGCTGTTGCTGCCGAACAGCTTGGCGCTGCTCAACGCCGCCTTCTCCGGTGAAAAGCGCGGCCGGGCCGTGGGCATCTGGGCGGCTGCCGGCGCGGCGTCTGCCGCCCTGGCCCCGCTCATCGGCGGCTGGCTTGTGGCGAACGTCGGCTGGCCGGCCATTTTCTACATCAACCTTCCTCTCGCGCTTGGGGCGATCGTTCTCGCGGTCCGGTTCGTTGCCGAGAGCCGCGAAGGTGCGGGCGGACGCACCGACTATGGCGGCGCTGTCGTTGCGACGCTTTCGCTCGGCGGTCTCACTTACGGATTGACCTTGTGGTCGGCGGTGGGCCGCTTCACAGGTGCCGCCGTCCTGTCGCTTGCGGCGGGAGTGGGCTTGTTCGGCCTGTTCCTGTTCATCGAGCACCGGCGGGGAAGCCGCGCGATGATGCCGCTCAACCTGTTCCGCAACCGCTGCTTTTCAGGCCTGAACCTGCTGACCTTCCTGCTCTACGGCGCTTTCGGCTCGGCGATGCTGCTGATCCCGTACGTGCTGATCAGCAGCGGCGGCTACTCGCCATCGCAGGCGGGGTTGGCGATGCTGCCGCTGCCGATCCTGATGACCCTGCTGTCGCCGACCATGGGCAGCGTCGCCGCGCGCGTGGGCGCGCGTGTCCAACTAGCTGCGGGGCCGCTTGTCGTCGCCGCGGGGTTAGCCATGGCCCTGCTCATCACGCCGGAGAGCCGCTACTGGACGGGTCCGTTCCCCGCCATCCTGGTGATGGCGGCAGGAATGACGATCGCGGTGGCACCCCTGACCTCGTCCGTGCTGGGCTCGGTCGAGGAGCAGCATGTCGCCATGGCTTCAGGGTTCAACAGCGCCGTCGCCCGGGCCGGCGGCCTCATCGCCACAGCATTGCTCGGCTCCGTGCTCGCAAGTGAAGGGAATGCACTGTTCGCCGGCTTCCGCAATGCCATGTTGGTGGCGGCCGCCGTCGCGGCGGCGGGCGCGTTGGTGTCGCTGACGGTGCTGCGCCCGGTGCGCGCGCGGGGCGGCACATAATCAAAAGGCCGCCCGGGGAGCCCCGGACGGCCTTTCCATTGTCCTGCCTAAGAAAGCGGCCTGACGTTAAGCACGCACTCCATTGGAGGCTGCGCTCACCTTAGCCGCTTTGGGCATATGACAATGAGACATCAGACCACCTCCTTTCGCTTGTTGAAACTGAGCGGAAGATGGGATTCAATCCTGCAAGTTCAATAGCTTAATCGTTGGCAGCGATGAACTTCTCAACGACAGGCGCAATCCTGTCGCGCCACTTGCGGCCGTTGAAAATGCCGTAGTGGCCGACCTCCTTCGCAAGAAGGTACTGCTTCTTCGCAGCCGGCAGCTTGGTCGCGATGTCGAGCGCGGCCTTCGTCTGACCGATCCCCGAAATGTCGTCGCGCTCGCCTTCGATCGCGAGCAGCGCTGTGTCGCGGATCGCAGCCGGGTCAACGATGCGGCCACGGTGCTCCATCTGCCCGTCGGGCAGCAGGTGCCGCTGGAACACGACGTCGACGGTCTGCAGGTAGAATTCCGCCGTCATGTCGCAGACGGAACGATATTCCTCATAGAATTTCTGGGTCGCCGTTGCGCTCTCTTCGTCGCCGACGACAAGATGCTTGAACATCTCCCAATGGCTGACGAGGTGCGAGCCGAGGTTCATGGTCATGAACCCGGCGAGCTGGAGGAAGCCTGGATAGACCTTCCGCCCCGCGCCCGGATAGATCATCGGCACCGTGGCGATCACATTGCTCTGGAACCAGGCGTGCGGACGCTCGGTCGCAAGCGTGTTGACCGCCGTTGGCGCCTTACGCGTGTCGATCGGCCCGCCCATCATGGTGAGCGTCTTCGGACGCCAGCGGTTCTTTGCGGCGTTCATCACCGCAGTCGCCGCAAAGGCCGGAACCGACGGCTGGCATACGGCGAGCATGTGCGGACGTTCGCCGGTGGCTTCACCAATATGCTCGAGAAACTCAATCAGGTAATCGACATAATCTTCGAGGTCGAAGCTGCCCTCGCTGACCGGCACCAGCTTCGCATCGCGCCAGTCGGTGATGTAGACGTCGGCGCTTTCGAGCATCCGATGGACGGTGCCGCGCAGCAAGGTCGCATAATGGCCGGACATGGGCGCCACGATCAGCAGCGGCGGACCCTTGCCGCCGCCTTCGCGCGCGAAATGCTTCAGCTGCCCGAAAGGCTTGCGGAGCACCACTTCTTCATGGACCGGCACGTCCTTGCGCCCGACCTTCACGCTATGAATGCCGAACTCCGGCTTGCCACGGGGAGCCGATGCATGGGCGAAGACCTCGAGGCTGGCCGCCACCATCGGCCCCATGGCGCTGTAGCCGAGGGGATTTGCGGGATTGTTCAGCCATCCGGCGCCCATTCCGGCCAGCTTGCTCGCACCTGCGAGAAGCGAGCGCTGCACTTCATAGGCGTCGTAAAGCATTCAACCTCTTCCACTGCCCCCAAGGAGAACAGATGTGGCGTTGCTTTGCTCCACAGGCAAGCGATGCTGCGCCGCAGCTGCTGCACTGCGATAGTTGACTGTGGATAAGCTCGACTCGGCCTAGACCTTGGCGCGCGAGCGCTTCGGCCGATCGATCCGTTCCACGTAAGAGTCGGAGAGCGCCTCCAGGCGCCGGTCCGGCTCACCTTCCGGACGGACGAGGGTTGGATCAATCGCGGGCCGCGCGAGCCGGTCGCCGGCCAGCACCATGCCGATCACCGCGACCATCAGGACAAGGCTGACCAGTGTCGTCTGGAGGATGTCGAGGTCGAACACGACGATGGCGACGGGCACCAGCACGACCAATGCGCCGCCGATGAACTGGCCGATCCAGACGAGCACCCGTCCGAGCTGGCGGAGCCTGGTTGCGTGTGAATCCATCACCATCGAAACGGCCCTACCCTTTCCACGTTCCGCGATGAACCTAGACGATTTGAGGGGTCGCGCCACCGCTGTTAGGGAGCGCGCATGGCCGCCAACCCAGATAGCCGACCCAAGGGCCGATCGATCAAGAACCTGCGGATGGTGTGGAGCTTCGCGCTCCGCTACCCAGGGCATATCGCCGTTGCAGCACTGGCGCTGCTGGTCGCCGCCGCGGCGACGTCGGGCGTGCCCTACGCCTTCAAGCTGATCATCGACAAAGGCTTCAGCGCAGGCGGCGGCACTGGACGCGATATCGCCCGCTGGTTCCAGTATCTGCTGCTGCTGGTCGGCGTGATGGCGCTCGCGACTGCCGTCCGCTTTTATTTCGTCTCGTGGATCGGCGAGCGGACCGTCGCCGATATTCGGCTTGCCGTGCATCGCAACCTGCTGCGGCTGTCTCCAGGCTTCTTCGAGGAGAACCGGCCGGCGGAAATCACGTCGCGCATCACCGTCGATACCACAATCATCGAACAGGTCGTCGGCACGACGGTGTCGGTGGCGCTTCGCAACACCATCCTTGGAATCGTTTGCATCGGCATCCTGCTGGCGCTTGCGCCGAAGCTGGCGCTGATGATCCTTGGCGCATCGCTGCTGGTCGTCCTGCCCATCGCCATCCTCGGCCGGCGGGTGCGCACGATTTCGACGCGAAGCCAGGACCGGATTGCCGACGTCGGGACGGTCACGAGCGAGGTGCTCGGCGCGATGAAGATCGTCCAGGCATTCAACCAGCAGGCGCGCGAGGCGTCCCGCTTCACCGCGGCGGTCGAAAATGTCTTCGCAACCGCGAAGCGGCGGATCCTGGTGCGCGCGGTGATGACTGCAATCGTCATCTTCCTGATCTTCGGGGCGATCACCTTGATCATCTGGCAGGGTGCGATCGAGGTCGCAGCGGGCAAGATCACCGGCGGCACGATCGCGGCGTTCGTGCTCTACGGCGGCCTGCTTGCCGGCGCGTTCGGCAATTTGTCGGAGGTCTATGGCGACCTGCTTCGCGCCGCCGGCGCGTCGGAGCGCTTGTCCGAACTACTTCACGCCGAGCCGGAAATCCGAGCGCCGGCGGAGCCGAAGCGGCTTCCCGAGCCGGCGTCCGGCAGCCTTGCGTTCGAAAATGTCAGCTTCCGCTATCCGACCCGGCCGGAAGTTTCCGCGCTGGACGGCTTCACGCTGACAGTTACGCCGCGCGAACGGCTTGCCGTCGTGGGACCGTCGGGCGCCGGCAAGACAACGCTCTTCCAGCTCGCGGAGCGTTTCTACGACCCGCTTGACGGGCGCGTGCTGCTTGACGGCGTCGACCTGCGCGACGCCGATCCCGCGGATGTCCGCCAGCGCATCGCCATGGTCCCGCAGGAGGTGGTGATCTTCGCCGCGACGGCGCGCGACAACCTTCGCTACGGGAATTGGGACGCCAGTGAAGACGAGCTGTGGCAAGCGGCGCGGGATGCGAATGCCGAGGAGTTCCTGCGCGCGCTGCCCCAAGGTCTCGACACATTCATGGGCGAAGGCGGCGCGCGGCTTTCAGGTGGTCAGCGCCAGCGCATTGCGATCGCGAGGGCGCTGCTGCGCGATGCCCCCTTGCTGCTGCTCGACGAAGCGACATCGGCCCTCGACGCTGAAAGCGAGCGGCTGGTGCAGGACGCGCTCGATCGGCTGATGGAGGAGCGGACGACGATCGTCATCGCGCATCGGCTTGCGACAGTGCGCGCTGCCGACCGCATCGTCGTGATGGACCACGGCCGGATCGTTGAGGAAGGAACGCATGCGAGCCTAAGCGCGCGCGGAGGGTTGTACGCGCGCTTGGCTCGCCTGCAGTTCGAGGATCGAGCGGCTTAGGAGTTCCCGCCGCCCGGATTGCCGCTGCCCGAGGTGCCGCCGCTGGAGCCGCGGCCCCCGCGCGAGCTGCTGCCGCCGCGCTTCGCGCCGCCCGACTTGGCCGAGCTACTGCGCGACGACGTCGACTTGCTGCCAGCAGATTTGCCGGCGCTCGAGCGACTCGACCCGGCACTCGACGATTTCGCACGCGAGGTGCCCGACTTGCTGCCGCTGGCGCTCGACTTCGAACTGCTCGCCCCAGATTTCGAGGCGCTGCTGCGCGACCGCGATGCGCCGCTGCCCGATGCCTTCGACGCACTGCCGCGCGACGAGGACGAGCTGGATTTCGAGCTCCGCGACGAACCGGACGACGACGCGCCGCCGCTCGACCGACCGGAGCTGCCGCGCGCCGACGAACTTGAGCCGCCGCTTCCCGATTCGCCCGTCCACTTGCCGCTCATCACGCGCTGGGCCGCGTCGGCAACCGCTTCGGCGATAATCGAACCGAGCTTGGTCGCGCTTGACAGGACGCTTCCGGCAGCACGCTCGGCGGTGTCCGCGGCGTCGAGGCCGGCGTCGCGGATTTTCTTGCGCGCCGCAGGGCTGGCGCTGATCGCCGCGGCTGCGGCGGCAAGGCCGGCAGCGAGCATTTCCTTGCTCATCGCTGCCTTGGCGAGCTTGTCGACCGTGTTTTCGGAGCCCGAGGACCCCTGCGACGAAGATTTGGATGAATTGGAACCAGAAGAGGATTTCCGTGCGGATTTAGCCATTTTCTCGTTTCCCTCCGTTGTTGGAGCGAAAGACACTTTAAAGCCGTTCCGGTTCCCTAATGAAGTCAGAACTTCGCTACTGCAGATAATGTAAAGGGCACCGCTGCCTAAGCAGCGATGCCCTTCGACATGGTCAGCGGCCAGAAGGTGTGGCCGTTCGTCAGCTCTTAGGGCCTACGAACACCCCTTTCCGACCTCCCTGCTGAACCATGAGACATCGGATCACCTCCTTTCGCTGCGTTGAAGCCGAAACGAACATCCGTCTTCCGCAGTTGCAAGACAAGTCTTGTATTCGCGCAAGATTCGGTCAGACTTCGCAGCTTCGCGCCGGGAGCAGGGTCCAGGCTCAGGCGCGGCAATCCTCGACAAGGCGCGCGACTTCTCCCCATGCCGGGACGACCAGCGGCGTTGTGCCGGGCGTGCTGAATCCGATGCGCCCGCGGCTCGACGCCATCGCATCAAACAACCCATCGAAGGCGGTAAGTTCGGCGCTGGCCCTTCCTGTCGCCGCATCGAAGGTTGCCGAAACGCTCCGCGCCTGGAGGCTGGTCCACACCCAAAGGTTCGGTGCGGCAGCAGGCGCCGGCTTGATGATCGCGATGCGTCGCGTCGCGCGCGTGCAGCGGAGGATCAATTGCGGGCCTCCGGCGGCCGTCACGAACGCCGCCTCGCTGCCGGTCGCCGTCGGCCCATAGCGCCAATTGCCTGCGACAGGATTTGCGTAGCTAAGGTCGGGTCCGGTCTGGGCCACGACGGGCGCGGCGGCGGCGAGCGCGAGCGCTCCGAACAAGATGGGCTTCATGATCGTCAGCGGCTTAGCTTGTCGACCTTGGCTTGCAAGGCCGCGAGTTCGGCCTTCAGCTGGTCGACATCACTGCCGGCCGATTTTGCCTCCGGCTTCGCCTTGCCCGACAGCGCCTGCGCCGCATCCTCGAACATCGCCATGTTCCGCTTCGCGATCTCGGCAAACATATTGCCGCCGAACGCATCGCGCGCCGCCGACTGGTTGCGCTGGAAAGCCTCCATCGCTGCCTCGAGATATTGCGGCACGAAGCTCTGCATCGAGTTTCCGTACAGCCCGATCAGCTGCTTCAGGAAGTTGATCGGAAGCATGGTCGAACCGCGCGCTTCTTCATCGACGATGATCTGCGTCAGCACCTGGCGGGTGATGTCCTCGCCTGTCTTCGCATCGACAACTTCGAACTCCCGGCCTTCACGCACCATGTGCGCGAGGCGGTCGAGCGTGATGTATGCGGAGCTTTCGGTGTCATAAAGCCGCCGGTTCGCGTACTTCTTGATCGTCACCTTGCCCGAAGACTTCGCCATGAACAGCTCCCGAAACGCGGATGACGGCTTACTACCGGAGCAGTGTGCGCCGCAACATGAACGCGCACCGCGTCCGCTGCCGCTGTTCCTCGAGCTGGTGCGCGAGGTCTCGGCGCGCGATCCGCAGCTCGGCGCCGATGCGCTCGCCGGGCTTCGAGCTTACGAACGGGCGCCGGGCCACCAACGCGCAACGCCCAGGCCGGAAGTTGCACGGGTCGGCGGTGCTTCGCTCCGCGATCATGGCGGCGACGGTCCGCCGGCAGTGCTCGTCCCGTCGCTGATCAATCCGCCGCGCATTCTCGACCTCGATCAGCAGGTGTCGCTCGCGGATGCCGTAGCAGGCATGGGCCGGCGCGCACTGCTCCTCGACTGGGGCCCGGCGCGCGAACGGGCGGGCCTGACCGTCGCGGGCCACGTCGAGGAGCTGCTGCTGCCCATGCTCGCGCAAGCTGGCGAGCCTGCAGCGCTGGTCGGCTATTGCCTTGGCGGGACGATGGCCATTGCCGCCGCAAACCTGACCAATGTCGAGCGCCTCGCGACGATCGCCGCGCCGTGGACGTTCGCCGCTTACCCAGATCCCTCGAAGGCCGCGCTGCAAGACATGTGGCGACACTCGCAAGCAGCCGCGCGGCAGCTCGGCGCCTTGCCCATGGAGGTCTTGCAGGCCGCCTTCTGGTCGCTCGATCCGGAACGCACGGTCGGCAAGTTCGCGCAGTTCGCCAAGCTCGCGCCCGGCAGTGCCGAGGCTCGGCGCTTCGTCGAACTGGAGGAATGGGCGAACGAGGGCGAACCGCTGCCCTACCGAGCCGCCGAAGAACTGATTGCGGAGCTGTTCGGCCGCGATCTGACTGGGTCCGGCGAGTGGAACGTCGGCGGCAGGCTGGTGACCGACAGGATCGGCGTTCCTCAACTCCATCTCACCGCAGACCACGACCGCATCGCGCCAGCTGTCACAGCCCCGAGCGGCGACAAGGTCGGCATAGCGTCCGGCCACGTCGGCATGATCGTGGGTTCGGCGCGTGCAGCGCTACATCGTGAACTTAAGGCTTTCCTCGCGCCTTGCCGCTGACGCCGCTCGCGGCTAAGCCGCGCCGGCACGCACCCATAGCTCAGCTGGATAGAGCGCTGCCCTCCGAAGGCAGAGGTCAGAGGTTCGAATCCTCTTGGGTGCGCCATCCTCTGGAAATCGCAGCTCGTTTAGCGCAAAGTAAACGAGATTCACGTTCAAGTCTCAGGGGGATCGCCATGTCCGTCAGCCATGCTTTGCGCTCCGTCGTTGCGCCGATCGGCAACCTTGGTGGGCTCATCTTTCCGATCGGCTGCCTCGCGCTGCTCGTCGTGCCCGGCATCTGGTTCTACCAGGGGCGCGAGTATCTGAACTCCGGGACCTGGCCGCCGGTGACCGTGGCCGATGGCCTGCACTGGGCCGGTTATGCGGTCCCACACGCCGCCATGACAGGCTCGCTCGTTACCGAGAGGTTCCTGGCCTTCCCGCTGTCGTTGGTGCTGCTCGTGCTGATCGGCGGGCCGCTGATCGTTTACGCGCGCTTCAGCCAGTGGCTCGAGAAGACCTGCGAGCCGGACATCACCCCGCTGAACTGACCCGCTCCCTCTTTCGCGCGCCGAAACGGCACGCGGGAACCGCCGCGCCCGGCTCCCGTTGACCGGCCCATGGACCAGCAGGTCGAAGAGAAACGCGCGCCATTGATTCAGCCGCCGCCCGCGGCGGAGGCCTTCTATTCGCAAGTGCTCCAGCTGATGGCGGACTCGGGGATTCCGTTCCTGGTGTCCGGCACCTACGCTTTGTCCTGCTACACCGGCATCGACCGGCCGACCAAGGACGTCGACGTGTTCACCAAGGCCGGGGACGCGTTGAAACTGCTCCACTTCTTCAAGGAGCACGGCTTCGGCGTCGAGATCGTGGACGAGCGCTGGCTGTCCCGCATCACCCGCGGCGAATTGTTCGTGGACGTGATCACGAACATGCCCACAGTTACGACGCACGTGACTGACGAATGGTTCGTCAATGCGCCGGAGACGGAGCTGTTCGGCGCCAAGGTCAACCTGGTGCCGCCGACGCAGTTCATCTGGTCGAAGATCTTCGTCCAGGACCATCACCGCTACGACGGCGCGGACGTCGCCCACATGATCCTCAAACGCCACAACGAGATCGACTGGCGGCGGCTGCTCAGCCACATGGAGCTTTATTGGGAAGTGCTGCTGATGGCGCTGCTCAACTTCCGCTTTGTCTATCCGAGCGAGCGCGACCTGGTGCCGCAATGGCTGATGGACGAGCTGCTCGAGCGGCTGCGTGACCAGCAGGACATCGAGGGCCCCGGCAAGAAGGTCTGCCGCGGCCGCATCTTCAGCCCCCGTGACTATGCGGTCGATGTCGAGAAATGGGGCTTTTCGGAAGCAGTCGGGAACCTCGAAGAACAATATGGCGAATGAAAACGGCAAGCTGCGCGTAGCAGCGATCGGCGACCTGCACGTGCAGGAGAGCGACAGCGCGCCCTACCGCGATCTCTTCCACGAGATCTCGGCGGAAGCGGACGTGCTGGTGCTGTGCGGCGACCTCACCAATTTTGGCAAGACGCGCGAGGCCGAGATCCTGGCGGACGACATCCGCACCTGCTCGATCCCGGTCGTCGGCGTCCTCGGCAATCACGACTATGAGTGCGGGCAGCCGGAGCATGTCACCGAAATTTTGCGTGACGCCGGCATGACCGTGCTCGACGAACAGGCGGTGGAGATCGACGGGGTGGGCTTTGCGGGCGTCAAAGGCTTCATGGGCGGCTACGGCCGCGGCGAGCTTGCCCCCTTCGGAGAGCCGATCGCCAAGGCGTTCGTCGACGAGGTGATGTCCGAAGCGCGCAAGCTGGAGAACCAGCTGCGCACGCTGCGGACCGAGCGCAGCGTTGCCGTGCTTCACTATTCGCCCACAGAAGAAACGCTGACCGGCGAACCCGCGGAAATTTATCAGTATCTGGGCTCACAGCGGCTTGCCGAGCCGATCGACCGCTTCGACCATGTAAAGGCGGTCGTCCACGGCCATGCCCACCACGGCAATTTTGAAGGGCGCACGCCGGTCGGCAAGCCGGTCTACAATGTCGCGCAGTTCGTGTTGAAGCCGCTGTTCGGCAAGCGTTACGCGGTGCTGGAAATCTAGCTCTTCTCTTCGCCTGGTATCGGCGTGTCCGTCTCCAGCGTCTCGATGACGTACAGGCGCTTCACCAGGACATAGGACACGACAGCCAGCGGCGCCGCGAGGACGACGCCGATCGTGCCGAACAGCACGCCGAACGTCAGCAGCGAGAACAGCAGGATCACTGCCGGCAGATCGACAGCATATTGCTGGATCAGCGGCTGCAGCAGATAGGCCTCGGCGTGCTGGACGAGCACGTAGGCGCCAATCACCCACAAGGCGAGGTCGGTGCTCTGCGCTAACGCGATCAGGACTGCGGGAATGGCGGCGATGATCGGCCCGGCGAACGGGATGAATTCGAGCAGCCCGGCGAGCAGGCCGAGCACGAGCCAGGACTCGACGCCGAGCAGCCACAAGGCCGCACCCGTGAGGAAGCCGATGACAATCATCGCAATCAACTGCCCCTTGAGCCACAGGCGCAGCGCGCGTTCGGACTCGAGGATCGCTTCGGTGACCGTTGCGCGCTTGTCCTGCGGGATCAGCTTGATCGCGCCGGTGCGGTAGAATTTCGGCTCGGCCGCAAGGAAGATGCCGCCGAAGATGACGATCAGGATGTTGGCCACTGCGTTGGCCGCGGAACTGGCGAAACTGCTGACCGTGGACAGGATGCCGCTGCCGCTGCTGATGGCCGCGCGCCAGTTCTGCAGCTGGGTCGTCAGGCCGAGCTCGGCAATCCATGCCTGAAGCTTGTCGATCGACTGCGGAAGCGTCTTCGTCAGCACGTCGAACTGCTCGGCGAACATTCCGCCGATTAGCCAGACAACCGAGCCGATGATGGCGAAGATGATCAGAGCCGCCAAGGCGACGGCGACGCCGCTCGGCAGCCGGCTCCAGCGGCTGATCGGATCGGCGATCGCGCGGACAATCGAGGCCACGACGACGGCGCCGAACAGCATCAGCAGGACTTCGCGAAGCTTCCACGCGACGAAGGCGAGTGCAACGAGCCCGATGACGACAACCACCCGGCGCACGAAGCGCGTGTCCTCGCCTGCTGCTGCCTCTTTCGTGTTCAGCTCCACAACCGCCTAGCGTTTCGCGGCCGAAACTGTTCCGCCGAAGCGTTACTCGCCTGAGCCTGGCTCCGTCTGGGCGCGGTGAAGCTTCGCGGTGGTGGCGTCGGTCATCATGCCGGCAGCCGCGACCTGCATCTTGTTCTTGAGACCGTATATGACTGCCGGTTCGCCGCTGTTCATGCCGTCCCAGCCGGCCTTCGCGACATCGGCGGCATCGTCCTTCTTGGCCTGCCCGATTTTTGTGTCCTCAAGTTCGGCGCGGTGAAAGAAGTTCGTCTCCGTAGCGCCGGGTTTGAGGCAGGTAATCGTGACGCCGCTGTCCTTGATCTCTTCATTCAGCGCTGCGGCGAAGCTGTCGATGAACGCTTTCGATCCGTTGTAGACGGCCTGGAAGGCGCCCGCCAAATGACCAGCGATCGAACCGGTGATCAGGACGCGGCCCTCGCCGCGCTCGACCATTTTCTGGACGATCGGCTGGATCAACAGCAGCGTTCCCGTGATGTTGGTGTTGATGACGTGTTGCCATTCCTGCGGGCTTTGATCGAGAAAGCCGTGGCCGAGCCCGTGGCCGGCATTCGCCACCAGCACGTCAACCTGCCGGTTGCCGATCTTCTGCAACAGTTGATCGACACCTTGCTGCGTCGCGAGGTCGGCCTCGAACTGATCGATGTCGACACCGAACTCCTGGAGCGCTGGGCCAGCTTCCACGAAGGGCGTGTCTGCCGCGACGATGAGGTCATAACCGTCACGCGCCGCGCATTTGGCGAGCTCGAGCCCGATACCGCTCGAAGCACCAGTGACGATGGCGAGTTTACGCGAGCTCATGCTTTTGCTCCTTGGAGGTCTTGCTGGGGGTTGCCGCCTCGGTCTTGAGGACGATCTTGGTGTAGGCGTCTTGCTCGTCGTGCCAGTGGCGGTACATCTCCGCGGCCTGCTCCAGCGGCGCGTGGTGTGAAATCAGGAACGTGGTGTCGACTTTTCCCTGCTCGATCAGTTCGAGCAGCGGCTTGGTATATTTCTGAACGTGGGTCTGACCCTGTTTCACGGTCAGTCCCTTCTCCATCATTTGGCCGAGCGGGAATTTGTCGGCGAACCCGCCGTAGACGCCGGGAATGGAAATCCGTCCGCCCTTGCGGCAGGCCAGGATCATCTGACGCAGCGCGTGGGGCCGCTCGGTGCCGAGGAAGGTATGGGCCTTCACGGTATCGACGATGTTGTCGACGGTCAGCCCATGGCTTTCCATGCCGACGCAGTCGATGCACGCATCGGGGCCGATGCCGCCGGTCATTTCGTCGAGCGCTTCGCGAACGTCGACTTCGCGATAATCGAGGACCTCCGCGCCCATTTGCTTCGCCAGCTCGAGCCGGCGCGGGTAATGGTCGATGGCGATCACGCGGTGCGCGCCCAACAGCTTGGCCGACTGAATTGCGAACAGGCCAACCGGGCCGCAGCCCCACACGGCCACCGTGTCGCCGGGTTCTATGTCGGCATTTTCCGCCCCCATCCAACCGGTCGGCAGAATGTCGGACAGGAACAGCACTTCGTCGTCCTCCAGATGGTCCGGAACGACGATCGGCCCCACGTCGGAGAACGGCACGCGCACATATTCCGCCTGCCCACCGGCGTAGCCGCCGGTGAGATGCGCATAACCAAAAGCCGCGCCCATCGGATGACCCATCAGCAGGCGCGACGCTTCGAACGTCTCGGTCGGGTTGCTGTTATCGCAGGCGCTAAATTGCTGCTTGTTGCAGAAGAAGCATTGGCCGCAGCTGATCGTGAATGGAACGACGACGCGCTGCCCCTTTTTCAGCGTGCTCTTCGCGCCGACCTCGACCACTTCGCCCATGAATTCATGACCCAGGACGTCGCCGGCGCGAAGCGTCGGAATATAGGCGTCGTACAAGTGAAGGTCGGAGCCGCAAATCGCGGTTGAGGTTACCCGCAGGATCGCGTCTCGTGGATTGACGATTTCCGGATCGGGGACAGTGTCGACCCGAACGTCGTGGCGTCCATGCCAGGTCAGTGCGCGCATGAATTCCTCCTAAATTCGGGCTTCGGTGGGTGTTTCAGACGCACGGCCCGAGGGCGACGCGTTCACCGCGATCTCGCCATTTTCCATCAGCTGCTTGAACCGGCGAAGGTCGCGCCGGCCCTGGATCTTTGGCTCGCGCTGCATCAGCTTTGCGAACCCCTTGCCGAGGATGCCGCCCGGCGGATCGTAGCGCATGGTCAGGCGCACCATCGTGCCGCGGCCTGGTGCGGCCTCGATGAACTCGACGGCGCCTTCGGTCCTGATCTGTGAATCGGGCTCGCTTTCCCACGCGATCCGGCGGGGCGAGTCCTCGGTGATTCTGGTGCGAACTCGGACCGTGGTCCCGGCCGGAGCCTTGATCGTCCATTCGGATACGCCGTTTCCGTCCGAGACGATCTGTTCGACATTCTCCATGAAGCGAGGGAATTTCGTGAAGTCGCGCCACTCGCGGTAGAGCTCATCGGCCGGCTTGCCGATCGTCACTGTGTTGCCGACCAGATTGGCGTCGTAACGCTCGGTGCCGCGACGCCAGACGTGGTCCGGGGCATCGCTGATATTCTCGATCGGTGCGCCGCCGCTTCCGGTGCGCTTGGCAAGAAGAAATGCAGCGGTGCCGGCCGCAGCCGCAAGGCCTGCTCCAATTACCGCGAGCTGCGTCGCATTGCCCGAGCGATCACTTCCGCCCGGCCGGGTGCGGTTATCGCGTTGCGCCATCGTCTTCTCCATCACCTTCGCCAAAGACGAAGCGTTCAAGACGATTTAGGTTCCTACGGGGCCGGCCAGCTTTCGACGATCTCGACGAAGCGCGACAGCCACGCGTTGGTCTGGTGCCCGTCGACGACGCGATGGTCGATGGTGAGGGTCACAAAAGCCATCGGGCGAACGAGGATCGCGTCCTGACCGCCGATCTCGCGGACGACGACGCGCTTTTCGAGCTTGCCGACGCCCAGGATCGCCGCCTGACCCTGGTGGAGGATGATCGGCGCGGCGACCAACGAGCCGGAGACCCCGTGGTTGGAGATGGTGAAGCTGCCGCCGGATACGTCCGACCGCTCGAGCTTACCTTCCCGCGCGCGGCGCGTCAGGTCATCGAGACGGGCGCCAATCTGCTCAAGGCTGAGGTTGCCGGCGTCCTTGACCACGGGAACGACAAGACCCTTTTCGCCGAGCGCGGTGCCGACGCCGATGTCGATGGTCGGCGAGATGGCAATCCGGTCTTCTTCCCAGCGACCATTGATCGCGGGCGCGACTGCCATGGCATCGGCGGCGGCTTTGACGATGTAGGCAGTGTAGCTGAGCTTGGTGCCACGGGCCGCGAGCGCCGCCTTGTGCGCGGCAATGGCCGAAAAGTCCGCTTCGAACACGGCGGTAACGTGCGGCTGCTCGGCCACCGCCCGCGCCATATTGTCGGCGATGCTCCTGCGCATCCGGTCGTGCGGGATGTCGGTCGCACTGAACGGCTCCGCGACGCGCGGCTGCGAGATTGCCTTCGGTCCATCGTCGACATGGCTGACGGTGGCCATGGCAACCGCCCGGTCGACATCCTCGCGCGTCACGCGGCCGTTGCGGCCGGTCCCCTCTATTCGGCTCGCGTCGATCCCGTGCTGCAAGCAAGCGCGACGGACGGAGGGAGACAGGCGCGTTTCCTGCCCGGCGCCAGCTTCGTTCGTCCTGAGCGAAGTCGAAGGGCGCTGCTCAGCCCTTTGTGCAAAACGCCGTTCGACCTCGTGCTCCGCACTGCGCTCGAGACGAACGCCGTCTTCGGTGCTGATGCGCGCCAGCAATGCGCCGGGCACGGCTTCCGCATCAGTGTCGAGGAGGATCTCAGCTAGAACGCCAGCGGCCGGCGCGGGCACTTCTTGAGTCACCTTGTCGGTTTCGAGCTCAACCAAAGGATCGTTCTCGGCGATCGCATCGCCGACCTGCTTCAGCCAGGCGCGGACGACCGCCTTGGTGCCTTCCTGCTCGTCGGGAACGCGGACTTCGATCATGCCTTAAAAGCCCACCAGCCGTTCAATCTCGTCGCGGATCCGCTGCGGCGACGGCACTGCCCATTCGAGAAGCTTCGGGTGATGCGGGCTCGGAATGTCGGGCATCGTCACCCGCGCAACCGGCGCGTCGAGGTCGAGAAAGGCTTCGTCTGCGACGACCGCGGCAATCTCCGCCCCGAAGCCGCCGGTGCGAAGGTCCTCGTGAACGATCAGGCAGCGGCGCGTCTTGCGTACGCTTTCCAGGACCATCACGCGGTCCCACGGCTGCAGGGTGCGCAAGTCGATCACGTCGGCGCTAAAGCCTTCCGCGGCCGCTTCGCAGCGCGGCACCATCGCGCCCCAGGTGACGATCGTGATCTTGTCGCCTTCGCGAGTCTTCTTGGCGCGGCCGAACTCGAGCACATAATCATCGCCCGGCCAGGATCGCCGAGCCCAGCTGTCGTCGAGCATTGCGCGATGTTCGAAGAACAGCACCGGGTCGTTGCCCCGCAAACTGCCGCGCAGCAATCCGACGGCATCTTCCGCGTTCGAGGGCACGGCCACCTTCCAACCGGGATTGTGCACGAACTCGACTTCGTTGGTCATCGAATGCCACGGGTCACCGCACTTGAAGAAACCGCCGGGGACGCGAAGCACCATTGGCGCCGCGAAGCGATTGTGGGTGCGCCAGCGCATCGTGCCCATATCGTGGATCTGCTCGGTCGCGGGCTCGGCATATTTGCGGAACTGGATTTCAGGGACCGGCATAAGCCCGGCCAGCGCCATGCCCTGCGCCCGCCCGACGATGCCTTCTTCATTGAGCGACGTATCGAACACGCGGTTGCGGCCGAACTTCTCCTGAAGTCCGAGAGTCACCGCATGGACTCCGCCCTTCGGTCCGACGTCCTCGCCGAACACAAGCACGCGGGGGTTGGCTTCGAGCTCCTGCTCCAGCACCCGGCGAATGGCTGTCACCATATTGATGCGCTGGCCTGAGCCTTGCGGTTCGCTCGATGCGGCCGGCGGCGTGTAGCCGCTGTTCCACAACCCGCCGACCTGTTGCATCTCGCCTTCATAGAAGACGTGGCGAGTGACATCGGCTGGCGACGAAATGCCGCGGCTCTCCGCTTCCGCAAGCGCCGCCTGAACCTGCCAGCCGACCTCGCGCTCAAGGTCGCTCCAGGCTTCGTCGCCGATCTGCAGCTTTGCGCAATGCGCCTTCAGCTTCGGCAGCGGGTCGCGTGACCATTCCGCTTCGATCTCCGCCTCGCTCTTGTAGGCCTGCGTGTCCTGAGCGCTGTGCCCCTCGAGCCGCGGCACGCGCAGGCGCAGAAGCACCGGCGCGCGCTCCGTGCGCACATAGCGCACCGCCTGCTCGACCAGCAGCGCGGCTTCGGCCGGATCGGTGCCATCGCCGTTGAAGATCTTCAGCCCGTTGAAGCTCGCGAGGTTCGCGGCGATGTCCTTGCCCGGCGTCTGGTATTCGGACGGCACGGAGATGCCGTAGCCGTTGTCCTCAACGTAGATGAGCAGCGGCAAACGTTGTGTCGTTGCAATTGTTAGCGCAGACCAAAATCCGCCGGTCGCGCAGCTCGCGTCCCCGCCGAGCACGAGGCTGATCGCGTCCGACGGGCCTTGGCCGAGGACCTCCTGCTTATAGGCGATCGCCTGCGCCCAACCCGCCGCCGGCGTATATTGCGCGCCGACCCCGCCCGCCATCGGGAAGGCGTGCGCCCCGCCGACGTTGGGGAAGTTGAACACCACGCCGATGTCGCGCCCGTTCGAATAGCCGCCGGCGAGGCCCATGCCGGAGCCGAGCGCATCGGCAAGCGGGACGCCCAAGGATAAGAGCATCGGCCGCGAGCGGTAGTAGCCGAACGCGCCGTCGCCGTCCTTGAGGTGCAGCCCGAGCAGCACCTGGGCCATGTCATGGCCGCGGGCGCTGAATTGGTAGAGGACCTTCCGGGCCGGAACGAGCTCCTGTTCCTCGAGCCGGTCCAGCTCCCGGCTGGTGAGGACGAGACGCGCAACCTCGCGCCAGTCCACTTCGGCGGTGACGCGGCCCGGGTCGCGATCAGCCATTCATCGCGTCCACGACCGCGGCCGTAAATCGCTCGACCTGTTCGTCGCTCATGCCGACCACATTGAAGCGGCCGCTGTCGGCCATGTAGATCGCCTTGTCCTCGCGCAGCTTCAGCACCTGCTCCTTGGAAAGCGGCAACATGGAGAACATGCCGAACTGGCGGCCGATGAAGGCGAGACGCGGGTCGGCCGACGCGATGGTCTGGCGCACCGCATTGATGCGGTCACGCATGGCGGTGAGCTCGCTCAGCCAGCGCGTGCGCAGCTCGGGATCGTCCAGCACGATGCCGACCGCCGCGGCGCCATGATCAGGCGGCATCGACCACATCTCGCGGGCCAATTGAAAGACGTGCGCCACCGCCGTTGCGGTCGCTTCCACAGAAGCAGTCTTCACCCACAAGGAGCCGACCCGATCGCGATAGACGCTGAAATTCTTGTCGCAGCTTTGCGCGACAACGACGTCGTCGCAGCTCTCGATCATCAGGCGCACGCCGTAGGCATCTTCGTCGAGCCCGCGGCCGAAACCCTGGTAAGCGATATCGATCAGCGGGATCAGCCCGCGCTCGACGACGACATCGCGGACCTGCCGCCATTGGTCCTCGTCAAGGTCGGCGCCGGTCGGGTTATGGCAGCAGCCATGGAGCAAGGCGACATCGCCGGCGCGCGCTGACCGAAGAGCGTCCAGCATCGCATCGAAGCGGATCGCCCCCTGCCCGCGCTCGTAATATGAATATTCGCTGATCTCGAGACCGACGCCCTTGATGATCGCGGCGTGGTTCGGCCAGGTCGGGGTGCCGACCAGGATCTTCGCGCCGGGGTTGATCGCACCGATGAGTTCGAAGGCAAGGCGAAGCGCGCCGCAGCCGCCGGGGGTCTGGACGCCGGCAATCCGCTCGTCACCGGCATGCTCGCCGAGCAGGACCGGGCGCAGCAGCTCGGCGTAACGCTTGTCGCCGGCGCTGCCGAGGTAAGCCTTGGTTTGCTGGCTATCGACGAGCCGCTGCTCGGCCTCCTTGATGACCTTCAGGATCGGCGTGTTGCCCGCACCGTCGCGGAACACGCCGACACCGACATCGATCTTCTCGGGCCTTGGATCGGCGTTGCACAGCGCGATCAGTTCGAGGAGCGAATCCGACTTGACCGGTGGTAGGTCGGAAAGGCTGCGGCCCTTGGTCTCGGTCAGCATCAGAGGCGATTAGCGAACTCAGGCGTCGTAATCTACCGCCACTCCATCACCCAGCGGTACCGACTGGCAAGTCAGGACGTAGCCGGCAGCCACCTCTTCGTCGGTGAGCCCGTAGCGCGCTGCCATTTCGACCTTGCCGCCCGTGATCCGCGCACGGCAGGTCGCGCAGACGCCGGCCTTGCAGGCGAATGGTGCCGGCAGCCCCGCCTCACGTGCGCTGTCGAGGATGTTGCCGGCGGTGAACGGCACTTTGCGGGTGCGGCCGTCGAGCGTCACCGTCATGGTCACGCCTTCCGCCTGCGTCTGCAGATGAGCCATTTCGCGCGCGATTGCCTCGGGCGGGCGATCAGCGGTGAAACGCTCGATGTGAATGCGCTCCTTGGGCGTGCCGCCGTCCAGAAGCGCGCCTTCGGCAGCGTCCATCATCGGCCCGGGACCGCAGATGAACCAGCCGTCAACGTCCTTGGCGTCGGGGATCAGCGCGGGGATGATTTCGTCGAGCCGCTCGCGGGTCAGCATGCCGTTGAACAGCTCGATGTCCTGCTCCTCGGCATCGAGAAAGTGATAGATTTCGAGCCTCCCGAGATGCTTGTCCTTGAGCGCCGCGAGCTGCTCGAGGAAGATCACCGAGCTGCTGTCGCGATTCCCGTAGAGCAAGGTGAAGCGGCTGTTCGGCTCGGCTTTCAACGTGCTTCGGATCAGCGACATGACCGGCGTGATGCCTGAGCCGCCCGCAATGCCGACCAGGTGCCGAGAGCGACCTGCGCTAAAGTCCGTCGTGAAGCTGCCGTGCGGCGGCATAACCTCGATCGTGTCGCCGGCCCTCACATTGTCGCCGACCCAGTTGGAAAAGCGGCCGCCGGCGATGCGCTTGACGGTGACCATCCAGTCATTCTCGTCGGGAGCGGTGCAGAGCGAGTAGTTGCGCCGAACATCCTCGCCGTCGATCTCGGCCCGCAGCGTCAAATGCTGGCCCGGCCGGAATGCGAAGCGCTCGCGCAGCTCGGGCGGCATTTCGAAGCGGATCGAATTGGCGTCGCTCGTTTCCGCGATCACCTCGGCGACGCGCAGCGCGTGGAAATGCTCGGCCATTCTACCAGGTCGCGTCGGGGTAAGTGCGCGGCAGGAACTGCATGATTGCCAGAAGGTGCCCAAGATGCTCGCTGTGGTGCCCACGCCGGCCGCCCAGAATGGGGCGCTGGTCGCCTGGTGTTTCCAGCTGAGCCTCCTTGAGGACCTTGCCGATAGCTGCGCGATAATCGGCTTCGAAGTCTCGCGGATCGGGCACGTTGCCGCTGTCGATTGCGGCTTGCATGACCTCATCGACCTCGAACAGCTCGGGGACGAAACGCCAGTTCCACTCAAGCCCGTCGGCCATGCGCCGAGCGCTCTTATCGGTGCCGTCGCCGAGCCGGATCGTCCATTCGGACGCAAGGTCGCGGTGATAGGCGACTTCCTTCACCGCCTTGGCGGCGAATTCGCGCAGGAACTGGTCCGGAGATTGGGTCAGCCGCTGCAGCAGCATGTGCTGCCAGCTGGTGTAGAGCAGGTGCCGCGCGATGGTCTGAGCAAAGTCGCCATTCGGCTGCTCCACCAGCAGGCAATTGCCGAAATCGAGGACGTCGCGGCGAAAGGCGAGATCGTCCGCGTCCCCCGCTTCGCCGAGCAGCAGGTTAGCCTGTCCGACAAGGTCCAGCGCGAGATTGGCGAGACTGATGTCGACTTCGAGCACCGGACCGTGCCCGCACCATTCGCTGAGGCGCTGGCCGAGCACCAGCGCATCGTCGCCGAGCCGCAGCAGCATCTCGGTGCGGACGGCGTGATGGTCCTCAAGGTCCGGTGCATCGAACGCACCAAGCGGGCGCACGCGCGCAGCGACCGCCTCGTCTTCGGGCCGGATCGGCGGCAGCGACGGCATTAGATGTGCTTCACCTCGTCCGGGATCTCGTAAAATGTCGGGTGGCGGTAGATCTTGCTTTCCGCCGGTTCGAACAGCTCGCCGGCGTGGTCAGGATCGGACGCGACGATCTCGTTCGACGGCACCACCCACAGGCTCACCCCTTCGAGGCGCCGCGTGTAGGTGTCGCGCGCATGGGCGAGCGCGAGCTGCGCGTCAGGAGCATGAACGCTGCCAACGTGGCGATGCGAAAGACCGCCCTTGGCACGGACGAAGACTTCCCAGAGCGGCCAGTCACCACTCACGCCGCCTTCCTCGCGCGGCGCTTGGCTTCGTACGCCTCGGCGGCTTCGCGGACCCACGCGCCGTCTTCCCAAGCGTCCCGGCGGGCCTTCATGCGCTCCTTGGCGACTGGACCTTCGCCTTTCACGACGGCGTAGAATTCGTCCCAGTCAATTTCCCCGAAGTCGTAGCCACCCTTGTCCTCGTTCCACTTGAGATCGGGGTCGGGGACGGTCAGGCCTAGGAAATCAGCCTGCGGCACGGTGATGTCGACGAACTTCTGGCGGAGCTCGTCATTCGTCTCGCGCTTGATCCGCCAGCGCATGGATTGCGCGGTGTTGGGCGAATTTTCATCGGGCGGGCCGAACATCATCAGGCTCGGCCACCACCAGCGATTGAGCGCGTCCTGCGCCATGCGCTTCTGATCGGCCGTGCCGTTCGCAAGCGCGATCATGATCTCATAGCCCTGGCGCTGGTGGAAGCTCTCTTCCTTGCAGATGCGAACCATCGCCCGCGCATAGGGTCCATAGGACGTCCGCTGCAGCGGCACCTGGTTCATGATTGCGGCGCCATCGACCAACCAGCCGATCGCGCCGATGTCGGCCCAGGTCAGCGTCGGATAATTGAAGATGGTCGAATATTTGGCTTTGCCGCTGTGCAGCGCCTCGATCATCTGCTCACGGCTCGTGCCGAGCGTCTCCGCGGCGCAATAGAGATAGAGGCCGTGGCCAGCCTCGTCCTGCACCTTGGCGAGCAGGATCGCCTTGCGCCGAAGCGATGGCGCCCGCGTGATCCAATTGCCCTCCGGAAGCATGCCGACGATTTCGCTATGTGCATGCTGGCTGATCTGCCGCGTTAGGGTCCGGCGATAAGCCTCGGGCATCCAGTCCTTGGGCTCGATAAACTCGTCGGCGGCAACCCGCCCCTCGAAGGCCTCGAGCAGCTTCGGGTCCTCGAGATTCTCGATCTTGGCGCTCTTCTGAAGCTCGGTCGTATACATGGCTTCCGATCTAGTCTGTCAGGCGTGAACGTTCAAATGTCGACAACCGCTCCGCCGACTGTGCGCGAAGTGCCTGTGAACTCGGCAATTGTCCGGCCCTCGGTCGTGCGCACCGAAACCCGCGTAACGCCGCTGCGGCCTGACGTAGCAACTTCCTCGGCTTCGGCGACTAGCGTCTGCCCCTCCTCCGCACTGGCAAGGAAGGTGACGCTCGCTTGCGCGGCTACGGTCTTCTCGTTTCGTCCGTTGCAGACGTAAGCAAAGGCGGTGTCGGCGAGCGCGAACACCATCCCGCCATGGACGATGCCATGCCCGTTGAGCATGTCGCCACGCACCTTCATCGACAGCCGCGCATAGCCGGCGCGCGCTTCCTCAATGACGATGCCCCATGCCGGACCGGTGCCCTCTGCGGCGAGCATGCACTCAGCAACGCGGCGGGCCAGTTCGTCTTCGGTCATCCCGCTCCCCCGTCTTGCACCTGCCAATCGGTCGTGCGACCCGTGCCGCAGCCACGAAAAGGAGGGTTTATGCAAGGCGTGGGAGACTGTCCAAAGTGCGGCGGGCGCATGGATGAAGGCTTCCTTGTCGACCAGGGCTCCTACGGCATGGCCGGGGTGGCGACCTGGCAAGGCGGCGAGCCGCGCAAGAGCATCTGGACCGGAGTCAAGCAGTCGAAGGACGACCAGGCGGAGGTCACGACCTATCGCTGCGGGCGCTGCGGCTATCTCGAAAGCTACGCGCGGGCATGAGCGGCTACGAGACGATCGACTTCAAGGCGGACGGGCCGGTCGCCCGAATCACGCTCAACCGGCCCGATCGCCTGAACAGCTTCACCGTGCGGATGCACGAGGAGCTTCGCGATGCGTTGGCTCGGCTCGGCGATGCGCGCGTGGTCGTGCTGACGGGAGCAGGACGCGGATTTTGCGCGGGCCAGGACCTGAACGACCGTGCGGTCGCGCCTGGCCAGGCGGTCGACCTTGGGGAGACCGTAACACAGTGCTGGAACCCGTTGATCCACATCCTCACGTCGCTTCCGCAACCGGTGATCGCACGGGTCAACGGGGTCGCCGCGGGCGCGGGTGCGAACATCGCGCTCGCCTGCGACCTTGTCGTTGCCGCCAAATCGGCGAAGTTCATTCAGAGCTTCTCAGCGATCGGATTGATCCCGGACAGCGGCGGGACCTGGGCGCTGCCGCGGTTGGTCGGCCAAGCACGCGCGCTGGGGCTGGCGCTCACCGGCGAGCCGCTGTTGGCTGACAAGGCCGCCGAATGGGGCCTGATCTGGAAAGCGGTCGAGGACGAAGCGCTGGACGCCGAGGTCGACGCCCTTGCTGCCAAACTCGCCTCGCTGCCGCCGCTTGGGCTGGCCGCGATCAAGGAGATGATTCGGTCGAGCTGGCAGCACAGCCTCGACGAAGAGCTGGAGCGCCAGGCCGCCGCTATGCGCCGCCTCGGCTTCACCGAGGATTACCGGGAAGGCGTCGCTGCCTTCCTGGAAAAACGCCAGCCAAGCTTCAAAGGGCGCTGAGCCTTGGGAACGACAACCATCGAGTATCGGCTGCTGCCCGGTACGCGGGCCACCGTCGGCCGATCACGCGGCCACAGCGTCATTGCTGATCGCCCCGATGGGACCGCGGGAGGCATGGGCCTCGGCTTCAACGGTGGCGAGCTCCTGGCGCTGGCGATCGGCGGCTGCTTCTGCAACGACCTTCAGGCGCTCGCGGACGAGATGGGCCTGATCATCGAGGATCTCGGCGTCAGCGTCAGCGTCGACTTCGGCGGCTCGCCCCGACGCGCGACGGCAGCCCGCATGCATGTCCGCTGCACGCTTGCCGACGGGAGCGACCCGAGCGAGCTGATCGATCGTGCGCGCCAGATCACCATCATCGGCAATTCGGTCCGCGAAGGCGTCCCGCTGGAGATTGCAGCAGGCTAGCCGCCGGCTTTCTGCGCGAAGGCCCAGGCGGCGTCTGCAAGGAAAGGCACGCGCTTGGCGATCTCCGCCGCTTGCGCATGGCTGGCGGTGCCGTCGATCACACGCTTCTTAATGCCCTGGATGATGCCGGCGAGCCGGAACAGATTGTACGCGAAATACCAGTCGAGCTTGTCGGCGACGGGCACTTGCGCCCGTCCGGAATAGCGCTCGACCATCTCCTCCAGCGTCGGAATGCCCAGCTGCTCGAGGTTCAGTCCGGCAAGACCCGCACCGCCGTCGGCCGGCATCACCCACTGCATGGCTAAATAGGAAAAATCGGCAAGCGGATCGCCAAGGGTCGACAGTTCCCAATCGAGCACTGCGGTCAGCCGCGGCTGAACGTCGAACATCGCATTGTCGATGCGATAATCCCCATGGACGATCGACACGCGCGACTGGTGGGGAAGGCTCGCGGGCAGATAGTCGATGAGTTTTTCCATCGCCGGAAGCTGGTCCGTCTGGCTGTCGCGATATTGCTTGGTCCACCGCGCGACCTGCCGCTCGAAATAATTGCCGGGCTTGCCGTAATCGCCGAGGCCGGCAGCTTCGGGGTCGATGTTGTGGAGGTCGGCCAACGTGTCGACCAGCTGCTCGTAGACGCGCCGCCGCTGATCCGGCGCGAAACCTGGGAGCGCCCCATCCGCATAGGCGCGGCCGGGCGCCAGCTCCATCACGTAGAAGATCGCCCCGATGACTGCTTGGTCCTCGCACAGCGCCAGCGGCCGCGGCACGGGAAAGCCGAGCGGGAACAAGGCGGCGAGCAGCCGATATTCGCGATCGACAGCGTGAGCCGACGGCAGCAGCGGCCCAAACGGCTTGCGGCGCAGCACATATTCGCCGGCAACCGTCGTGATCCGGTAAGTCGGGTTCGACTGCCCCGACGGGAATTTGCTGATATCGAACGGCGTCCGGAAGCCCGGCACATTGGCTTCGAGCCAGCGCCCGAGCGCTTCGTCGTCCAGTGCCTGATCGCTCACCGGTGCTTCTTATACTCGAGCCGGGCAATCGCGCGGCGGTGCACTTCGTCGGGGCCGTCGGCCAGACGCAAGGTGCGGATCGAGGCATAAGCGCGCGCCAGGCCGACATCCTCGGACACGCCGGCAGCGCCGAACGCCTGGATCGCATCGTCGATGATCTTCAGCGCCATCAGCGGCGCGGCGACCTTGATCATGGCGATCTCGCCCTGCGCCGCCTTGTTGCCCGCGCGGTCCATCATGTCGGCGGCCTTCAGGCACAGCAGGCGGGTCATTTCGATGTTGATGCGGGCATCCGCGATGCGCTCTTCCCAGACACCCTGCTCGGAGATGGTCTTGCCGAAGGCGGTGCGACTCATCAGCCGCTTGACCATGGCCTCGAGGGCTTCTTCCGCAGCGCCGATGGTGCGCATGCAATGGTGGATGCGCCCTGGACCGAGCCGACCCTGCGCGATCTCGAAGCCGCGCCCCTCCCCAAGCAGCATGTTCGAAGGCGGCACCCGTACGGCCTTCAGCTCGATCTCCATGTGCCCGTGCGGCGCGTCGTCATAGCCGAACACCGGCAAGTGGCGGGTGATGGTGACGCCCTCCGCATCTAGCGGCATCAGGATCATCGACTGCTGGCGATAGGTCTCGGCTTTCGGGTCGGTCTTGCCCATCAGGATCGCGACCTTGCAGCGAGGATCGCCCGCGCCGCTCGACCACCATTTCCGGCCGTTGATCACATATTCGTTGCCGCGCATTTCGACGCGACATTCGATGTTGGTCGCGTCCGACGAAGCAACGCCGGGCTCCGTCATCAGGAAGGCGGAGCGAATCTCGCCATCCATCAGCGGCTTCAGCCACTCGTCCTTTTGCTCGCGCGTGCCGTAGCGGTTGAGCACCTCCATATTGCCGGTGTCCGGCGCCGAGCAGTTGAACACTTCCGACGCCCAGGCGACGCGGCCCATCTCTTCGGCGCAAAAGGCATATTCGAGGTTGCTGAGCGCCGGTCCGTCGAAGGTGAAGCTCTCGTCGACCGGTGTTGCGCCATGGGACGGCGGCATGAACAGGTTCCACAGCCCTTCGGCCCGGGCCTTTTCCTTCAGGTCTTCGACAACCGGCAGGACTTTCCACCGCTCGCCCTCGCGCTGCTGGGCATCGTAATCGCCGCACCGGGGCCGGACATGTTCGTCCATGAAAGCGCGAACCTTGTCGCGCCACTCGGTCTGTTGCGGAGCAAGGCTGAAGTCCATGACGCAAGCGCTATCAGCAAGTCGCGTGCGTGGCTATGAGCGGCAGATGGGCAGACTGTCAGGCAAGGTTGCAATCATCACCGGCGCGGCATCGGGGATCGGAAAAGCGAGCCTGGAATTGTTCCGGAGCGAAGGCGCCACCGTCGTCGGCGCGGACATTAGCCCGGGCGCAGACTTCCAGTGCGACGCGGGCGACGACGAACAAATTCGCGAGCTGGTCGAGCGCACGGCCGAAAGGCATGGCGGGCTGGACATCATGTTCGCCAATGCCGGCATTTCCGGCGGCTGGGACTCGATCGCGGTGCAAAGCGCGGCGGAGTGGGCCGAGACGCTGCGGATCAACCTGATCGGCCCGTTCCTGGCGATCAAATATTCGGCGCCGCTGATCGCCGGGCGCGGCCGGGGTTCGATCGTCTGCACGGCGAGCGTTGCCGGCGTACGCTCTGGCGCAGGCGGCGCCGCCTATTCGGCTTCGAAGGCAGGCGTGATCAGCCTCGTCCAAAATGCCGCGCAGCAGCTCGCGGGCACCGGGGTTCGCGTCAACGCGATCTGCCCCGGCCTGATCGAGACCGGCATGACCAAGCCGATGTACGAGCGAGCACGGGCGAGCGGCAAGGAAGACCGGATCGGCGAATTGAACCCGCTCCAGCGCGGCGGCGAGCCGGAAGAGATCGCCCGCGCCGCTCTCTTCCTTGCGTCGGACGAGGCGAGCTACGTCAATGGGCAGGCGATCGTCGTCGATGGCGGCTTGTCGTCGAGCCTTCCGGAGGCCCGCACCTACAAGCTGAGGATGGTGTGACATGAAGCATGCAGCCGCGCTTTCGCTGTGCGCCCTCTTGGTCGGCGGATGCGTGCCGATGATGGCCGCTTCGGCGGTGTCGACGGTCGCCGCCAGCGCGCGCGGCGCGCCGCAGAGCAACGAAGCGCTGCAGCCGATCGCACGGCAGCAATGCGTGGCTCGGGCGCAGCAATATGGGGCCGTTCACGTGATCGATGTCGAGCAGCGCTCGGTAGGCAAGATCATCGTCTGGGGCACCGTCGGCGAGGGCGCGTCTAAGCGCTCCTTCCAGTGCGATTTCGGTCAGCAGATCAACGGCTTCAAGCTGCGCGAAATCCGCAGCACGCCATGATGGACAGGAACTGATGAAGACACTTCAACTTCTCAACTACGAGCGCGACCGATGGGTCGCCGGCGATGGCGCGACCGTGCTGCCGAGCGCAATCGACGGTGCGCCGGTCGCCACGACGGGCTCGGGCGGGATCGATTTTGCCGCCATGCTGCAGCATGCCGGCGAAGTCGGCGGGCCTGCGCTTCGCAAGCTGACCTTTCATGACCGCGCGCGGATGTTGAAGGCACTCGGCCTTGCGATCATGGCGCGCAAGGAAGAGCTGTACGAGCTCAATTACCAGACCGGCGCGACACGCAAGGACGGCTGGATCGACATCGAGGGCGGCGCGGGCACCCTCTTCTCCTTCTCCTCGAAGGGGCGCCGCGAGCTTCCCGACGCCCGCGTCCTGCTCGACGGGCAGCTGGAAGGCTTGTCGAAAAAGGGCACGTTCGTCGGCCAGCACATCTTTACCCCGCTGCACGGCGCGGCAGTGCACATCAACGCCTTCAACTTCCCTGTTTGGGGCATGCTGGAGAAGATCGCGCCCACGCTGCTGGCCGGCGTGCCTTGCATCGTGAAGCCGGCCTCGGCGACGGCCTATCTTGCCGAAGCGGCGTTTCGGGTGATGATCGAGGCGGAGGTGCTTCCGCCCGGCGCGATCCAGCTGATCGTGGGCGGCGTCGGCGACCTGTTCGAACATCTGACCGGCCAGGACGCGGTGAGCTTTACCGGGTCGGCGCATACGGCGCTGAAGCTCAAGTCGCACCCGACGGTGGTTCGCGAGTCCGTCCGGTTTGTGGCCGAGCAGGACAGCCTCAACGCCTCTTTGCTTGGCCCGGACGCGGCGCCCGGCACGCCCGAGTTCGACCTCTTCATCAAGGAAGTCGCGACGGAGATGACGGTCAAGGCGGGGCAGAAGTGCACGGCCATCCGCCGCGCGATGGCGCCCGCGCAATATCTCGACGCTGTGCAGGAAGCGTTGGCCGAGCGGCTAGCAAAGACGAAGGTCGGCGACCCGCGCGCGGACGACACGCGCATGGGTGCGCTGGTCAACGCCAGCCAGCGCGACGACGTAATCGAGAAGATCCGCCAGCTCGAAGCAGCGGGCGCACGGATCGTCGCCGGTGATCCAAATGCCGAGCCGCCAATCCCCGGCGGCGCGTTCCTGCCGCCGGTCCTGCTGCGGACCGATGATCCGTGGGGCACGCAGGCGGTCCACGACTGCGAGCCGTTCGGGCCGGTTTCGACGATCATGCCCTATCGCGACATCGACGATGCAATCGCGCTCGCCAACCGCGGCCGCGGAAGCCTGGCGCTGTCGCTCTTCACTCATTCATCAGATGCGGCACGCGACTTCATCCAGGGCGCAGCCGCTTTTCACGGGCGCATGCTGGTCATCAACCGCGACAATGCCGCGGAATCGACCGGCCATGGCTCACCCCTGCCCGTCCTCGTCCACGGCGGCCCAGGCCGGGCCGGCGGCAGCGAGGAAATGGGCGGGGTGCGCGGCGTGAAGCACTACATGCAGCGCACCGCCATCCAGTCCTCGCCCGCGATGATCGCTGCCATCACCGAGCAGTATATCCCCGGCGGACCCAAGCACGTCATCGACACGCACCCGTTCCGCAAGCGGATGGGCGAGCTCGAGATCGGCGACACGCTCAAAACGAAGGGCCGGACCGTCAGCCTCGAGGATATCGAGCATTTCGCCCACTTCACCGGCGACACATTCTACGCCCACATGGACGAAGAGGCAGCGAAAGCCTCGCCGATCTTCGAAGGCCGGGTCGCGCACGGCTATTTGATCCTGAGCTTCGCGGCCGGGCTGTTCGTCGATCCGGATCCCGGCCCGGTGCTCGCCAATACTGGCCTGGAGAATTTGCGCTTCCTAACACCGCTTTACCCCGGCGACTCGATGCGGGTCGAGCTGACCGTGCGCGCCAAGTCGCTGAAGAGCGAGGAAACCGGCGTCGTGCGATGGGCGGTAGAGGTCTTCAACCAGCGCGACGAACTGGTCGCTACCTATGACCTGCTGACCGAGAACGTGCCGTAACGAGAGGAACATGGGTCTCCCGCGGTTCGTTCGAGCCAACGAATTCCCTAAAGGAGACCCATCATGAAAGTCAGTGAAGTCATGACGAGCGACGTTCAGACCGTTCGTCCGGACGAGACCGCGCAGCAGGCAGCCTCGTTCATGCTGAGCGCCGATGCTGGGTCGATCCCGGTCACGGACGGCGACCGGCTCGTCGGCATGATCACCGACCGCGACATCGCCGTTCGCGGCGTTGCCAGGGGCTACGGGCCGGAAACGCCGGTGCGTGAGCTGATGACCGACAACATCGTCGCAGCGCGAACGGACGATGACATCCAGGATGTCGCCAGCCGGATGAGCGAGGCGCAGGTCCGCCGGCTACCCGTCGTCGACGAGAACGAGCGGCTGTGCGGTATCGTCAGCCTCGGCGATCTAGCTCGCGAAACGAACGACGAGAGCGCGCACCAGGCGCTCGAAGGCGTCAGCGAGCCCGGCGGCAGCCACAGCCAAGGCTAAAGGACTGGTCCCGGCGACAAGCCGGCGACCGGAAGTCCTTTGCGTCTCCGGCCTCCGGCTTTCGCCGAAGCACGCTTTATCGGGCAGCGATTTCCTTGATCGCGCGGTCGACGAGTTGCGCGTCCGTTGACGCGTCATGGCGCTCGGCGATGATGCGCGCGGCGGCCTTGGCCGCAGCGTCCGCGGCGGTGGCGCGCAGCTGCTCGACGGCGCTGCGCTCTTCGGCCGCGATCTTGTCCTCGGCCATGCGCGTGCGGCGGCCGATCAGCGCCTCGGCGTCGGTCTTGGCCTTCGCGACGATTTCGTCGGCTTCGTGCCGCGCGCGCTCGAGCAGCGCCTCGCGATCCTTGTCCACGGCAGCAGCCTTGGACTCATATTCGGCCTTCAGCGCTTCGGCTTCCTTGCGCAGCGTCTCGGCCTCGGCGAGCTGCTCGCGGATCGCCGCAATCTTGCTGTCGAGTGCGCCGGCGATCGCGCCGGGCACCTTCTTCCAGATCAGCAGCGCGATGACCGAGAGCATCGCCAGCGAAATCCAGAACGGCGGCGCGAGATAGAAGGCGCCGGGCTCTTCGTGAGCCGGCGGCGTGCCTTCATGCGCCACGGACGCGTGAGCGTCGGGGTGGGCTGCCGGCTGACCCGGATCCTGCGGCTGCGGCGATTCAGACATTGAGCTCTGCCTTTACCGCCTGCGCGGCTTCCTGCCTGTCGATCTCAAGCCCGGTAAGGCGGCGGACCATCTCCTGCGTGGCTTCCGCAGCGACGGCCTCGATCTCGGCTCGCGCCGACGTCACGGCCTCGCGGATCTGGGCCTCGGCGCCTTCGACCTTCAGGTTGATCTTGTCCGCCGCGGCCCGGACACGAGCCTCGGTTTCGCGAGCGCTTTCCTGCTTGGCTTCCTGCGAGACCCGGGCCGCTTCGGAGCGCGCCGCATCCATGCGGGCGCGCCACGCGGCCTCGGTCTCTTCGGCCTCGGCGCGCGCGGCCTGCGCACGCTCGAGGTCGCCGGAGATCTTCTTTTCACGCTCCTCGACGGTGCCCTGGATCTTCGGCAGCATCCCGCGGCCGATGCCGAAGAAGATGGTGCCGAACACCAGCAGCAGCCAGAACAGCTGCGAGAAGAAGATGAAGGGAAGTTGCTCGATCTGAGGCATGTCAGTCCTCGGCCGCTTCGGGCCTTTTTGCGCTCTTAGCGGGCGTAGAGGATGATCATCGCGACGGCGAACGCGATCAGGCCGAGAAGCTCGGCGGCCGCGAAGCCGATGAACAGACGGCCCTGCTGGCTGTCAGCAGCCGCCGGGTTGCGAAGCGCGCTCTCGAGGAACGAGCCGAACACGTTGCCGACGCCGACCGCGGCAGCGCCGACGCCAATTGCCGCAAGACCGGCACCGATGACCTGAGCGGAAGCGAAATCCATGTGGGTACTCCTTGAGTGAAAAGCTTAGTGAAGGTTGATCGCGTCGTTTAGGTACAGCGTCGTCAGCAGCGCGAACACATAGGCCTGGATCGCGCAGACGAGCAGTTCGAGCGCCGAAACGCCGACGATGAAGATGAAGCTGAGCAGGCTGACGCCCCAGCCGACGGCGCCGCCGCTGAAGCCACTGACGATGAAGCTTCCGAACACTTCCATCAGGATGTGGCCGGCGATCATCGCCACGAACAGTCGCAGCGCGAGGCTGAACGGACGGACCATGAAGGAGATGAACTCGATCGCGGCGATAAGCGGGACCATCACCGCGGGCGTGCCGTGCGGCACGAACAGCGAGAAGAAGTGAAGCTTGTGGCGCCAGAAGCCGACGATCAGGACGATCGCGAAGCTCATCACGGCGAGCACGCCGGTGATGCTGAAGTGGCTGGTGGTGGTGAACTGGTGCTGGCCGGGCACGATCGCCAGCGGGAACAGGCCCAGCAGGTTGGCGACCAGGATGAAGCTGAACAGCGAGAAGATGTAGGGGACGTACTTCTTGCCCTCAGGGCCGATGTTCACCCGGACCATGTCGTCGATGAACGAGGTCAGCCCCTCGGCCGCCATCTGCCAGCGGCCCGGCACGAGTTGGCGCTTCATGCCCATGGCCATGAAGCCGAAGATCAGCGCCAGCGCGATCAGCAGCCACAGCGAACTGGTCGTGAAGCTGATGTCGTACTTGCCAAGGTGCAGCGGAACGATGGGTTCCACCGCAAACTGGTGCATCGGGTCGATCTTGCCTTCGGCGGCCACGCTTTGCCTCTCGCCTTCGTTCAGTGCCCGGAGGTGTTCCGGGTCTTGGAAAGTCGCATGATATTCCTCACGCCGACGCCGAACCCGAAGAACAGCATCAGCAGGAAGAACAGCGGAAAGGTCCGGTGACCGAACATTCCGGCCACGCTGTCCAGACCCCAACCGATCACGGCACCGCCAACCGGCGCCCCGATCAGATGACCGAAAAGCTGCTGCCAGAGCCGGTCGCCCGGGTTCGGCTGCGCCCTTGCGGTCCGCTTCGCTTCCGCCTGCTGCAAACGCTCGAGCCGCTGATCGAGCGATTCGAGCCGTGCATCTGTTGGAAGCTTCGGGACCTCGCCGGTATCGTCCTCAGCCATGCTTCTCCCCTGTGCGTCGCCCCTGCTGAAACTCACGGGCCAGACACGGACGAGGAACATGGCGGAAAGCGGCACCGCCAAGGCGCGGCTCCTTTATGAAGGGGGGTGCCGATAGTCAACCGCGCGCGTCGGCATTAGGCTGGCACGCATGACGATCGCACTGCTTCTGTTCCTCTTCGACCCGGTCGGCGCAGCCTCTGCGAAGCCGGTCCTGATCGAGCGCGAGACGAAGGCGCTCGATTTCTCTTACCAATGGTCGGCCGAGGCAGCCGCAATCCCGTCCCTTAATGCTCGGTTGAAGACAAAAGCCGCCGCCGCGCTGAAGGATGCGCAGAAGATGGCGCGCGAGGACGAGGTCATGGCGCGCAGCGACGAGCGGCCATTCAACAAGCATTATCTGGCCGTCGGGTGGGACACGGCAGGCCAGTCCCCACAGCTGCTGTCGCTAGAGGGCACGATCGAAAGCTTCACCGGCGGCGCGCACCCCAATCACGAATTCAGCGCATTGCTATGGGACCGCACAGCCAATCGCGAGATCGCTGCCACCGCGCTGTTCGCGAGCGGCGCTTCGCTGGAGCGACTGACTCGCCGAAGCTACTGCCGTGCGCTCGATGCCGAACGCCTCAAGCGCCGCGAGGGCGAAAGGCTGGGCGGCGACTTCGATGCCTGCCCGCAATTGCATGAGCTCGCCATCGTTCCCGCCGATGCCGACGGGAACGGCCGCTTCGAAGCGCTGAAGTTCGTGGCGGCGCCTTATGTCGCCGGTCCTTATGCCGAGGGAGAATATGAAGTGTCGGTCGCGGTGACGCCGCGGCTGATCGGAGCGCTGAAGCCCGCTTACCGGAGCGCGTTCGAGGTTCAGCGGCAGTAATCGGGCACGGGAGCGGACTGCCCGGCCGCGCGTCGGCGCCAGGCGCCGTCCTGAAGCATGTAGGCGTGACCGACCGGGAGGCGTGCGAAAAGCTCGCATGCAGTGGTAAGCGCGACGAGGTCGGCGGTCGCGTTCCTGCCGGTAGCGAGCTGGAAGTAGAGGCTGCGCCGCTTGATGTTGATGGCGTTCACCTGCCGGCGAAGCTCGGCGCCGGGCGGCGTCACAAACCCTAAGAAGCCGTCGTAGCGCTCACCGACCGTGCCGGCTGCAACCGCTGCCGAGACCTGGGAGGGTCCTTGCGCGGCGAGCGGAGCCGCACCGGCCAGCGCAACTACGAGGAAAACTATTCTGCAGCGCATCACGGCCTGGTCGGCGCAGGCGGGAACGCGTCCGGGTTTTTCCGGATCATCTGCTGGACATCTTCCTGCAGCCGGACGGTCACCTGCTGCTTGATATCGACGTTGAGGTTCACGTCGATCGGCTTTTCCGGTGTCTTCACCGTGATGCAGCCGGCCAGGGGCACCGCGACCGCGATGCCGGCGGCGAGCCGCGCGGCTGTTCTTGCTCTCTTTCTCACTTCGCTCCTCCGGGTGGTGGTGACTGCTTGCTACGCTCCCGCGGCGCCGCGGGTTCGACGGTCTGCTCTTCCTGCTTGGTGGTATTGATCACCTCGACCTTCAGCGCCGGCGAATCGATCGGGAACGGCATCACCGGCGCGATCGCCTGGGTCGGATCCTTGAACGCCTTGGCGGTTTGAATGAGGGCGCGGAATGGCGCGTTGATGTTCACATTCAGCCGCAGCGGGATCTGCGAGAAGACGCGCTTGACCATGCCGGCGATGAAGCCCTTGCTCTGGCCAAGCGACGGACCTTCGATGGTCAGCCGGGTTGCGAATTCGCCGGCCAGGTCGCCGTTCAAGCGCACGACCATCGAGCGGTAGCGAATGTCGCTGAACAGGTCGAAGGCGATGCCGGGCATCATGCCTGCCGGCCGGGTGCCGTGATATTGCAGCCGACCGCCAGGCGGCCGGGACTCGAGCCGCCCACCCACGATCCGCCCGCCGCTCTCGTCGAAGATCATCGGCAGGACGCCGTCGAAGATGCCGGTAATCTCAATGCCTTCGAAGCCGAGGCTGTCGACGAACATCTTCGCGTTGAATCCCTGCAGCTCGAAGGTCAGGCGCTTGGCGCTCGGACTTCCGAAGTTGAGCACCGTTTCGTGAAGGATCAGTCGCCCACCCATGAACGGCCACTCGCCGCGCTCGATACGCACGAGATTGTTGGGCAGGAGCGAATAGCGGATCTCGCCATTCGTGACCTCGATGCCGGGGTTGATCGAAGCGACGGTGGCGAGCTGGCCCGGCGCGGATTCGAGGTTGAGCAAATCGGTGAAGTGGAGGTTGGTGCTGAGCCCCGTCACCGGCCCGAACGGCGCTGCGAGGTCCATGCCGCGCGTCGCGAAATCGCCCGTCGAGGTGACCTTGCCGCTGCCGCTCCAGTTGATCCGCCCCTGTCCCGTAACGGTGCCGTTGACGAGCGCCACGACGCCTTCCGTGAGGCGCGTCAGCTGGTCGGGCTGGAAGTCGGGACCGAAGGCGAGGCCCGGAACGTCGAGCAGCGCCTGGCCGGCGCCGCTCGATAGCCGGTGCTGGATATCGACGTTCGTCACCAGCCGCCCGCTTGCGGGATTCCGGAGCGAACCGTTGGCGGTGATGCGATCACCCGCGAGCCTGAAGCGAAGATCGTTCGTGCGCAGCGGATAAAAGCGCGGATCGGGATTGTCGTCCGACACCGTCGCGGCACCGTCGACCTGGAGGATGCTGCGGCCGAAGCTCCACTTGCCCGAAGCCTTGCTGAGCAGGAGCGGAACGTTGCCGATCTTGCCGTGCGCGCCGTCGAAAGTCCCCGCCACGCCGGCACCGGCGAAATTGCCGCCCAGCCGCGAGGCGTTGAGGACGAGCGGCGACGCAGACTTGCCGAGCCGCAGCGCGACATTGTTGAACGCGAACTGCTTGCCGTTCACGATACCGCTGGCCGCGGAAACGCGCATCGGCGAGCTGCCGATGCGGCCGGCAAGGCTGGTGTTGTTCAGCCGCGCGCTCACGACCACCGAGCCGTTCGGCCCGCGGTAAGCGATTGCCGGGCCGACCGGGCACACCGGCACTCGCGCGGCGCCAAGCTGGAGATCGCTGATCTTGAGATAATCGAAGCTGACAACCGCGCAGCCGGTTCCGACCGCAAAGGCTCCACCGGGGCCGAGCCGTCCATTGATCGGCAGGCGAAGGGCTCGTACGCGGCCGTTCGGGAATGCGCCGTCGAGCAGCGCCACGGTGCTGACTTGCGTCGAGCCGCGCGGACCCGGGCCGAAGCGGATGGGCGCGAGCGCGAGCCGCTGGCCACCGGCGCTGTATGGCGCAAGATCGGCGACCCCGCTGAGCGGGGCACCCGGCCCGGGCTGCCGCAGCACGACGCGCCCCGAAGGCAGGCCGCCGCCGCCCATTTCGATCGCGCTGTCGATCCTCAGCGCCGATTGAGGCCAGTAGTAGGTCACGCCGCTGCCGCCCGTGATCCGCGCTTTGGCGCCGGTCGGCCCCTGTACATTGGCGTCGCCGATCCGCGCCGCGCCGCCGCCGGGGAAATTGACGACGGTGATCCGGCCCTGCGCGTCGAAATTGCTCGCGGTGCGCTGAAGCGCTTTGGCGATGCTGGTCGCAACCGGCCCGATCGGCGTTCCACTTGCTGCGGCGAGCGGCTCGACCACGCTGGCGAGCATCGAAGGTGCGAGCTGTGCGCTAGTGGCGTTGAAGCCGCCGACCAGGCTGAACGTCCCGGCTTTGAGGCCGAGGCTATAATCGCCGTCGAGGCCGGTGCGATCGGCAAGGATCGTCGCCAGCCGCGACTTCTGGGCCGCAAGCTTCACATGGCCGCGGACGTTCGTCAGCGGTCCTTTGTAAGTGATGTCGCCGACGAAGGCGGCGAGCCCGTTTGCGCCCGCCACCATCCTGCGCGTCGCCATCCGGCCGCGGCCATCGACGTTGGTGAAGGACTCGTTGAAGGTTGCCTCAGCCTCGAAGCGTGGCTGATCGAGCTCCAGCTGGCTTGCCGGGCATGCGAACCGGTCGAGTCCGACCGGACCGGCAACCCTTGGCCTGCGCGCGACCACGGAGATGGCCACGTTGGCATTCAGCCCAACCGCAGTGCAGCGGCCGGGGGTGATTCGGGGGCTCGCAAGCGCAACGCGACCCTTGAAGCCGCCGCTCAGCTTGCCGCTGCCCTGGACCGCGATCCCGGCCGGGCCGAACGGCGTCGCAAGCGCGATGCTGCTGTCGGCGATATCGACCGCGAAGTCTGGAAGCGCGAACGGCTTGTTGCTCGGCGGCGGAATCAGCTTGTCGATCTGGCCCCAGCTGACGCGGCCGTTCACCAGCTTGCCTTTCAGCCGGACCCCGCGAGCGACGATGCGATAGACTTCGAAGCTGCCGTTTAGCTTCAGCCGCGTCTGGATCTGCGCGAACCTGGCGGTGAGGTCCGGGTTCTTGGGGTCGCCGATGACGAGGTCGCTGACCTGCTGCGTCCGGAAGCCGACGCGGTCGAGCTTGTAGCTCGCGTCGACGCCGCGGCTCTGCAGCTCCTGCTTGAGGAAGTGCCGAGCGACGGGCCGGCGCTGAATCCACAGCGCCGCAACGCCGAGAACAAGTAAGGCGAGGATGCCGACGCCGACATAAACCGCGACACGGGCCCATAAGGGGCGACGGGCGCGGACGACGCGCGTCTCCCCCGCCGCTGCGACCCCCTCGTCTCCCGTCCGTCGATCCATCGCGCCTTCTAACCCTCGCCAAGCATCACCGTTCCAGATGCGGCACGACCTCTTTCATCCAAGCCGCAGCTGTGTTCTAGTCGCAACTGCTCGGATTGGTCGCGGCAGGAGCGGCATGAACGGGCACGTCAGCATCGATCGCAAGAATGACAGCGGCGGACATCGCGCCCGATTGCGCAAGCGACTGCTCGATGCCGGAGCAGACGCCTTCCAAGACTATGAACTGATTGAATATTTACTGACGCTGACGCTGCCGCGCGTCGACACCAAGCCGCTTGCCAAGCGACTGATCCACGACTTTGGCGGAATCGGCCCTCTCCTGTCCGCAAGCGCCGACACGCTGCGCCGCGAAGGGCTGAGCGATGCGACCATCGCGGCGCTGAAGATTGCTCAGGCGGCGGCCCTGCGCCTGCTGGAGACCCGGATGGAGAGCCGCCCTGTGCTCTCGAGCTGGGACGCGCTCGGCGATTACCTGCACGCGGCAATGGCGCATCACCGAGTCGAGGAAGTGCGGATCCTGTTCCTCAACGCAAAGAACATGCTGATCGCCAACGAGGCGCTGTGGCAGGGTTCGGTCGACGAAGCCGCGGTCCACGTCCGCGAAGTCATTGCCCGAGCCATTGCGCTGGGCGCCACAGCGATCATCATCGTCCACAATCATCCGAGCGGCGATCCGACGCCTAGCAGCCAGGACATCCGCCTAACGCGCGACCTTGTCGAAGCTGGCAGGCACATGAAGGTGACGGTGCACGACCATGTGATTGTCGGCGCGGAGGGCCGCACCAGCATGCGCGCCATGGGACTGATCTAGCCAGCATTCATCAGCGTCGCCGAAGCGTTGTCCGGCAGCGCCAAAATGAGAATCACATCTATTGTCTAGTCATTGACTAGGGATCTAGAAGCAGGCCGCTCAATAGGGGAGTCGGTCCATGACGATCATCAGGAAGTTCGCCTTAGCCGCGGCATTGTCGACGGCCATTTTGCCGGCCAGCGCAAGCGCCGCACCTACCGAACTGCTCAACGTGTCCTACGATCCGACCCGCGAGCTGTACCAGCAGATCAATGCCGTCTTCAAAAAGCGCTACGGCAAGCCGATCACCATCAAGCAAAGTCACGGCGGGTCGGGGAAGCAGGCGCGCGCGGTGATCGACGGCCTTCCCGCGGACGTCGTCACGCTCGCGCTGGGCTATGACGTCGACGCCATTGCGAAGAAGGGGCTGATCGCGCCGAACTGGCAGAAGCGCCTGCCGAACAACAGCACGCCTTATTATTCGACGATCGTGCTTCTGGTCCGCAAAGGCAATCCGAAGAAGATCCAGGACTGGGACGACCTCATCCGGCCGGGCATCAAGGTGATCACGCCCAACCCGAAGACGAGCGGCGGCGCGCGCTGGAATTATCTCGCGGCCTGGGGCTACGCGCAGAAGAAGTATGGGTCGCCGCAGCAGGCGAAGCTCTTCCTCGCCAAGGTCCTGCGCAACGTTCCGGTGCTCGACAGCGGCGCCCGCGGCGCGACGACGACCTTCGTCGAGCGCGGCCAGGGCGACGTGCTGATCGCCTGGGAAAATGAAGCGCTACTCACCGTCAAGAAGCTGGCGCCCGGCAAGTTCGACATTGTCTATCCGTCGGTCTCGATCCTCGCGGAGCCGCCGGTCGCCGTCGTCGACAAGGTCGTCGACCGGGAGGGTTCGCGCGCCGCGGCGGAAGCCTATTTGAAGTTCCTCTATACGCCTGAGGCGCAGGAAGTGATCGCGCGCAATTACTTCCGTCCGCGCAACCCGGCGGTGGCGGCGAAGTACAAGGGGCAGTTCCGCAACATGCAGCTGTTCCAGATCGACCGGAACTTCGGTGGTTGGGCCAAGGCCCAATCCGTGCACTTCAACGACGGCGGCCTGTTCGACCAGGAATTCGAAGCAGCCAAGCGCTAAGCTTTTAAGCCACAGGGACATAGACGATGATGACGCGCATCCTGCTATTTGCGGGCGCCTCGGCGCTCGCCCTCACCACCCCCGCATTCGCCCAGCAAGCCCAGCCGCAGACGGCCGACGATTCCACGCTCGACACGCTCGCGCCTGCCGATGACGAGCAGCCGCAAGCCGAACCGGCAAAGCTCACCGGCGATCCCGTGCTGGACCGGCTCAACGCCTTGGAAGCGCGCATAAAGCAGCTCGAAGCACGCAACGCGCAGCTCGAGCAGCAGGCGGAGCTCAACGAAGGCCGAATCGAAAGCGTTGAGACGCGTGCGGCCAAGAATGCGCAGTTCGGCTGGGCGCCGACGATCTCCGATCCGGACGGCAGCTTCACCTTCAAGCCGCGCGGCGTCATCGATGCGGATTTCGGGGTCTTCAACGAGCGCGAAGGGAGCTACGCCTACAATGACGGAACGGCGTTCCGCCGCGCACGCCTGGGCTTTGAAGGCACGGCATTCAAATGGCTGAACTATCGCGTGGAGGTCGATTTCGCAGGCAATTCGGTCGGCATCACCGACGCTTATTTGCAGTACACCAAGATCCCCAAGACCGTGCTGACGCTCGGGCAGCACAAGGCGCCGTTCGGGCTCGAGTCCAACAACAGCGACAATTACAACGTCTTCCTGGAACGCGGCATGTTCACCAACGCGTTCGGCAATGCCGGTGCCGAGCGCCGGATCGGCTTCTCAGCGGCGTACGCGCCCAAGGAGAATATCAACATTGCAGCAGGGCTGTTCGGCGACAATGAAAGCATCAGCCGGGGTAGCGGTGCTGCGCCCGGGGAGAGCTGGGGCGTCAACGGCCGCGCCACCTGGGAGCCGATCTTCGACACGGGCAAGGTGCTGCACCTTGGCATCTCGGGCTTTTACCGGACGCACCTGAAGTCCGGCGACGTGGCGGACGCGGTGAGGCTGAACGACCGGCCGAACGTGCGTGTCGACGGCGGCAACATCGCCGACAGCGGCGTCATTATCAACACGCGCTCGCTGCGTTATGGCGGCGTGGAGGCGGCCGGCGTGCTCGGAGCACTCACTGTCGCAGGCGAGGCCGGGCGACTATGGCTCGACCGCACGGATGCGCCCAACGCGCATTTCACGGGCTTTTACGGGTACGCCGCTTACATGCTCACTGGAGAGACGCGCGGGTTCAAGGGCGGCAATTTCGACCGCATCAAGCCGTTCAGCTCCTTTGGCGACGGTGGGCTCGGCGCCTTCGAGATCGCCTTGCGGTACGACCACCTCAACCTCAAGGACACGCCGGTCGCGGCGCGCGCCGGCAATGAAGCGACGAGCCTCACCGCCGGGTTGAACTGGTACCTGAACCCCTATGCGAAGCTGATGGTGAACTACATCCGCTTCAGCGGCGACAACACGCCGCTCGATCCCGTCGGCGCAAAGACGAAGGGCGACGCCTTCGCCACCCGTCTTCACCTCGATTTCTGACGGGAGCACAAGCTTCGTGATGCCCAGCGGAGTTGCGCGCCGGTCCTCCCCACTCCCGGGATTCGGCCTTTCCCTGGCCATCACGATCCTTTGGCTTTCGCTCATCGTCCTGATCCCGTTGAGCGCTGTGCTGCTGCGCAGCGTCACCGACGGATGGGGCGAGTTCTGGAAAGCCGCAGGCTCGCCGCGAGCGATCGCCGCTTATCGTCTGTCGTTCGGCGGCGCGGCGATTGCGGCGGCGATCAACTGCGTCTTTGGATTGCTCGTCGCGTGGGTTCTCGTCCGCTACCGCTTCCCTGGCCGCCGTTTCCTGAGCGCGCTGATCGACCTGCCCTTTGCACTGCCAACGGCCGTCGCCGGTATCGCTCTGACGGCGCTCTATGCCGACACAGGGCCGGTCGGGCGGATCTTCGATCCCTTGGGCTTGCCGATCGCCTACAAGCCCGCGGGCGTCGTGCTGGCGCTCACCTTCATCGGCCTGCCATTCGTCGTGCGGACCGTCGAGCCCGTACTCGCCGAGGCATCGAAGGAGATTGAGGAAGCCGCGCTCACGCTTGGGGCGACGCGGCTGCAGACCTTCTTCCGCGTCATCCTGCCGACGCTGGCGCCTGCCCTTGCGACGGGCTTTGCCCTCGCCTTCTCTCGGGGCGCCGGCGAATATGGCTCCGTGATCTTCATCGCGGGGAACATGCCGTTCAAGTCCGAGATCGCGCCGCTGCTGATCATCACCCACCTCGAAGAATATGATTATGCCGGCGCAGCCGCCATCGCGACGGTCATGCTGTTCATCTCCTTCGCCGCGCTGCTCGCGCTCAACCTGCTGCAGAACTGGCAGCACAAGAGGATGACGTGAGCGCGGGCGGCCTTGGCGAGACGCGCGGGGTCAAGGTGCTGCTGATCGGAGCGGCGCTCCTTTATGTCGGCGTGATGCTGGTGCTGCCCCTCGGCGCCGTGCTGGTCGAAGCGTTTCGCAAGGGGATCGAGCTCTGGATGACCTCGATCAGCGAAGCCGACGCGCGAGCATCGATCAAGCTGACGCTGCTGGTCGCCGCGATCGCCGTACCGCTCAACACCATCTTCGGTGTCGCCGCGGCGTGGGCCATCGCCAAGTTCGACTTCCGCGGCAAGGCGACGCTGATCGCCTTGATCGAGCTCCCCTTCTCGGTGTCGCCGGTTGTGTCGGGCCTAGTCTGGGTCCTGCTGTTCGGCGCGCAGGGGTGGTTCGGTCCCTGGCTCGAAGACAAGGACATTCGCATCATATTCGCGCTTCCGGGACTGGTGCTTGCGACTGTGTTCGTGACCCTGCCCTTCGTCGCCCGCCAGCTCGTGCCGCTGATGACCGCGCAGGGGCGCGCCGACGAGGAAGCGGCTCTGACGCTCGGCGCGAGCGGATGGCAGGCCTTCTGGCACGTCACGCTTCCCAACATCCGCTTCGCGCTGCTCTACGGCGTGCTGCTGTGCAACGCCCGGGCGATGGGCGAGTTCGGCGCGGTCAGCGTCGTTTCGGGGCATATACGTGGACAGACCAATACCATGCCGCTGCAGGTCGAGGCGCTTTACAACGACTATGATTTCGTCGGCGCCTTTGCGGTCGCCTCCCTCCTTACGCTGCTCGCCCTCGTCACGCTCGCGCTCAAGACCGCGCTCGAATGGCGGCACCGCGCGCAGCTCGCAGCAACAGGGCGTCACTGAGATGTCGATCCGCGTCGAGAATGTCTCGAAGAGCTTTTCCGCCTATCCGGCACTCGAAGACGTGTCGCTTGCCATCAGCGACGGCGAGTTCGTCGCACTCCTCGGCCCATCAGGGTCGGGCAAGACGACGCTGTTGCGGATCCTGGCTGGACTGGAGGCGCCGCAGCAGGGACGCGTCTACTTTGACGGCCAGGATGTGACGTCCGACAGACCCGCCTCGCGCGGGATCGGGTTCGTGTTCCAGCATTATGCCTTGTTCGGGCATATGACAGTCGCGCGGAACATCGCCTTCGGCCTGGAGGTGATGAAAGGCGGGCCATCGAAGGCGGACATCATGCAGCGCGTCGACCAATTGCTCGACCTTGTTCAGTTGCCCGGCCTTGGCGGCCGCTATCCGAGCCAGCTGTCAGGCGGGCAGCGGCAGCGGGTCGCATTGGCACGGGCACTTGCGCGCGAGCCTCGTATCCTGCTGCTCGACGAGCCGTTTGGCGCCCTCGACGCAAAAGTCCGGCGCGAGCTGCGCGGCGCGCTTCGCACGATCCACGACGAGCTCGGCCTCACCTCGATTTTCGTCACCCACGACCAGGAGGAGGCGTTCGCGCTCGCCGACCGCGTGGCCGTGCTCAACAGCGGCCGCATCGAGCAGTTCGCGCCGCTCGACGAGGTAGCTACGGCTCCCGCGACGCCGTTCGTCGCCAGCTTCCTCAGCTAGTGCCGAACGGCTTGAAGCAGCCGAAGCATATTTGAACCCCCGCGGCGGCTCTGCTAGCCGCCGCGGCCATGGTTCCCCGCTATTCCCGTCCCGAGATGGCGGCCATCTGGTCGCCGGAAAACCGCTACCGCATCTGGTGGCAGATCGAAGTCTTCGCCGCCGAGGCGATGGGTGAAATCGGGATGATCCCTGCGCAGGACGCGAGGACCATTCGCGCGGCTTATGACAGCAACGCCCTCGGCGACATCGACATCGACGCGATCGATGCGATCGAGGCGGTGACCAAGCATGACGTGATCGCTTTCCTGACGTGGGCCGGCGAGAAGCTCGGGCCCGAGCGGCGCTGGCTGCACCAGGGGATGACCAGCTCCGACGTGCTCGACACCGCACTTGCCGTGCAGCTGAAGGAAGCTGCCGATCTGCTGCTTAAGGACCTCGACGCACTGCTCGAAGCGATCAAGCGCCGCGCCCTGGAGCATAAGATGACGCCAACCATCGGCCGCAGCCACGGAATCCATGCTGAGCCGGTCACCTTCGGGCTGAAGCTTGCCCAGGCCTATGCCGAGTTCGCGCGCAATCGCGAGCGGCTCCGGGCCGCGCGCGACGATGTGGCGACCTGCGCGATCTCCGGTGCGGTTGGCACATTCGCCAACATCGATCCGCGGGTCGAAGAGCGCGTCGCTGGCGAACTCGGCCTATCGGTCGAGCCCGTCTCGACCCAGGTGATCCCGCGTGACCGACACGCGATGTTCTTTGCCACCCTCGGCGTCATTGCCTCGTCGATCGAACGGCTCGCCGTCGAAGTCCGCCACCTGCAGCGCACCGAGGTGCTGGAGGCTGAGGAATATTTCTCGCCCGGCCAGAAGGGCAGCTCGGCGATGCCGCACAAGCGCAACCCTGTGCTGACTGAGAACCTGACCGGGCTCGCGCGCATGGTCCGTGGGTATGTCACGCCGGCGCTGGAGAATGTCGCCTTGTGGCATGAGCGCGACATCTCCCACTCGTCGGTCGAGCGCTTCATCGGGCCCGACGCGACGATCACATTGGACTTCGCGCTCGCGCGGCTGACGAGCGTCGTGGACAAGCTCGTCGCCTACCCCGAGCGGATGCAGAAGAACCTCGACCGGATGGGCGGGCTCGTCCACTCGCAGCGGGTGCTGCTCGCGCTTACCCAGGCTGGCCTGAGCCGCGAGGATTCCTATTCGCTGGTCCAACGGAACGCGATGAAAGTCTGGGAGTCGGACGGACAGCTTTCGCTGCTGCAATTGCTGAAGGACGATCCGCAGGTGGCGGAGCGGCTATCCGGCGAGCAGCTCGATGAGCTGTTCGACCTTGATTACCATCTGAAGCACGTCGACACGATCTTTGACCGGGTGTTTGGCCAGTGAGTGAAGCGCAAATCCAGTCGGCCGGCTTTTTCCTCGAACTGTCGCCGGACTGGCTGATCCTTCGCGCCTCGTGCAACGCCCATGGGTTCATCGGCGAATATCACCAGCGCCTCGTCGGCGAGCCGATCTCCGAATTCACGATGGCGCAGCCGCTGCATGACCTGCGCAACAGCCTGGCGAGGCAGCGCAGCAGCAGCGGCATCGCTCGCGCCTACCGCGTGCGCTTGTTCGACCAGCCGGAGCGGTTCGACTTTGCATTTCAGTCGCTGGACTCCACCATCTTGCTGGAAGCACTCGAGAGCCCGGAACAGGGCGTCGGCGACTGGCTCGGTTCCGTAAGCCGGCTGATTGAAGGGCTCGAACGCGGCGACCGCAAACGGCTGATGGACGGCGCCGCGCGGCGGATGCGCGCGCTCACCGGCTTCGACCGGACCATCTTGACCATGGGCGGAGAGCGGATCGAAAGCGCGCGCGGGTCAATGGCTGCGCTGGAGGTGGCCGGCGAGCTGCCGCCGATCGTCGCGGACGCGAATGCCGAACCGATTTCGCTGTTCCCGGCGAAGCACGATCATCCGATCCCCGGCGCGATGTTGCGTGCGCCCTCGCCCGATCAGCTTGAGGCTCTACGAAGCGCCGGTATTTCATCGGTGCTGCGGGTGCCCGTCATCGTCGACCGAGAAACGATCGGCCACTTCGAATGCGACAACCGTGCCGCGCGGCCGCCTTCGTTCGAGCTCCACGCGGCGGCGGAGCTGTTCGCGCAGATTTTCGGAATGCTACTCTAGGCGCCGAAATAATCGCGGACGCGACCAAAGAAACTCTTCGACGCCGGACATTCGTCGCCCGTTTCCGTCTCACGAAATTCTTCCAGCAGTTTCTTCTGCTTGGCCGACATGCGCGTTGGCGTCTCGACATGGACACGCGCGACCAGGTCGCCGCGGCCGCGAGCGTTGATCGCACTCATGCCGGAGCCGCGATGACGCAGCTGTTCGCCGGACTGGGTGCCCGCGGGTATCTTCAGCTCGACCATATTGCCGTCGATGCCGGGGAGGCTGATCGCGCCGCCGAGCGCCGCCGTCGTGAAGCTGACCGGGCAGTCGGCGACCAGAGTCGTTCCGTCGCGCACGTAGATCGGGTGCGGCTTCATGTGCACGAACAGGTAGAGGTCGCCGCTGGCGGCGGAGCGCACACCCGCCTCGCCTTCGCCGGCAACGCGTATGCGGGTGCCTTCATCGACACCGGCCGGGATCTTCACCGATAGCTTGCGCTGGGCAATTGCGCGCCCTTCGCCATGGCAGGTTGGACAGGGGTTGCTGATGACTTCGCCGGAACCGCGGCAGTTGGGACAGCCGCGCTCGACCATGAAGAAGCCTTGCTGCGTGCGGATCTTCCCGGCCCCGCCGCAGGTCTGGCAATGGCTGGCGCAACGGTCGAGGCCGGTGCAGCCGCGCCCCTCGCAGCTCTCGCAGGTCGCGAGCGCATCGATGGTGATGGTCTTCTCGACCCCGTTAAACGCTTCTTCGAGGCTGAGCTCAATATCGTAGCGGAGATCCGCCCCGCGCGCGGCGTTTTGCCGCGGGCCGCGCTGATCCATGAACTCGCCGAAAATGGTCGAGAATATGTCGGAAAAGCCGTTGAAGCCGGCGTCACCGAAAGGATCGGCGCCGCCGCCGCCATTCTGGAAGGCAGCATGGCCGAAGCGGTCGTAAGCCGCACGCTTCTGCGGGTCCTTGAGGACGTCATAGGCCTGGTTGATGGCCTTGAACTGCGCTTCCTTGTCGCCGCAGCCATTGTGGCGGTCAGGATGATATTCCTTCGCCATCCGCCGATAGGCGGCCTTGATCGTCGCATCGTCAGCGCCGCGCTGAATGCCCAGCAGCTCGTAATAGTCCTGCTCGACCATCACTCGGTCCCGCCCCTACGCATTACAGCAGACGGCGCGACCCCCCGCACTGGGAAGCCGCGCCGCATGATCAGCCCTTATTCTCTTCGTCGACTTCGGAGAATTCGGCGTCAACGACCTCTTCCTCTGCACCGGCCGGCTGTTCAGCCGAGTCCGAAGCACCAGTATCGGCACCGGGCGCAGCGCCAGCTTCAGCCTGCTGCGCCTTGTACATCGCCTCGCCGAGCTTCATCGCGGCCTGGGTGAGCGCAGCGGTCTTCTGCTGCATCTCGTCGGCATCGCCGCTCTCGACGGCCGTCTTGGCTTCGCCAAGCGCCTTTTCGATTTCCGACTTCACGTCGCCCGAGACCTTGTCGCCATGTTCGGCGAGCTGCTTCTCGGTCGTGTGGATGAGGCTTTCGGCGTTATTCTTCGCTTCGGCCGCAGCACGCCGCTTCTTGTCCTCTTCGGCGAACTGCTCGGCTTCGCGGACCATCTTCTCGATGTCGCTGTCGGCGAGACCACCCGAGGCCTGGATGCGGATCTGTTGTTCCTTGCCCGTGCCCTTGTCCTTCGCGGACACGTTGACGATGCCGTTGGCGTCGATGTCGAAGGTGACCTCGACCTGCGGCACACCACGCGGCGCCGGCGGGATGCCGACCAGATCGAACTGGCCGAGCAGCTTGTTGTCCGCGGCCATCTCGCGCTCGCCCTGGAAAACACGGATCGTCACCGCATTCTGATTGTCCTCGGCCGTCGAAAAGACTTGGCTCTTCTTGGTCGGGATCGTCGTGTTGCGGTCGATCATCCGGGTGAAGACGCCGCCGAGCGTCTCAATACCGAGCGACAGCGGCGTGACGTCGAGCAGCAGGACGTCCTTGACGTCGCCCTGGAGGACGCCGGCCTGGATCGCGGCGCCCATGGCGACGACTTCGTCCGGGTTCACACCGGTGTGCGGCTCTTTCCCGAAGAATTCCTTCACGCGCTCGCGCACGCGCGGCATGCGGGTCATGCCGCCGACGAGGACGACTTCCGAAATGTCCTTGGCGTCGACGCCGGCGTCCTTGAGCGCCTTCTTGCAGGGCTCCATGGTCCGCTCGATCAGGTCGTCGACCATCTTCTCGAGGTCGGCGCGGCTGATCGTCTCAACGAGGTGGAGCGGCGTCGTCGCGCCGCCTTCCATCCGCGCGGTGATGAACGGCTGGTTGATCTCCGTCGACTGTGCAGACGACAGCTCGATCTTCGCCTTTTCGGCCGCTTCCTTCAGGCGCTGCAGAGCGAGGCGGTCGGTGCGAAGGTCGATATTTTCCTTCGCCTTGAACTTGTCGGCGAGCCAGTTGACGATCCGCGCGTCGAAGTCCTCGCCGCCGAGGAAGGTGTCGCCGTTGGTCGACTTCACTTCGAACACGCCGTCGCCGATCTCGAGCACCGAGACGTCGAACGTGCCACCGCCAAGGTCGTAGACAGCGATCGTCTTGCCGTCGTCCTTGTCGAGCCCGTAGGCGAGCGCGGCCGCGGTCGGCTCGTTGATGATGCGAAGCACTTCAAGCCCAGCGATCTGGCCGGCGTCCTTGGTCGCCTGGCGCTGCGCGTCGTTGAAGTAAGCGGGAACGGTGATCACCGCCTGGGTGACGTTCTCGCCGAGATAGGCCTCGGCGGTTTCCTTCATCTTCTGGAGGATGAAGGCGGAAATCTGCGACGGCGAATAGTCCTTGCCGCCGGCCTGGACCCAGGCGTCGCCATTGGCGCCCTTGACGATCTTGTAGGGCACCAGCTCGGTGTCCTTCTTGGTGATCGGGTCGTCGAAGCGACGGCCGATCAGGCGCTTGACCGCGAAAACCGTATTGTCGGGATTGGTGACCGCCTGGCGCTTCGCCGGCTGGCCGATCAGGCGCTCGCCGTCCTTGGTGAAAGCGACGACCGAAGGCGTAGTGCGCGCGCCTTCCACATTCTCGATGACCTTCGGCGTGCCCCCCTCCATGACGGCGACGCAGCTGTTGGTCGTGCCCAAGTCGATACCAATGACCTTGGCCATATTTCTATATCCCTCTTCTCTTCAGCCCCACGACCGGCCCCCATCAGGCAGCCGGTCCGTTGATTTCTCTTCGGGATATAGGTGCGGCGGAACCGACGACAAGGAGTGCAGCTACAATGCAGCTGCACGGGGCAAGCTGCCCTTTAGGGCATCGCCATGCCGCCGTTCACGTGCAGCGTCTGGCCGGTCACATAGCCGGCTTCGCGGCTGGCGAGGTAGACGCAGGCGGCGCCGATATCGTCGCCGCTGCCCATCGCTCCCATCGGGATGCGCGACAAAATAGCTGAGCGCTGCTGCTCGTTCAGCGCGTCCGTCATCGCCGACGCCATGAAGCCCGGCGCAATCGCGTTCACGGTGATGCTTCGGCTGGCGAGCTCCTGCGCAACCGCCTTGGTCATGCCGATCAGCGCCGCCTTGGAGGCGACGTAGTTCGCCTGGCCCGGATTGCCGGTCACGCCGACTACGGAGGTGATCGAAATGATGCGCCCAAAGCGCGCCTTCATCATCGGCTTGGCCGCCGCGCGCATCAGGCGGAACGCAGCTTCGACATTGACGCGGATGACCTCCTCGAATTCGTCGTCCTTCATCCGCATCAGCAGATTGTCGCGGGTGATGCCGGCATTGTTGACGAGGATGTCGAGCTTGCCGCCGAGCGCTTCAACAGCCTGCGGGATGAGCTGGTCGACGGCGGCGCCATCGGAGAGATTGCAGCCGAGCGCGACATGGTCGCCGCCCAGCTCCCCGCGAAACCGCTCAAGCTTCTCGACATTGCTGCCGCTAACGGCGAGCCGCGCGCCCTGTGCCGCAAGCGCCTTGGCAATGGAACTGCCGAGACCGCCTGAAGCGCCGGTGACCAGGGCGGTCATTCCGCTGAGATCGAACATCATGCAATCTCCTTGGCCGCGGCTTCGATGTCTTCGATGGTGACGAGGCTAATTACTTTCGCATCCGGCGCGATCCGCTTGACCATCGGACCGAGCACCTTGCCGCCGACCTCGACGAACTCGTGCACGCCGGACTCGAACATATTGGCGACGCTCTCGCGCCAGCGAACCATGCCGGTAACCTGATCGACGAGCTGGTTGCGGATGGTGTCGGGATCGCTTTCCGGCTGCGCGGTGACATTGGCGTAAACGGGAACCGCCGGCTGCTCGACGATGACATAGCTGAGCGCGTCGCGCATGGCGTCGGCGGCCGGCTGCATCAACGGGCAATGGAACGGCGCCGAAACCGGCAAGGGGACGGCCCGCTTAGCGCCCATGTCCTTCGCCATGGCGATCGCACGGTCGATCGCGGCCTTGCTTCCGGAAACCACGACCTGCGAGGGGTCGTTGTCATTTGCGACGGTGCACACGCCATCCTCAGCGGCGGCCGATGCGATCTTCTGCGCAAGGTCGAGGTCCGCGCCGAGTAGCGCTGCCATGGCGCCTTCCCCCACCGGCACTGCCGCCTGCATCGCCTGCCCGCGTAGCTTCAGCAGCTTGGCGGTGTTCGCAAGATCGAACGAGCCGGCCGCGCACAAGGCCGAATATTCGCCGAGGCTGTGCCCGGCGACAAAGCTTGCCGCGTCTCCGACATCCACGCCGAGCGTCCGCAACACTGCGATCGAATGGGCCATGATCGCCGGCTGGGCATTTTCGGTAAGCTTCAGCTCATCGTCCGGACCTTCGCGCATGATCCGGAAGAGGTTCTGCGCCAGCGCCTCGTCGACCTCGTCGAACACGTCCTTGGCGGCGCGACTCGCATCCGCGAGGGCGGCGCCCATGCCCAACGATTGGCTACCCTGGCCCGGAAAAATGAAAGCCCGCATTGAAGCCTCTGCACTTGGTCGAACCCGGGGCGGTTAGGCGCGGCCAATCCGATTGCCAACCCTGGCGAGGAGTGCAAAGCGGCGCCATGGCCCACGAAATTCCGCCGATCGACACTCATCCCGAGCCCGCATCGCGGATGCTCGGCAAATGGATGAGCGCCGCCATGGTCGTCGGGACGATGGTCGGCTCCGGCATCTATTTGCTGCCGACCACGCTTGCGCCGCACGGCCTCAACCTCGTCGTCGCATTCCTCGTCACGGGCTTCGGGACCATGTGCCTCGCCTTCTGCCTGGCGCGGCTGGCGGCGCAGATCCCGGGCGGCCCGTTCGCTTATGTGACAAGCGCCTTTGGCGAGACCGCGGCGTTCGTCACGCTGTGGAGCTACATCATCTCACAGATCACCGGCGTTGCCGGGGTGTCGGTCGCAGTCGCCGGCGCCCTTGGCCATGTGTGGCCCATCGTCGTGTCCGGACCGGGGCTGATTGCCGTCGCGCTTGCAAGCATCGCCATCCTCACCATGGTCAACATGAGGGGCGCTCGTTCGGCAGGCGTCCTTCAGGTCGTCGCCACACTGATCAAACTGATCCCGCTCATTGCGGTCGTGTTGCTCGTCATCATTCGCCTGCTCTCTGGCCAGCCGCTCGAACCGCTCGACCCAGTGCCGCTGTCCCTGGGCGCCATCGCAATTGCGGGTGCGCTGATGCTGTTCTCACTGACCGGGTTCGAGGCTGCAGCGGTCACGGCGAATGTCACTCGAAACTCGACGGACACGGTGCCGAAGGCCACCATCTTCGGGACCGGGTTCACGGCGGTCATTTACCTGCTTTCGACCGTCGCCTGCCTGATGCTCCTGCCGAGTGCAGCGGCAGCGACGAGCGGCGCCCCCTTCGCAGACGCGATCGCTCCGATCCTCGGTTCGATCGCCGGCATCCTCGTCGCCATCATTGCAGCCGTGAGCGCTTTCGGCACCGCCAATGCGCTACTGCTGTTCGCCGCAGAGCTCAGCCGGACGATCGCCAATGCGGGCGACCTTCCGCGCTTGTTTGTCCGCACCAATCGCTTCGGTGCGCCTGTCGGTGCCTTGCTCGTCGTGGCCACCATTGCCGCAATCCTTGTCCTTGCGAGCTCTTCGAAGGACTTCGTCGGCGTCTACGTGTTCATCACGCTTGTCTCGACCGTGGCGGCGCTGGTTCTGTACGTCGTTTGCGCGGCCGCAGCGATGAAGCTCGGAGTGATGGGCAAATGGACGGTGATCGCCCTGATCGGCGTCGTCTATTCGCTGGTGATGTTCGTTGGCGCGGGGCTCGAAGCGACTCTCTGGGGCTTCGGGCTGGCCATCGCGGGCCTGCCCGTCCGCCTCATCGCGCGGCGGTTCAGCCGCTCCAGCCGGGTGGCGGCGGAGATGCGAGCCGCGCCTCGGGAATAAGGGTGCGGAGCTTGTTGGCAAAGCTGCGCAGGCACACCTCGCTCCTTCCCAACGGTCCCGCTTCGTAGGTCGGCGACTGCATGCCGAGCTGGACGCGGGTAATCAGCTCCGTGTCCTCGGCATTGACGCGGCGGTTGATGCGCCAGTTGAGGTAGCGCGCCGCCCGCATCTCGCGCCCGTCGTCAGGAAGCACGTAGCTGATCTCGCGGATCACCGTCTCCGTGGCGCTGACCGGCAGGAACTGCATGAAATCGACCTGGTCAGGGTAGATGTCGAAGGCAACGTTCGGGAACAGCTTGTAATAGAGCCACTTGCGCCGGTGGCTCTCGGGCAGGTGGTCGGCGCGTGGGAGCAGCGCTTGATAGGCGCGTTCCGACGGATTGGCCGACGGCTTGTCGACCAGGTCGCCTTCCATGCGGTCGACCCACTCTTCCGCTTGAATCCGATAATTGCGGCCGAATAGGCGGCTGAGCCCTGGATGGCCGACGGCGATGTGCAAATGGTCTGAATAATTGTCGGCAATGGTCTTCCAGTTGAGTGGCCGCGGGCGGAGCGTGACCCGGCCGAGCACACGCAGGTCCTCGAAGCGATAAGGTGCCACTTCCTCTTCATAGGGCGCCATCATCTCGGCCACCGATGGCGCGCCCTGCTGCAGGGTGACAAACAGGAAGCCTCGCCAATTCTCCAGTGCGACGGGAACCAGGCTCAGCTCTTCGGTCTGCAGTCCCGGATACTCATGCCGATGCGGGACGCCGACCAGCCGCCCGTCGCGGGCATAGCTCCAGGCGTGATAAGGACAGGTCAGGACCTTGGCGCAGCCGCCGGTTCCGTCGACCAGGCGGGAGCCGCGGTGGCGGCAGACGTTCGAAAAGGCGCGCACCTCGCCATCGTCGCCGCGCATGACGATCACGCTCTCGCCGAGATATTCGAGGCTGCGCCATTCGCCGGGCTGGGCGATCTCGCTCTCGTGACAAACGACTTGCGGCGCGGCGCGGAGGAACGCCTTCTGCTCGGCGGCGAAGAACTCCGGGTGGCAATAGAGCCAGCCGGGCAGGCTCATGTCGTCGAGCGGATCGAGCGTCGGCTCGACAGATCTAAGAGGCGTCGCCATGGCAACGGATGTGCCACGGCGACGCCAGGTCTTGCAATTAGGAAGTGGTTGTCAGGCGAGCGCCGGATTCACGTTCCCGCTGGGGCGGACCGACGCACCAAGGCGCTTCGACGGATTGAGGGCGAGCGCCCCGTCCCCAAGCAGGAATTGTGCGAACGAGAGGACGACGAGATATGCTGGATATTCCCATCCGCCCCCAGGTGCGCTGAAGACCCAGCCATTATTGGCATGGGCAGTGAACAAGGCGCCAACCAGGATGGGGCTAAGCGCGAGCGCGAACCATCTTGCCTTGATGCCAAGCAGGATGGCGGCGCCGCCGATCGCTTCCGCACCGATCGTCGCATAAGCGAGCCACCGAGGCAGGCCGAGCGAGACGAAATAGCCCGCAGTGCCGGCAAGCCCGAACACCATGACTTTAAGGACGATGCTGTGCGCGAGGTACATGATACCGAGGGCGACCCTGAGAAGCGTCACGCCGGCGGTGATCGACGAGGATTGTTCGTTGTGCATTTCAGTTCTCCGGAAGGTAAGGTGACGCCCTCCCGCGGCTGGGGAGGAGGGAAGACCGGGAGGGCGCCACCGGTTCAGGCCAGTTCGAGTGCGTGCCGCTCGAGCAACCGGCCTAAATGCGAGTTCTTGGCGATGACGAAGTCGATAAGCTGTTCAGGATAATCGTCGCGGACGGCAGTCCGGACCGAGTCCCTTTTTGTGAGCGCATCCGACCAGGCGCGGACCTTTGCAGGCCGCTCCACGACCTCACGCCCGATGCGCCAATCAAACACTTCGAGGTAGCGGAAGGCCGGCGCGAACGCTGCATCGACCAACCCGAAACGGCTGCCCGCGAACCAAGGACCTTCGACCTGCTGCTCAAGCTGGAGCAGCCGGTCGCGCAAGGCCCGCGCCGCATCAGCATAGGCGTCCTCGGTCGGCGCGGTATAAAGCTTGCCGATGTCGGCGATGGTCGCCGAAGCAAACTCGACCCAGGCGCGCTGCCGGGCTTTGGAGATCGGCTGGCGCGGCAGCAGCGGCTCGCCGGAGATTTCGTCCAGATATTCGGCGATCACCGAGCTTTCGAACAGCACGTGAGTCGAGCCGTCTGTTTCGGTCACTTCGAGCACCGGGACCTTGCCGGTTGGCGAGAGCTTCAGGAACCAGTCCGGCTTGTTGGCGAGATCGACGTCGACTCGCTCGAACGGGATCTCCTTCTCTTTGGCGACGATGACGGCGCGCTGCACGAAGGGGCACAGCTTGTGACTGATGAGGCGAAGGCGTTCAGGCATTGGGTCGCTCCGTTTCGATGCAACTGCATTGAACATGATGCATTTGCATCTAAATGTCAAACTTGATGCAAATGCATGTAAATGCTAAGGAAGTTTCATGAACGATTGCACACCAGTGATCCCGAGCGACCCGGTCGTGGCCGCATTCGTGCGACTCGTGCGCGCCCAGCGCTGCGTCGTCCTCGGCATCGAGCGCGCCGTGAAGGACGCGGGCTTCCCGCCGATCGAGTGGTATGACCTGCTTTGGGAGTTGGAGCGCGAGGGGCCGTCCCGCCCCCGCGATGTCCAGGACCGATTGCTCTTCCCCCAATCCAATCTCTCGCGCCTGATCGACCGGTTGGAGAGCGCCGGCCTTGTCGAGCGCGACATTTGCAAGGAGGACGGGCGCGGGCAGATCGTGAGGATCACGCAGGCGGGCAAGGACCTGCGCAAGCGGATGTGGGCGGCCCATGCGGCCGCCATCCAGTCGCTGATCGGCGATCATCTAAGCGATGACGAAGCGGCGCAGCTCGCTGGCCTGCTCGACCGGCTTCGCGGCTGCTGCCCAGACTTAGGCCAGGCCGCCTCTGCAGCTTGATTTTCCGCGGCCTTTTGGCCATAGGCGCCGGAGATGGGGTGCGAGCAGGTCTCGCGCCCCAGTGTTTTTTGGAACGACAGCCGGAGGGGCGTTCGCATTGGGCGGCGTCAGCGATCGGCCAACAAAGAGAAGAAGCATGCCGCTTTACGAGCATGTTTTCCTCGCGCGTCAGGACCTCGCCCAGGCCCAGGTCGATGCGCTTGCGGAAAACGCTACCAAGATCGTCCAGGACAATGGCGGGCAGGTCGTGAAGACCGAGACCTGGGGTCTCCGTTCGCTCGCCTATCGCATCGCCAAGAATCGCAAGGCTCACTACGTGATGCTCGACCTCGATGCGCCGGCGCAGGCCGTTGCCGAACTCGAGCGCCAGTCGAACATCAACGAAGACGTGATCCGCTTTCTGACCCTCAAGGTCGATGAGCATGAGAGCGGCCCTTCGGCGATGATGCGCCGTAGCGAGAAAGAGCGCTCGCGTGGTGACCGCGGCGAGCGCGGTGACCGCGAGGAACGCGGCAGCTTCCGCGCCCGCGAAGAGGAGGCTGAATAATGGCCCGTGCATTTTTCCGCCGCCGCAAGTCTTGCCCGTTCTCGGGCAAGGACGCCCCGCGCATCGACTACAAGGACGTTCGCCTGCTTCAGGGTTTCGTATCCGAGCGCGGCAAGATCGTTCCGAGCCGCATCACCGCGGTCTCCTCGAAGAAGCAGCGTGAGCTGGCCCGCGCCATCAAGCGCGCCCGCCACATCGGCCTTCTTCCCTACGTCGTGAAGTAAGGAGCGCTTAAGTCATGGAAGTCATTCTGCTTGAGCGCGTCGAGAAGCTCGGCGCCATTGGCGACGTGGTGAAGGTCAAGGACGGGTTCGCCCGCAACTATCTTTTACCGCGCAAGAAGGCGCTCCGCGCCAATGAATCGAATCGCAAGCTGTTCGAGGCGAACCGCGCGCGGATTGAGGAAGAAAACGCTAACCGTCGCGGCGACGCCGAAAAGGCATCGAAGGGCATCGACGGCAAGACCGTCCAGCTCATCCGCCAAGCGTCGAACACCGGCCAGCTCTACGGTTCGGTAAGTGCTCGTGACATCATCGAAGCTCTTGAGGCCGACGGCGCGAGCGTGACGAAGAGCCAGGTCGTGCTCGACCGCCCGATCAAGGCGATCGGCATGCACGACGTGAAGATCGCGCTTCACCCGGAAGTGTCGGTGACGGTCAAGGTCAACGTCGCCCGCTCGCCGGAAGAAGCCGAACTGCAGGCCCAGGGCGTCGACGTCATGGCGCAGATGTTCGAGCGGGACACCGCGGCGTTCACCGAGGATTACGATCCGAACGCCGAGCCGGGCGCCACCGCCGAAGCCGCGGCTGCTGCTCCGGCTGATGAGGGCGCGGACGAGAACGCCTAGGCTTCTCCTCCGACTGGAAAGTTCAAGGCCGCTGCCCCGCCGGGCGGCGGCCTTTTCTTTGCGCCGAGCCGTTCGTCGCAAAGCTCGTTGGCGAAGCGGAACGGGGGCCGCCCACCCCATGTTTAACGTCGCAGAGCACAGCGGGGGCCATAGGAGGAGATTCCGATATGGCTGAAGAACGGGACGACGATCGGTTCGACACCAACGCGAGCAGCGGTGGTCAGCAGCAGACGACCGGCCAGCAGAGCCAGCAGAACGAGTTCGGGCAGCAGGGACAGCAGCAGTCCGGCGGCCTGGGTTCGCAGCAGACGATGAGCAGCCAGGGCTCGGATGGCGGCTTCGGCGGCCAGAGCAGCGACGAGACGAGCCAGGGTGGCGGCATGAGTGGCCAGCCGATCGGCGGCAATGACAGCGCGACGGGCAGCGGTACGACGCTGAGTCAGGGCGCGGACTTTGGCGGCCAGAGCTCGAGCGGTCAGGCCCAGGGCTCGCAAGGCGGCGATACGGCGACGCTCGACCAGCAGGGCGGCGGAACCGCGGGCGCCGGTGACCTCGGCAATGCTTCCGATCTGGGCGGCGGCGAGACCGGCTACGGCAGCCAGGGCGGCCCGGGCGGCGGCAGCAGCGACACTGCGACCACCGGTGAAGGGTTCATCGGAGCCCAGGGCACCGGCTCGGACGATTACCTGCAGGAAGGCGGAAGCGGCGGCCAAGGCAGCGCATCCAGCGCCAATGCCACCGGCGGCAGCGATTTCGCCGAACAGGGCCGCGGCGCGCTCGACGATGAAGAAGACGAATCCGGCTCCGGTTCGACCGGCGGCGGCGGCGGCTTCACGGGCGGCGGCGGCTCCGGCGGCTCTGGCGGCGGCTTCTAACCGAGTCTTCGCCTACCAAATTGGCGCCGCGCCTCAGCCGAGGCGCGGCGCCTTTTCGTTCATGCCGCTGTACGCGCCAGAATTTCGGTTTCGCGCTCGATCCACGGCGCGAATGACGGCCGCGCGAGAATGCGGTCGACGTAAGCGACCGTCCGCGGGTAGCGATCCGGATCGACCCGCGTCCCAGTGTGGCGGAAGTTTGCAAAAGGTGACGAAACGGCGATGTCCGCGAGCGTAAGCTGGTCCCCAACCAGATATCCGTCCCCGTCCGGCACGACCCGCTCAAGATAGTCCAGCACTGGGGGCAAGTCGTTGAGCTCGGCGTTCCGGGCAACCTCGGGATCGCCGGGACGACCGAGAAAGCGCGGCGCGACCACTAGGTTGAAGAAGATCTTCGCCCCGCAGGCGAAAAGGATCGTATCCGCGAACTCCTCGAACCAGATCGTCTTGCCACGCATTTGGGGATCGCTCGGAATCAGCGCCGGCTCGGGCTGCTTTGCTTCCAAATAGTGGATGATGGCGCTGGAATCGGCGAGCGCGAAATCTTCGTCGCGAAGGGCGGGCATCTTCCCGAATGGGCTCGCTTCGAGGAATTCCGCGGTTGGCCGTGGAATGCCGCCCGCCTGAAGTTCGAGTTCGATGCCCTTCTCGGCCGCGAAGGCCAGGACCTTGCGTACAAATGGCGAGAGCGACGAACCGTACAGAATCATGCGCCTAATCCTTCTTGTCGAACGGAAACTCCCCTGCCGCCGCTCGTTGAGCTGGACAATATCACAGCGAAAGGTGAGCAGATGCGCAGCAACAGCGGCAAGGACGAAGCCCGCAACAACATGCGGGATCCGACGGTCCGCGACCGTGTTCAAAAGCGAGACAAAGACGCGAAGAGCTCGAGCGTCTCGCATGCAGGTGCTCCCGCCGATCATCGCGGCAGCCGCAAGGACTAGGCTTCAGCCTATTCGGTAATAAGCTGCGACGCGGTCCAGCGCGAGCGTGAGAACCAGCTTGCCGGCCCGCGCAGGCCAGGCCAGCGCCGTCTCCGCCTCCCGCATGCCTTCGCCGGCACAGACTATCCGCCACAGGATGTCAGCAAGGCCGGGCCCAGCCGCCGCCACGGCTTCGTCGAAGCGCCGCTTGGCGTCGAGTTGGGATCCGTTCAGGTCCGGCGCGTGCGCTGCTCCGCCGCGGGTTCGTGCCATCGGGGCCTGATCCCACGACATGGTGAGCCGGGGCGCGAGCTGCGCCCGCTCCCAATCAGACCGCAAGCGTTCGCCGGCGTCGAACTGGCGCCTCGTTAGATGCCCCCGCGCGAACAGCCATCCCAGGGGTGACTCGGTGATGTTCACGGTGACTGAGCGGCTACGGCTCAACTGAACACCGCCGACGGCCGACGCATCCCCGATCATCGGCTGCTCTTCCAACAGTTTAGCTTCCTTCATTCCTTGCATCCCCGCCGCTCCTCCGAATCGTTAGGTTCCGCTTGCCACAGCGGCGAAGATGTAGGACAGGAGAAAAACCGGTTTGGTTATCGCGGAGGGGGCATGATTACGAGAATTCGAGAAGTGCGCCGTGCGCGCGGGCTGACGCTCGATGACGTTGCTCGCCGTTGCGACCCGCCGACGACCGCACAAACCATCGGCCGTCTCGAGACCGGCACGCGAACTGTCTCCGTTGGTTGGCTGAACCGCATCGCCAATGCGCTCGGTGTCGATGCCCAGGATCTTGTCGCCGGCGGCGGGGACGTGAGCGAGCTCAATGTGGTTGCGATCCTCGGACCCGGCGGTGCTGCGGCGCCGAGGAAGGCGGCGATCGTCGTCCCGCCGCGGGTCGAAGCTGGGCAGATGGCGCTGATCGTCGCCGGGAGCCTCGGCGATTACCGCTCGGGCGACGAGCTATGGTGCGAAAGCCTAGTTCCGGAGGACTATGGCCGGGCGTTGAACCGCGATGTGCTCGTGCCCCGTCCGGCCGGTCGGTTCCTCTTTGGGAGGCTAATCAATCGTGACGCCGAGAAGCTGCAGATCTTGCCGCTGGAACCCGGTGGTAGGCAACAGATCGTGGCCAATCCTCCTTGGCTAGGCGTGGCGGTGAAACTCGTGCGGACCTTGTAGGGCCGGCGCAGCGTTTGGGCCGGCATGTTCCTGTTCTTCTCGAACCGCACCGGCTGCATGCTTTCGCTGCTCCTCAGTGCTGCCGGCACTTTGATCCTGCTTGCGCTCACAGGCTGGATAAGCCTTTGACCTGATCGGCCTGGCATGGCACCGCGCATCAAGCCCGGGCGGTTAGCTCAGTTGGTAGAGCATCTCGTTTACACCGAGAGGGTCGGCGGTTCGAGCCCGTCACCGCCCACCATCAAATCGCCGCGGCTTTGCCAACCTCCGCGAAGTAGCGGCGCATCGCGTCGCTCGACGCCGGGGCGAGTTCGACGAACACGCGCCTGCCGTCGTGCGGGTCGGCACGGCGGATAAAAATGCCTTCCTCCACCCTGGTCTTGAGCCAACGAAGCGCGGTGGTAGCGGGCACGGCCGCGGCAATGCAAAGGCTCGAAACCGGCACGCGAAGCTGCGCGATCTCGGCCTGGAAAAGGTCGAGAAGCATATCCCATGCGGGGTCGGCAAACAGGTGGTCAGCGAAATAACGCGTCCTCAGCCGCCGCGCGCGGATAACGCCGCGGACGGTATCCGCAGAGACCTCGGGCGCCGGCTCGGCGGAACTAGGGACCTCCGCCCTGGCCGCAACGGCCGGCGGAGCAGCCGAAAGCCGTGAAAGTGTGGCTGCGATCCGGCTCACCTCATCGCTAAGCTGCCGCAGCCGGGCGGCGTTTTGGTCCGAAGCGATATCGGACAACCTTTGGCCTCGAATAACTGCTTCGCTCGTTGCGATAGCCAGCGCGGCAGCGCGTTCCGCTTCATCCGCGTCCACGAGGAATTCGACGCGCCCCTCATCGACGCCGGCAGCGACGGCATCGACCAGCGGACGGGTGCTCGATACAACCGCCGCGTAACGGCCCGCGCGCACGTCATCGCTGACGCCGGTCAGCAGCGCATCCATGGCGCCGCCGCAATCCCGATCGAGTTCGATCCACACAGCGGTCGCCGAGATCTGCAGGTCGATCCGCTCCATGGCGGCTTCGATCGGAACACAACCGGCGATACGCCGCCCTGTGCTAGTCACCGTCCGCACGGCCCGTTCCTGCGCGGCTTCGCTGCTTGCGCTAATCAGGACTGGCGGCTGATCTAAATAGGAGTGCTCGGCTGTGAACGTCTGGATCGCGTCCATGGGTGTCCCCTGGCAATCGAAACTGACCGAGCATGACTTGGATAACGCGCATTCTGGAGAAAAGTCAGGCAATTTCGGCTCCAGAACGGTGCAGAGCTAATGAAAAACTAACTGAGGACGATAGAAGCAGCGCAAGCGACCCGGGGGCGTGTTCGTGAAAGGATCAAGAGAGTCACTTGCGGCAGAGCGCGCACGCTGGCTTGCCGAGCTCTCCGTAGCGCTTGGCGAGGCGCGGCGTCTTGCGAGGGAGCTCGGTGCGGCCGAGGGACGGCTAGAGGCCGTCGAACTTTGTGCACATATCGAGCTTGTGAGGTTGCAGGTCGAAGCGATGCAGCTGCGACGGCCCACGCTCCCACGGCCGAATTTTCGTCCAGAATGGATACAACCTTGGCCGATTCAACCCCCTGACGCGGAGGGTCAGGTCGAGGAAAATCCCGCCGCTTAGACGCCGGCGGGCAGCTCTCCACCGCCGGAGAAGGGCTCGAGGAATGGTTCGAGCCGTGGCGCCTTCCAACCGGATGTCGCGACGAAGGCTCGATTGAGGAATGCGCGCTTGCCGTAGCGAAGCGCATCGCCGTCGGGACCGTCGACAAGGCCTCCGGCCGCAACCAAGACTGCATGGCCTGCGGCCGTATCCCACTCGCTGGTCGGCGCTGCCCGTGGATAGATGTCAGCGCGCCCTTCCGCGACGATGCAAAACTTCAAGGACGAGCCCACGGAAACATAGCCGCACTTGCCGGCCGCCGCTTGCAGATAGTCGATTGTCGCCTGATTGAGGTGCGACTTGGATGCGACGGCGGTTAGCTCCTGCGGCCGCTCACGGGTTTTGATGACTTGCCGCCCATCGCCTTCGTCCAGCCAGGCGCCCTCCCCGACGCAGCCGCCGTGCAACCGTCTCGTTGCAGGTGCGAAAACGACGCCCACTTTGGGAGTGCCGCGCTCGATCAGGCCGATGTTGACCGTGTAATCGTCGCCACCTCGAATGAACTCCTTGGTGCCATCGAGCGGATCGACCAGGAAATAGGTATCATCGTGTGCCGGAATGCGGCCTGCGGCGACTTCTTCCTCGGCGATCACCGGCACTCCCGGTGCGGCTCGGGCCAGCGCGGCGAGGATCACCAGCTCTGCCGCACGGTCCGCCTCTGTGACCGGCGACGTATCGCTCTTGAGCTCGACCTCGAAGCCGCGCCTGACGATCTGAAGGATCGCCTCGCCTGCCTGCTTCGCCGCCTCGGCTAGTTCATCGACTAGCCCCAAATAGTCGGAGTTCAACGCGGCGCCATCCGAATGCCGCCGTCAAGCCGAACGGATGCCGCGTTCATGTAGGGGTTTTCGATGAGGAAGCAGGCGAGCCGCGCATATTCTTCGGGCTGCCCGAGCCGCTTGGGAAACGGCACCTGCGCGCCCAGCGCATCCTGGACGTTCTGCGGCATCATGCCGACCATCGGTGTCTTGAACACGCCGGGTAGGATCGTGTTGACTCGGACACCCTCGCCCATCAGGTCACGAGCAATCGGTAGGGTCATCGCCAGAACCCCGCCCTTCGAGGCGGAATAGGCAGCCTGGCCGATCTGCCCGTCTTCTGCGGCCACGGACGCCGTATTGATGATCACGCCCTTCTCGCCGTCTTCCATCGGCTCGGCATCGACCATTCCAAAAGAAGCGTTGGCGATGCAGCGGAACGTACCGATCAGGTTGATCTGTATCGCCAGTTCGAACTGCTGAATCGGGTATCGCTTCGCAGCCTTGGTTTCCTTGTCTCGTCCAACGGTCTTTGCTGCGTTCGCGACGCCAGCGCAGTTAACCAGGATCCTCTCCTGCCCGTGGGCTTCCCGGGCTTTGGCGAACGCTGCGGCGACCTTTTCGTCCGACGTCACGTCGACTTCGCAGAAAATGCCGCCGATTTCGCTTGCGACCTTCTCACCACGCTCTTGGTCCCGGTCGAACACTGCAACCTTCGCGCCGCGGCGCGCCAGTTCGCGGGCAGTTGCCTCGCCAAGGCCAGATGCGCCTCCCGTGACTACTGCAGCGGTGCCGTCGATCTTCATGGATATCCCTTCAGCGTGCTTTTCTGAACGGCCCGCCTATCGCGGCAGGAGAGAAAAAGACAAGCGCTGACCACCACGGGTTGCGTACAGGCAACAGCCCCCAAGCGAATGCCGGTTCATGCCGAATGCAGCTTGGCTATGGAATAAAGCCGCGTAGCCTTATCGAACAAACTGAAGGGGGATGGTGTGCGGCTGGTGAATTGGAAATCTGCGGGTCTGTGGCTCGGCGCTGTGGCGGCATCGAGTGCCAGCGTGTCAGTCGCGCAGCCGGTCGCTGTGTCCGGCTATTCGCAGGAAGCACTCGCTGCAGCCGTCGACAATTTCTACCGCACCTTCAACCCCGGACCAATCTGGTTCCGGGGGGGCGGGCAAGTACAGGCAGCTGCGCAGCTGGCGGCAGTCCTGGATCGTGCACCCATCGATGGCTTCGCGGGTGGGCCGCAGCTCGCCGCGCAAGTGCGTGCAGCAACTGCTCGGGCTGCTACGGGCAACCCGGCTGATGTTGCCGCTGCCGATCGCGTGCTTTCCGGCGCATGGGTTCAGTATGTGCAGGCGGTTAAACGGCCCACGCCGGGCATGGTTTATTCCTATGACCAGTTGCGCCCGCAAGGGACCGGCGTTGAGTCCATTCTTCTGACGGCGAAGGCTGCCCCCTCGCTTGCTAGCCACGTCGCGACAGTCTCGGACATCAACCCGCTGTACAAGCAGTTGCGGGATGCTGCCTGGATGCAGGCGCAGGCCAGCGGCACAATGGCGCCCGACGCGCGGCTGCTCGCAAACCTTGACCGCGTCCGCTCCATTCCCGCCACGGGCAAGTTCATCGTCGTCGATTCCGGCACTCAGCTGATGACGATGTTCGAGAATGGCCGCCCCGTGGACTCGATGAAAATCGTCGTGGGCAAGACCGACTACAAGACGCCGATGATCGCCAGCATCATGTACTACATGGTCTATAATCCCTATTGGAACGCGCCTGACCACCTCGTCCGCAAGATCGCTCAGAACTATCTGACTATGGGGGATTCCTACCTGAGGAGCCGTGGCTACCAAGTCATGAAGGATTGGACCGCCGCTGCAGAGGTCGTGCCGAACAGCAAGGTTGATTGGAAATCGGTGGCTTCAGGCAAGACGCAGATTCGCATTCGTCAGAAGCCGCAGGACGACAATAGCATGGGGGATCTGAAATTTCCCTTCCCCAACAACCTCGACATCTTCCTCCACGACACGCCGCACAAGGAGTATTTCGCGCGCTCCAGCCGGTACCTGTCGAACGGCTGTGTTCGTCTTGAAGATGCCAAGCGCTTCGGCCGTTGGCTCCTCGGATCGGAGCCGGTGGCACCAGGCACTGACGCTGAAATTCAGGTGCAGCTGCCGCGCGGAGTTCCCATCTACCTGACCTATACCACCGCGCAGGTACGCGACGGCAAGCTGACCTATCTTCCCGACGTTTACGGCTGGGATACGAAGGCGCCGCGGATGGCTTCGAACGGTAGCTAGTATTTGGTGAAGACTGGATCCTGACCAGCAATGGTCGGCGTAAGCACTGTTCGTGCCTCTGTGCCGGGAATGGTTGCTTCCACGGTCTCGCCGGGCACCCAAACGGGCAAGCGCACCGGTTCCAACGAACCGCGATCAAGAAGCACAAACGGAACAGATCGTGGATGTTCAATCCCGCTCGTGCCAAGTCGTCCACGCGCCAATCGCCCGAGCTCGAAGCGCCCGCCCCCCTTCGGCGTACAGCGACCGAACTGAATGACCTCTCGGCCTAGCAGAGCAAGATTTGCGCCGCTCCGCAGGTCTTCGTCGGTACAGCTGGTGAGCCATTGCTCCGGATCATGGAGCATGACTTCACAACAGTCCGCCGTGGCCTCGATCCCTGCGGCGGCACGGCCTAGCACCGACCTTCGTCCGGACGTCCGCATGGCGTAGCTCTGCTCCGCGTGGCGGATTTCTACGCCATAGCGTCTCCAGCTGGGGCCGGGAGAACTCGCTGCGAGCAAGAGCAGTGGCTCCGGGTTCTGCCGCAACTCCGTCGGCGCTTCGAACAGCGCGAGCATGACCGGTTCGAGTGGATTGTCCGGACTGCCGATGATCCGACCAGGCTCGGCAGCTATCGTGGGAAGTTGCCTCATCGGGGGGTAAGTTCCGCGGTCACGACAAACCCCTCTATGGTGCATTTTTCCACCGTCCACGTTCTCGGATCGGTGGGTAAGCGGATGTGTTCACCTGGCTCGAGAGCGGCGAAGGACGGCGGCAGCCGGAGAGTGAGCCTGTCCCGGCGTGTCGACCGCGCTGCGATGATCTCATGCACGAGCGACTTTGCGTCCGACGCGGCAAGTACGGCTGGGAGCTCAATCTGCTCCTCACGCACACCCTTGCCACCCGCACGGGCTCTCGCCTCCGCCGACTGATAGTCGCGTGCGGCATCATAGTACGACATCCTCAACACCGCGGGGCCGCCTGAGGCCTGATGCTCTCGCTCAATGCGAGCTCCCTCTTTTCCATTCCAGCTGCTGCCAAGCTGGTGATCGCTAGTGGCCCACGCGGTCTGTTGATCGGGCGGCCGCAAAGCGGACCCGCCGTCGTATAGGTGCACAACAAAGCTGCTTACCAGCGGCTCCAAGGCCGCTCGGACGGAGCTGCCGTAAACCGCATAGCCGGCCAACTCGGCGCCCGTGATGTTGAGTTTTATGTGTCCGTCGGAGCCGTCCGAGAGGAGGGCACCGACCCGTCGTCAGCAAAGATTTAGAACGTGGGGATGGTCGCGAACGATCACCCCATCGATCGTTCCTGACTGAGTACCCGAGCGTAAACGCATGTTCGCTAGGCGAACGCAGCCTTTGCGTCGAAGAGAGTACGAGAGTTGGCGGGGACGACGACCGTTTGTCGTCATTACAGTCGATCCACTGACGGCTTGCGCCGAACCACGCGGTTAAACCCCCATGATCCGCTGCGCCGCAGCATGCCACCACGGCTTGTCCCAGGCCAAATTCACCAGCGCAATCACCGGCAGGAACACCGCAAGCCAAACCTTATAGGCCTCATGAACCCGCCGGTTGCGCAGCACGTCCCACACCAACATCGGCGCGACCGCCAGCAACACAAACATCTGCCCCGACAAGGGAGCCGCGGGCATTGTCGACGGCAACCAGAACATCCGATCGATTGCGGCCTCGATCGGCACTGCTGTCGCCAAGAAGATGATTCTCTTGTGCAGACCCGGGCGGTTGGTTCGCGCTCCAAGTGCAATGCCCATGAACAAAGCGAACAGCAGCCCGCCGCTGATCTGCAGCAGCAGGATGTTCTCGACGAGCGGCACCACTGGAGCCAGTGCCTCACGAACCGGCGGCGGGCCGAACTTCGCTCCGCCCCACACCTGGTAATACATCGTCGGTGCCAGGATCAGGCCGACGACCACCAGCGCCGGAACCAGTAAGAACGCGGCGATGCCAACCTGCTTGTGCAGCCCACAGCGACCGGTTGCGACCATTACCGTCTGCGCCAGAAGGAGCAGCAAGAACGATCCCATCAGCAACGCATGAAGGTGCAGCACCAGCGGGAACGGCGGCCGCATGCCGGCCTTGATCATGCCCAGCTTCATCATCGAATCCGGCACGAACCCGACCAGCACGATCAAGATAAACCAAAGCGCCATCCCGACGAAGATCCAGCGATCGACGGAATGGGCGCGCGGTGTCCCAGACAAATTGTCCGGCCTGCGTTCACGAATTTCGAAATTGCCCGCAACGGTCGCCATGGCACGTCCCCCTTGCCGTTCGACTCGCTGCTACTCTTATCACAACCTCCGCACGCGCGGCACTCCGCTCCTCGTCTCGCTCAGGACCGTCATAGCTCAAACCATCGCGTCCGCGCGGTCCGGCGATCTTCCGGTCCCTGATACCCGCCGCCCGCGATCAATCCGCCGAGCTCCGCTTCGAGGTCCGGAAACTCACCGGCAAAGAAGGCCGTCCCGCTCTCGAACTTCAGGGCGATCGGTTCGGCGCGCGCGCTTTTGCCGCGCAGCGCATGAACCAACCGAACCTGTGATTGGGCGAGCTTCCGCGATCGTCCCGCCGACAAGGGCGATCCGCAGCCGCGGTTTGCCGTTCGCAAGGTTGAAGACCCATTCGGCGCCGCGCGCGTCTTTCCAAATCCCCGCCCAGCAAGCAGCAACCATGTCCGCCAACCCTCCATCCTGGGCGGCAGCTGGTTGCGATGCGCGCAGAGTTCGAACTCCGCATCGAACTCCAGCAGCCCGCCGACCGATAGCGGCTGACTGATCAAGTGCCGCAGCCGCCCGCGAGCGGCGTTCGACACCTCAACGTCGCTTCGCACCACTCATTTGCCCGACCGTTACCGACCGGCGCGTGGCGCTGATCACCAAAGAAACGGGCGGCCGCCTCTTTGAAGGCGCCGCCCGTTCGGAGCGGACCGGCTGGCCCGACTCGCTATTCTTGACTGTTCCTGACGTGTACCTAAAGAGCGTTACGATGTCAAGAACTATTTACCCGTTTGGTTCGTTCAAACCATATATTCAGAATGGCCGTACACGATGATGGTCATATAGCCTTGCCGCTCTGTCGGCTTACCGGTCCCAAGGCTGGCCTCGAACCGCTCCGCGCTTGCGTCGGCACAGCTATATTCCGGACGCATCGCTCCCGACATGGCGACTACCTTGCAGCCTTTGACCTTGCCGTCATTGCCAATGTTGATCGCCATCACCTGCCCACCGAGCAAAGTGTCGCCCGTCGAAAGTTCCGGTTTCACCGGCGTCTCGCCGGGCGTGAAGCGGCGCTCGAAAGTGATCCGGGTAACGGTGCCGTCGCCCGACGAACTCTTGCCGATCGCAGCTGCTTGGGTGGACGCAACATCGCAATGTTCGGTCGCGCTGGGCTTCACGCTTGTTTCGTAGCGGCAGGATTGCGGGTTGCCGTCGCCGCTCATGGTGACCGTCACTTTTTCCCACCACGGCGAATGCGAGGCGAGCATCGCTTCGGAGCTGCTGGTGGTTGCTGCGGTGGCCAGCGATCCTGCGGCCGAGGCGATGATGAGAGCGGCGATCTTGAGCACGTGACACTCCTTCGCGCCCAACACGGGTCCCGCAAAGGAGTACTTCGCGGGGTCACCCGCCGCTCCAGCGGCACAATTGCCGCCGCCCACCTGAATCGCTGAACGCGCAGGCTGACTTTCGTTTCCGCCTTCTTCAACAAAGGCATGATTTTAAAGATTAGGGGTCGCGCAGGGCATCGAATGCGGCGAGTTCAAACAGAAATGGGGGCCGGCATTTCTGCCAGCCCCCACTGCGCCGAGCGAAGGATCTGCCGGTGTTCGATCTACCTTGGTCCCTCCCGGTAAAACCGTTTGTGACCCCGCTTCTCGATCCTGGCTCACCAGCTCAGGCGTCGCTTCCTACCGTGCCGCTCCCTCTTGCGAGGAGCCTTGGACCTACTCGACTGCGCCGCCCGAAGGTTCGCTTGCCTTTCGCTCTTCCGGCCCGTCCTCATGAAACCGAGGTCTCATGGGCCAAAACCGCCCGGTGTTCCGCGGCCCTTCTTGGGTCGACCTCTCTCGCGTTTCGCTTTGCTCACCTCCGGTCCGAAGACCTTCAGGAGCCGCGTCGCGCTTGAGGAAAATCGACTCTTCCGGCGCCTCTTCCCGGCTGGCCCGAGAAGAACCTCGAAAGGTGCTTCCCAATTCCTGCCGGCGGAGATCGGACCTTTGGTCACCTGCCGCATCTTCTTCCCGTTTCCGGTCTTCCGATGAGGCCGGGACCGCCGTCCCGATCACCCATTCCTTATGCTCCTCGCTGCCGAGTCGCGGAAGCGGAAAATGCGGGGTTGACCCTGTGGATACCGTGGATATCGGGCACAATCAGGGGAACCTTCCCGCAACTGCCGGATCGCGCCTCCTCGGTTGCCGTTCCGTTCCCCTCCCCCTACTTCGGACCTGTGCCCGAATCCGCCACTCTCGCCCACGATCCGCCCTATCTTCACGGGCTCAACCCGCCGCAGCGGGAGGCTGTGCTCACCACCGAGGGGCCCGTCTTGGTCCTGGCCGGCGCCGGCACAGGCAAGACGTCCGCGCTGACCGCTCGCCTTGCGCACCTGATTGCCAGCCGCCGGGCATGGCCAAGCCAGATCTTGGCCGTCACCTTCACGAACAAGGCGGCGCGCGAGATGAAGGAGCGCGTGTCCCGCATCTCCGGCGGCGCGATTGAAGGGATGCCGTGGCTCGGCACCTTCCACTCCGTAGCCGCGCGCATGCTCCGGACCCATGCGGAACTGGTCGGCCTGCAATCGAACTTCACCATCCTCGATACCGACGATCAGCTGCGCGTGCTCAAGCAGCTGATCCAGGCCGCGAACCTCGACGAGAAGCGCTGGCCGGCCCGTCAGCTCGCCGGCCTGATCGACCGCTGGAAGAACCGGGGATGGACGCCGTCGCAAATTGACGCAGGCGAAGCGGAAGCTTTCGCCGCCGGCCGCGGCGCTGAACTCTACGCTCAGTACCAGCAGCGCCTGCGTACGCTGAACGCCTGCGATTTCGGCGACCTGCTGCTCCACATGCTCGTCATCTTCCGCACTCACTCCGACGTGCTCGAAGCCTATCGCGACCGCTTCCGCTACATTCTCGTCGACGAATATCAGGACTCGAACCAGGGCCAGTACGAATGGCTGCGCCTACTCGCCGAGCCGCGCCGGAACCTCTGCTGCGTCGGTGACGACGACCAGTCGATCTATTCGTGGCGCGGGGCGGAGGTCGCTAACATCCTTCGCTTCGAAAAGGACTTCCCGGGCGCGGCCATCATCCGCCTCGAACAGAATTACCGCTCGACCTCGCACATCCTCGCGGCGGCCGACGGGCTGATCGCCCACAACACCGGGCGTCTCGGCAAACGGCTTTGGACCGACACCGGCGAAGGCGAGAAGGTGCGCATCATTGGGGTATGGGACGGTCCCGAAGAAGCACGGCGCGTCGGCGAGCAGGCCGAATCACATATGCGCTCCGGCGGCAGCCTTGACGACATCGCCATCCTCGTTCGCGCTCAGTTCCAAACCCGCGAGTTCGAAGAGCGCTTCATCGCGATCGGGCTTTCGTATCAGATCATCGGCGGCTTCCGCTTCTATGAGCGCGCCGAGATCCGGGATGCCATCGCCTATCTTCGCCTGATCACCCAGCCCGCCGACGACCTTGCTTTCGAGCGGATCGTCAACACGCCCAAGCGGGGACTCGGCGACAAAGCGATCGCGACCATTCATCGTCATGCCGGGGCGACCGGACAGCCGCTGCTCCTCGCCGCAGCAACCCTCCTCGACAGCGATGAGCTGACTCCCCAAGCCCGCCGCAGCCTTGGAGCCTTCGTCGCCGAAGTTGCGCGATGGCGGCAGATGGCGTCGGAGCTACCGCACCCCGAGCTCGCTCGGATCATGCTGGACGAAAGCGGCTACACCGCAATGCTTCAGGCCGACCGCTCGGCCGAAAGCGCGGGCCGTCTCGAGAACCTCGCCGAGCTCACGCGCGCCATGGAAGAATATGAATCGCTCCAGGCTTTTCTCGAGCATGTCAGCTTGGTCATGGACAATGACGAGGCGCGCCAAGGCGAACGCGTCACGATCATGACAATCCACGCGGCCAAGGGACTTGAGTTCGACACCCTTTTCCTCGCCGGCTGGGAAGAAGGCGTGTTCCCGTCACAACGGGCGCTGGACGAGGGCGGGCTCGCTAGCCTCGAGGAAGAACGCCGTCTCGCTTACGTCGCGATCACCCGCGCGCGGCGCCGCTGTACCATCCTGCACGCCGCGAACCGGCGCATCTACGGTCAGTGGACCAGCTCGATACCGTCGCGGTTCCTGGGCGAACTGCCAAAGGACCACATCGAGGAAGAGACCACCATGACGGGGGGCGAGAGCCTGTGGCGGGCGCAATGGTCGGGGCGGACCGATCCGTTCGCTCACCTTGCTGCCGCTCAGTCGAACCGCGCAAGCACTCGGGGTCCCGGCTGGCAGCGCGCCAGCGGCGGCCGGTTCAACGCCGAGCCGGCGCGGGTAATCGAATCACGCGCGTCAGCCGTGTCCCTGGGCAACAAGGGCCGCACCGACTTGTCCCTCGGCCAACGCGTGTTCCACGGGAAGTTCGGCTACGGAACCATCGCCGTGATCGAAGGCAACAAGCTCGAGATCGATTTCGAACATGCCGGCCGCAAGAAGGTCTTAGACAGCTTCGTCACGGCCGGCTGATCGTCATGGACTACCAGCGGCCGCGGCCACCAAAGCCGGAGCGGCCCCAGCCCATTCCCGAACGCGAATAGCCGGGGGACATCCCGCGCCCGCCCATGAAGCGGCGCATCAGATAGCCCATGCCGGCTGCAAAGATCATTCGTCTCAACATCTTGCTTCTCCTTTTGCCCGTCCAGCGTTCGAGGAGGCCGCCCGTTCCGGCCGAAACCTTCCTGCTTCGACCGGGTGAAAGAACCGCGCGCCGGGTCGCGTCGTTGTCGCCCTCATGAACGTCAAAATCGGCACTGCCGGATGGTCGATCCCGCGTGACCTCGCGAGCGTCTTCCCGACCGAGGGTTCGGGGCTCGAGCGCTATGCCGCCCACTTTCCCGTCGCCGAGATCAACAGCTCGTTTCATCGACCCCACCGACTTTCGACCTGGGAACGCTGGCGCGAGAGCGTTCCATCTGATTTTCGCTTCTCGGTGAAGGTGCCGAAGGCGATCACGCACGTACGCAAGCTCGTAGGGTGCGAAGACGAACTTGATGCCTTCATCAGCGAAGCTGGGAGGTTGGGCGACAAGCTGGCCGTGCTGCTGATCCAGCTCCCGCCCAAGCTCGAGTTCGACGCTGACGTGGTCACCGTCTTCTTCTCCAGCCTTCAGAGACGAACGGCCGCCGCGATCGTATGCGAGCCGCGCCATCTCAGCTGGTTCACCTCAGAAGGCGATGCCCTCCTCACTGAGTTCCGGGTGGCGCGGGTCGCGGCCGATCCTGCCCTCAACGAGGCTGCGGCAAGGCCCGGAGGATGGGGAGGACTGAACTACTGGCGGCTGCACGGATCGCCGGTGGCCTACCGTTCGAGTTACCGCGACCGCATCGACGAACTCGCCGCCGCGATCGGCGCCTTCGACGCTAGAGATTGCTGGTGTATCTTCGATAATACTGCGTCGTCGGCAGGTGCAGGGGACGCAATTGCACTCATGCGCGCCTTAGGAACGGGCTTCTAACGCCGCTCCTCGGGACGGCCGCCCCCCGACTCACCACCCATCCTGCTGAGCAGCCGGAGCAAGTTTGCCGGCAATCCATTCTCGGCTTTGAAAGCTGAACGCAGCGCCGAGCTCAGGGGCTGGAGCGCCGCGGGGAAACTGGCCCAATCGGGCGAAGAGACATTCATTGTCGAACCAGAGCAGTTGCTACTTGGCTCCCTAAACGCCCACCGCATCAACGGGTTGCGTGAAATAATTCATGTTAGATCGCGCGAACTCGTCAGATTTCCTGTTTGACCTGCGCGTGGTTGAGTAGCGCGACGAAGACGATCCCGCCGATCGAATTGCCGATGAACGCCGGGATCAGAAAGCCGACCAGATGTTGTCCCCAGCTTATATCGCCCTGCATCGCTGCGAACGCTGTTTCGATCGAACCGGCGATGACGTGGGAAAATTTCGCCGCAGCGATCAGCCACGTGACTGCAACGATGACGAGGAACTTGGCGGACGAAGCTGCAGGCATTAGCCACACCATCAGGGCGATCAGCCACCCTGCGAACACCGCCTTGATCAGGACAGCGAAGAAGCCGGGCTCAACCGCTTCGACGCCAAGCTTTGTAAAAGCGTGCACGGTCTCCCGTGGAAACAATCCAGGGATGGTGGCCGCTGCCGCCAGAAGCAGCGTTCCGACCATGTTGGCCGCGAACACGATCGCCCAAAAGCGGACGACATCGCGCGCCGGATGGGTCCCATGCAGGAAGGGGAGCATGGCAGTCAGGGTCGTTTCCGTGAACAGCTGCTGCCGCGCCATCGTCACGAACAGGAAGCCGAGCGTGTAGCCGAAGCTCGCAACCAGATGTTGCCACTGCGCTTCGGGAAGCTCGGCCATCAAAAGGCCCTGCCCGATCATCGAGCATCCCATGGTCAGCCCCGCCGCGAGCCCGGACCACCACAGCGAGCTTGCCGGCCGCTCGATTTCCTCGGTGCCTTCGATGCGGACGGCCTCGTGGACGACCTTCGCGCTTGTGCTCGATTTCTCGCTCGCTTCCTCAATTTCACGGCCGGAAAGTGGCGACTTGCGCTTTTCTTCCTGCACCAGCTCTTCGCGGTCTGACATCGGTCACCCTGCCTTTCGAATGACCTAACTCGGCGAGGCTGACCCGGTTCATTTCCGGGGCGCCTGATCGGAGCCGAACGGGCAACAAGTCGATTCCGCGGAACCCGACTCGCTGCCGATGCATTTCCACCGCAAAAGTCAACAACTAATTTCAGGTGTAAAATGAAGCAGCTAGCACTCGCGCTGGCGCTGACGGGTTCGTGCGTTTTTGCGACTACGACTGCGATTACGCCGGCGTCCGCGCTGGAGACTTATGAAGCCAAGATGCAGGCGACCGACGCCGCCGTGCAGGCGCGTTCCGATATGCTTGAGGCGTTCGGACCGAAGACTTTGAAGCCCGGACAATATGTCTGGCGCGATGTCCCGGAAAGCGCCGGCACTGAACGTGTCGTCGTCAGTCTCAGCGATCAGCTCGCCTACCTCTATCGTGGCGATACGCTGATGGCCGTGACCACGGTGTCCAGCGGCAGGAGCTCGCATCCGACGCCGACCGGCATCTTCTCAGTCCACACCAAGAAGACGATGCATCGCTCGCGCAAGTACGACAACGCTCCGATGCCGTTCACTCAGTTCATCGATCAATACGGAATTGCGCTGCACGCCGGCGCCATTCCGGGACGGCCCGCCAGCCACGGCTGTGTCCGTCTCCCCGCGTCATTTGCCAAGAAACTCTATTCGGTGACCGACGTCGGGACACCCGTTTATATCGGCGCGTAGCTGCCGAGGGCCGCGCTGCGTACCCGGCGCGGCCCCAGCGGCATAGGCCCGTTTCTTGGGCCGAACCTCGCTCGCGGGATACGCACCGTCTCCCGCGAGTTTGAGGTGCAACAGCCAACCAGGAGAACAGAATGGCCAAGGCCACAACGAAGAGCGGCACCAAGAGCGGCACCAGCGGCGGCAAGACCGGCAGCGGCGAGAAAAAGACCACCGCGGTCGCAACCACCTCCTCCACCAGCGGCGGCAACGGCGGCGGCTCCTCGGCCAAGGAAGGCATGGGCGATGCTTTCATCAAGCTGCTTCAGAGCCCGCTCGTCGCCGAGCTGATGGCTGTGGCGGCCACCGCCGCCCTCGCCGCTCTGGCTGAGCACGGGTTCAACAGTCAGGACGGGCGCCGTGGCAAGAAGGCGGGCAAGGCCGTCAAGGAAGCCGGCAAAGCCGCGGCTGCGGCGATCGGCCGCCGTCTCGCCAATGAATTCGACGAGATCCGCGAAGCCGCCAAGCAGTCTAAGGGCAGCGCAGAAGCGTAAGCCGCGCGCGCCCCGCTTCGCGGACCGCATCGACCGCTAGGGAGCCCGGCTCGACCGGCTCCCCGCGGCTTGTCTCTATCGCGATCCACGCCCCGGCCGCAGCCCAGCCCGCTTGCTGGATAGCCTGGGCAACTTCCGTGCCTGATCCGCTCGCATAGGGCGGGTCTGCAAAAACCAGGTCGAACGGTTCGCTGCGGGGCAATGCCAGCGCCGAGCCCAACAAAACGCGTGTCCGCTCAGTCGCGCCGAGCTTTTCCGCGTTGCGCTTGATCACCGCGGCTGCAGCGGCATCGTTTTCGACGAATGTGGCCGTCGCGGCGCCACGCGACAGGGCTTCGAGGCCGAATGCGCCGCTCCCGGCGAACAGGTCCGCGACGCGCAGTCCATCAAAACTGCCGAGACGGCTTATCAGCATCGAGAACAGGGCTTCGCGAACGCGGTCGGCAGTCGGACGCGTGCCCCCCTGCGGCGCGTCGATGGTTCGCCCGCGCCATTCGCCGGCGATGATCCTCATCCCAGCGTTTTGCGGAATGCGCCGATATCGCTGGCGGCGATCTCGTCCGCGTCCCCCGGCTCCATGCCCGCAATCGTGAACGGCCCGTAAGAGGTCCGGATCAGCCGCGACACCTGTAGCCCCAAATGCTCGAGAACCCGCCGCACTTCTCGGTTCTTGCCTTCCGTAAGGCTCATCTCGATCCAGCAGTTGCGCCCGGTTCTCCGTTCCAGGTTCGCGTTGATCGAGCCGTAATGCATGCCTTCGATCGTGACGCCATCCGCCAGATCCTCGAGCTGCGCCTGCGTCACCTCACCGAAGGCTCGCGCACGGTAGGTGCGGACGATTCCCGTGCGCGGAAGCTCCAACTGACGCTTCAGCTCGCCATCGTTCGTCAGCAGCAGCAGGCCCTCGGTCAGGAAGTCCAGCCGCCCAACTGGCATCAACCGCGGCAGCCCGGAGGGCAGCTTGTCGTAGATCGTCGGGCGTCCCTTGGGATCCCGCTCTGCGGTGATGGCTCGCTGCGGCTTGTAGAACCGGAACAAGCGTGTCGCCGCTGCCGGACGCACCGCCTTTCCGTCGACTGTCACGCCTTCCAGGCTCTCCAGAAGCGTTGCCGGCGTGGTCAGCTTTTCCCCGTTGAGGCTGATGCGCCCGTCGGCGATCATCCGCTCGATCTCACGGCGCGATGCTATACCGGCGCGGGCGAGGAGCTTGGCGATGCGCTGCGCCCCGCCCTCGCGTGGTTGTGGCGCGGCGGGCACAGCGCGGCCTCGCTTGCGCGTCGGCGGCACTTGACGCTTATTCGGACGTTGCGGTGGCGAGGTCATTGGGGTTTCACATGCTGTTCGGGAAGCGCAAGCGCGTCGTCAAGCGCATCCTCATCGTCGAGGATGAACCGCTGACCGCCTTCGAGAATGAAAATATGCTCGGCGACGCAGGCTACGAGGTCGTAGCGACGGTCGACGACCTCGAAGAAGCGCTAGAGATCATCGACCGCGAGCAGGTCGACCTGATCCTCAGCGACGTTCGCCTGAAGAAGGACCAGACGGGCATCGACCTCGCCCGCGTCGCGAAAAAGAAGGGCATCCCCACGCTTTTCGCAACGGGTCACGCATTCCCAAGCGCCGCCGAGTTCGCAATTGGCTGCGTGCTCAAGCCTTACAGCGAACGCCAGCTGTGCAAGGCGATCGAATGCGTCGATCGCCACATGCAAGGTGAAAAGGTCAAGCCGCCGAAGGGCGTAGAGCTGTTCATCGCCACCGACGGCGACAGCTAAAGAGCTTCCGTTCATCGCGGGGCTAGGCAGCCCGTGAAAGCTGGCTAATCTTCGGCGGCAATCAGGTTGCAAGGGGGTTCATCGATGGCGGAAGCACAGGCGCAAGAGGTATCGGGCTGGCGGGCTGTGCTGCCGGCGGGTGTGCGCCCGTACACCGAATCCGCACCTCTCGCGGCGCTCTTCCTCGGCATCTCGTCAGGTTTTCCCTATGCGATGATCGGCGCGACGCTGACGACGCGCCTCAAGCAGGGCGGCATCGACAAGTCGACGATCACCGCCTTCACGCTGGTCTTCCTGGCTTACAACTTCAAATTTCTTTGGGCGTGGATCGTGGACGGCGTTCGCCTGCCGGTCCTCGGCCGCCTCGGGCAGCGCGTTTCGTGGATGCTGGTCACAGGGGCGCTGGTGATCGCCGCTGTCGCCAATCTCGCCCTGGTCGATCCCGCGGATGGAATCAGCGGCGTCGTGACTGCCGCGATCCTGCTGGGCATTGCCGGCGCCAGCTTCGATATCGTCATCGACGCCTATCGCATTGAGATTCTTGAGCCGCGGCAGCTCGGCGTCGGCTCAGGCATGTCGCAGTACGGCTGGCGGATCGGCTCGGCCGGGGCCGGCGCGCTAGCGTTGGTCGTCGCCGCCCGCCAAGGCTGGGAGGCCGCCTACCTCGCCTGCGCGGCCTTGGCTCTCCCCGCGATGCTGACGGCTCTGATCATGGGCGAACCCGAACGGCGGCACGTCCGGAGCGAACGCAAAGGCGTCGGGGGTGCCGTCGCTGCCGTTTGGCGGCCGTTTGTGGAGTTCTTCCAGCGCAAGGGCGCGTTCCTCGTCCTGCTCTTCATCCTGCTGCACAAGATCGGTGACACGCTCGCGAACCTCACCTTCCGCCTGCTCTTCGACGATCTCGGGTTCACGAATGACGAGATCGCTATCTGGGATGTCGGCGTTGGCTTCTGGGCCTATCTGATCGGCATCTTCATCGGCGGCATCCTCTACGCCCAGCTCGGAATGAAGCGTTCGGTTCTGATCAGCCTCATCCTGATGGCGGTCTCCAACTTCAGCTTCGCGCTGCTGGCGATGAGCGGCCACAGCAACATCGGTATGGCCGCCGCCATCGGGTTCGAGAACACGGCCAGCGGTATCGGCGGCGTCTGTGTCGTCGCTTATTTCTCGGCGCTTTGCGACCTGCGCTTCACCGCGTCCCAATATGCCTTGATCTCGGCGGCAGCGAGCATCGTCGGACGGTTCCTGACCGGCACCACCGCGGGCTCGCTGATCGATGCCATGGGTTATGTGAACTTCTACCTGCTCACAACCGCAGCGGCGCTTCCGGGCATCATCCTCTTCTGGATCATGATGCGGGCCGGACTCATCGACCAGTCGATTGGCACCGCCGGTGTCGAGGGCAGCGGGGACGTCCGTGCCGAACATCCCCAGCAGGAAACGGGAAAACCCGTTCAGTCCGGAACTTGATCGTTCGCCTTAAGCACGCTCCCCGCGAGGTAAAGCGAGCCGAAGATCAGCACCCGCGCTCCAGCCGGTATTTGCTCGAGCGCGTCTGCGACCCCCTCGTGAGCCTCGGCCCTCAGGCCGAGTCCCCTAGCGTCTTCCAACAGCTCGACCGGTGGAAAGCAGGCGTGCTCCGGAATGGGGACCATGTGCACTCCAGCGACCAGCGTGCTGAACGGCTCGAGCATTCCCCGCGGGTCCTTCGTCGATAGGCTCGCGAAAACAAGGTGCAGCGGGCGTCCGTCCGCGAACTTCTGCTTCACGAACGCGGCGACTTGGCGGGCGGCGCTCGGGTTGTGACCGCCGTCCAGCCACACCTCGCGCTCGCCGGTGAGCGGGCCCTGATTCAGCCGCTGCAGCCGTGCCGGCCAGTCGGCCCAGCCGATTCCCGCCGCCATGGCTGACAAGGGCACCCGAAGTGCGTCCTGGTGGCGGAGCATCGCGACCGCCAGCGCTGCATTCATCGTCTGAAAACGCCCCGCCAATCTCGGGAGCGGCAGTTCGATCTCACCGCGGTGATCGTGGTAGCGGAGCTTGCCCTGCTGAGCGATCGCGTCCCACTCACCGCCGCGCGGCAGCCAGAGCGCGGCGCGCTCATGAGCGATCTCCCCGACCCGGCTCGCCGCAGCAGCTGGATAAGGCTGCGTCACCAGCGGCACGCCGCGCTTCGCAATGCCCGCCTTCTCACCCGCGATCTCCGGCAGCGAGTTTCCAAGGAACTGCTGGTGATCCAGCCCCAGGTTCGTGATTCCCGTCACCAGCGGGCAATCGATCACGTTGGTCGCATCCAACCGCCCGCCGAGGCCGACCTCCAGCACGCAGGCATCCGCCTGCTCGCGCGCGAAAGCCACGAATGCCGCCACTGTCGCGACTTCGAAAAAGCTTGGCTCGATCCCCTCGCCCGCATCGATGACCTCCGCCAGCGTGGCGGCGAGCGCCTCGTCCTCGATCAGCTTGCCGGCAACCCTGATCCGTTCGTTGAACCGCACCAGATGCGGGCTGGTGAACACATGCACTTTATGGCCGGCCGCCTCGAGTGCCGCGCGGAGGAAGGCAACCGTCGATCCTTTGCCGTTGGTCCCGGCGACATGGAACACGGGCGGGAGCTGGTCCTGCGGCCGGCCGAGCCGCTCAAGCACCGCGGACACGCGTTCGAGGCCAAGCCGGTCTCCAAGCGGCGATGTCTTCGAAAGGCGGTTCAGCTGCGCTTGGACGTCAGGATGCTCCGACCGAGCAAAGTCCGCCATCAGGCGGCCTCTTTCGTCTCCGGCGCCAGGTACCCGATCAGCAGCGCCAGCTTCTCCTTCAGGTCGCCGCGCCACACGACCATGTCGATCATGCCGTGCTCGAGCAGATACTCCGCACGCTGGAACCCTTCCGGCAACTTTTCGCGGATGGTCTGCTCGATCACCCGCTGCCCGGCGAAACCGATCAGCGCGCCCGGCTCGGCGATCTGCACGTCGCCCAGCATCGCATAAGATGCCGTGACCCCGCCCGTCGTCGGGTCCGTCAGCACGACGATGTAAGGCAGCCCCGCTTCTTTGAGCTCCGCGAGCGCGACGGTCGTCTTGGGCATCTGCATCAGGCTGAGGATGCCCTCCTGCATCCGCGCACCGCCCGCAGCCGTGAAGAGTATGTAGGGGCATTTGTCGGCAATCGCCGCGCGCACGCCGGCGACGAATGCGGCGCCCACGGCAATCCCCATCGAGCCGCCCATGAACGCGAAATCCTGCACGCCGACGATCACCTTGTGCCCGTCGATCCTGCCCCGAGCATTCACCAGCGCGTCCCGCTCACCGTTCGCGGATCGGGCCGCTTTCAGGCGATCGGTGTAGCGCTTGGTGTCCTTGAACCGCAGCGGGTCCTCGCGGACCTCCGGCGCCGGCAGCAGTTCATACTGCCCGGCGTCGAACAATTGCTCGAAGCGCTTCGGCGGCCCGATCCGGTCGTGGAAGTTGCAGCGCGGGCAGACGCTGTAATTCTCTTCCCACTCTTTGACGAACACCATCGTGCTGCACTTGGAGCATTTGTGCCAAAGGTTCTCCACGCTCTGCCGCTTCGGCAAGAAGGGAATGCCGCTGCGGACTCGGCTCAACCAGCTCATCGTCTTCGCTTCCTAAGATTTCAGGCGGGCGTCTGCGCCAGGGACGCGGCAATGTCCATGATCGCCTGCCGAGGATCGGTGGCGCCGGTGATCGGCCGGCCGATAACCAGCACCGACGCCCCGTCTTCCAGCGCCTGTGCCGGCGTCGTCACTCTCTTCTGGTCACCGACTTCCGCCCCGGCTGGACGGACCCCCGGCACGACGAAGAAGCCGTCGCCCCATGCCCGACGCGCCGCACCGACTTCCGCGCCCGAGCAGACGATCCCGTCGATCCCGGACTTGCGTGCGAGTGCCGCGAGGCGCTGGACCTGCTCCGCAGGAGACCCGCTCACGCCCGCCTCCCGCAGATCGGCTTCGTCGAGGCTGGTCAAAACGGTCACCCCGACCACTTTGGTAACCGCCGAAGCCGCCTCTTTCGCGGCCCGCAACATCGCCCCGCCCCCTGCCGCATGCACTGTGAGGATCGCCGGATTAATAGGGCCAAGCGCCTTGACCGCCTTGGCGACAGTGTTCGGAATGTCGTGCAGCTTCAGGTCGAGAAAGATCGGCAGTCCAAGCGACGCCACTTCGCTTACGCCGCCGGGCCCGTGAGCCGAAAAGAACTCCAGCCCGAGCTTCAGCCCCCCTGCATGGTCCCGAACCGCCTGCGCAATCTCCATCGCGCGGGGCAGCTCCGGCGTGTCGATCGCGACGAAGATCGGGTTCATTCGACGATCGGTTCCTGCACAGCGGGCGGCTCCGCCGGACCGATTGACGCACGCGTCCGCTCCACCGCCTCCAGCCGGCGCCTGCACCCCCAAAGCCTCGCACGCATTAGTAGCCATGTCGGCAGGAAGCCGAGCAGGAAAAAGGTGAACAGCAGCACCGGTATCTTCACATCGGCCTGGATGTTGCCCCACAGGTTGAGCGTGACGTCTGCCCAATTGCGGTAGGCGAAAAGGGCGATCACCACCGCCAACAGTGCCCAGATGACCGTCGAGAGAAATCGCATTCGGCCGCGTCTACGCGACGCGTCTCGTCATTTCCAGCAGCAGCGCAGTTCGTCGCGCAACCGACTCGCTTCACCGCAACACAGCTGAAGCGTCTTGAGAGCCGACTCCGGGCCCGCCACAGATGCTTCCGGGGTTGGGAGAAATTTCCTTTGAAGCTCGGTCATGTCTTTGGGCTCAGCACGCTGGCCGCTGTCGTTGCCGGGTCGCTGCTGGTCTTGCGCCCGGACTCTGCGGGCCAGGACACGCCCAAGCCCACTGCCGCACAAGTTACCCTCGGCAAAGTCTCGACGGCCGCACGCCAGGACATCGACTATGACGCGATAGACCGTCGCCTGCAGGCTCTGATGCAACGTCCGACCATGGTCGGACTCGCGGTGGGGATCGTCGAAAACGGGCGGATCACCTTCCTCAAGGGCTATGGTGAAACGCTGGCGGGCTCGGGCGATCCGGTCACACCGCAGACGGTCTTCCGCTGGGCCTCGGTATCCAAGGGCCTCGGCGCGACGATGGTTGTGAAGCTCGCTCAAGAACGCAAGATCGACCTCGACGCGCCGATCGCCAACTACGCCCCAGACCTTCACCTCCCCCGCGGCAATGAAAATGTCGCAACTGTCGGCGACGTCCTGTCCCACCGCCTCGGCCTCTACCGGCATGCCTTCGACAACAAGCTCGAGGAAGGACAGGACCCGAGCTTCCTTAGATCGCAGCTGGTCACCCTCGACGGCATCTGCGCGCCCAAGACCTGCTGGGCCTATCAGAACGTCGCCTATGACGCGGCCAGCGAAGCGGTGTCGCGCGTCACCGGCATGCCTTACGAACAGGCGGTCAAGCGCAAGCTGTTCAATCCCATCGGCATGACCAGCGGCAGCGTCTCGATGGCAGGGCTTCAATCGAACCGAAGCTGGGCTCGTCCCCACTTCAGTGGCCGCCGTCCGGCGCCGATTGTCGATACTTACTACAAGGTTCCGGCCGCCGGCGGCGTCAACAGCAACATCAAGGACATGGCCCTGTGGATGATCGCCCAAATGGGTGACATGCCCGACGTGCTCGACGCCAAGGCACTCAGGATCCTCCATGCGCCTTATGTGAAGACGCCCGGCGAACGGGCCCGCCTCCGCAAGTTCCTCGAGCGCATCGGCACCGCCTGGTACGGATACGGCTGGCGCAGCTACGATTATGCGGGTCACCGCATCGTCGGCCACCGCGGCGGCATCCGCGGCTACCGCTCCTTCATCCTCTTCGACCCGCAGAAGAAAAGCGGCGTCGTCGCCTTGTGGAACAGCGACACTTGGCAGCCGGGTGGGCTTGAATTCGAAGTCATGGACATGATCCACCACCTGCCCGCCCGCGATTGGCTGGAGCTCGACAAGAAGCCCAGCGAGCCAGCTGCCGAGGCAGCGGAGCCCGAAAGCAGCGGCGACAATCCGCGCTAGGCGCCGCCCTGCTTCGCCCTCGCGATCTCCCGCTTCTGGTGCAGGTGCGCCATGTAGCGGCAGCCCATGCCGGCGATTGAAGTCAGCATGCCGATGATCAGCGCGGGATAATACCAGGAAGGCGGATTTTCCTTCGCTGCGGCGACCGCCCCCAGAAACAGGACGCTGGCGATCGAGATCAGATAGCCTGCGGCCTTCCAGTCGAGGCTTGCGCCCTTGGCCAATGTGACATTCTCATGACGCATCGCGCCGGCAGGAACATACGAGCACGCCGGTTTGTTTCGCCTCCTGAAAGATCAACAGGAGACGAGCCAAATGGCCGAGAGCAAATCCCAGGACGCCATTGCGCTTCTCAAGGAAGACCATCGCGAAGTCGAAAAGCTGTTCAAGGACTTCGAATCAGCCAAGGGCGACGGGCGAAAGCAAAAGCTTGCGCGGCAGATCTGCCTCGAGTTGACGATCCACTCGATGCTCGAAGAGGAAATCTTCTACCCGGCCTGCAAAGAGGTGGTGGACGAAGAGGACATCAAGGAAGGTTATGTCGAACACGACGCGGCCAAGCTGATGATCGCGGAAATTGAAGCGAATGAAAGCGGGTCTGACGACTTCTTCGACACCAAGGTGAAGGTGCTCCAGGAAGAAATCGAGCATCATGTCGAGGAGGAGGAAGGTGCCGGCGGCATCTTCTCGCAGGCGCGCAAGGGCAAGCTCGACCTCGACGCGATCGGTGAGCAGCTCGCCGCGCGCAAGAAGGAGCTGAAGGCTCAGTTCAAGGACCGCCTGCCGGAGCCCGAACTGACGACGATGAACGAAGTCTCGGTCTAGAGACTCCTCACTCGACGGTAACGCTCTTGGCCAGGTTGCGCGGCTGATCGACGTCGGTGCCTTTGAGCACCGCCACATGGTAGGCGAGCAGCTGCACCGGTACGGCATAGACGAGCGGTGCGATCAACGGATGCACGCGCGGCATCTCGATGGTCGCAATGCAGCCATGGCCCGCTTCGGCAATCCCTTCGGCGTCGCTGATCAGGACGATCTTGCCGCCGCGGGCGCGGACCTCCTGCATGTTACTGACCGTCTTCTCGAACAGCGGCCCTGACGGGGCGAGGACGATGACCGGCACATTGTCGTCGATCAGTGCGATCGGCCCATGCTTCATCTCGCCCGCGGCATAACCTTCGGCGTGGATGTAGCTGATTTCCTTGAGCTTCAGCGCACCTTCGAGCGCCATCGGGTAATCGGGCCCGCGGCCGAGGTAGAGCACGTCGCGAGCCGGAGCGACGAGGTGCGCCATCGCTGCAATATCGTCGTCATGGTTGAGCGCAGCGTTGAGCGCAGCCGGGGCCATCTGCAGATTCTCGACGACATCGCGCTCCTCGTCGCCGCTCAGACGCCCCTTCGCGCGCGCTAGGTTGGCCGCGAGCGCCGCAAGCACCGCGAGCTGGCACGTGAACGCCTTGGTCGATGCGACGCCGATCTCCGGCCCCGCATGCGTCGGCAGCAACAGGTCCGCTTCGCGCGCCATTGAGCTGGTCGGCACGTTGACCACAACGGCAATGCGCTGCTGCTCCGCTCGAGCATGCCGCAGCGCCGCCAGCGTGTCCGCCGTCTCGCCCGACTGGCTGATGAACAGCGCCAGGCCGCCCGGCTCCAGCACCGGCTGGCGGTAGCGGAACTCGGATGCCACATCGATGTCGACCGGCACGCGCGCGAACTGCTCGATCCAATATTTTGCGACGAGCCCCGCATAATAGCTCGTGCCGCAGGCGACGATGGTGACCCTGTTGACCTCGGCAAGATCAAGGTCGCCGGTCGGCAGCGCGACCTCGCCTTCGAATGGCCGGACATAGCTTTGGAGCGTCTGGGCAACCACGATCGGCTGCTCGAAGATCTCCTTTTGCATGTAGTGGCGGTAATTGCCCTTCTCGACCGGCGCCGACGACGCGCCGGACTGGACGACCTCGCGTTCGACGCGATTGTTGTTGGCGTCGAAGATCTCGATGTGGTCGCGGTGAACCACCGCCCAGTCGCCCTCGTCGAGATAGGCAATACGCTGGGTCCACGGCGCAACCGCAAGTGCGTCGGAGCCGAGGTAATTCTCACCGTCGCCATAGCCGACGGTCAGCGGCGCCCCGCGCCGTGCGCCGATGATCAGGTCGGGGTGATCGCGGAACAGGAATGCGATCGCGAATGCGCCCGTCAGCCGCGGCAGAACGGTCGCGACCGCGTCCTGCGGCCCGGCGCCGCGCTCGATCTCACGAGCGACGAGGTGGCCGACGACTTCGGTATCGGTCTCGCTCCTGAACTCGCGTCCCTCGGCAATCAGCTCGTCCCGAAGCGGCTTGAAATTCTCGATGATGCCGTTGTGGACCAGCGCCACGCCGCCGATGATATGCGGATGGGCGTTGCTGACCGTCGGTGCCCCGTGTGTCGCCCAGCGCGTATGCGCAACCCCGGTGATCCCGCGGAGCGGCTCGGCCTGCAGCTCACGGGCGAGATTGTCGAGCTTGCCTTCCGCCCGGCGCCGCTCGAGCGCGCCATTGTTGATCGTACAGATGCCCGCCGAGTCGTAGCCCCGATATTCAAGCCGCTTCAGCCCGTCGAACAGCCGCTGCGCTACGTCGCTGGTGCCGACGATCCCGACAATTCCGCACATCTACTCGGCCGCCTTCCCGGTCATTCGTTCACGAAACCGCCGCGCCCAGCCGGCGATCGTCTTCTGTTCATTGCGTTCGACGGCCAGGCTATCCGGCTCCACGTCGCGCGTGATCACGGATCCGGCGCCGACGATTGCCCCCTGACCAACCCTCACCGGCGCAACAAGCGCCGTGTTCGAGCCGATGAACGCACCCTCGCCAATGTCGGTCTGATACTTGCCGAAGCCGTCATAATTGCAGGTGATCGTGCCGGCGCCGATGTTGGCGCGCGCGCCGACCGCCGTGTCGCCGACGTACGACAGGTGATTGACCTTGGCGCCTTCGCCGACCGTCGCTTTTTTCAGCTCGACAAAATTGCCGACCTTGGTCCGCTCGGCCAGCCGCGTGCCGGGCCGGATCCGCGCGAACGGGCCGATGCTCGCCTTCGCCCCGATGCTCGCTCCTTCGATATGGCTGAATGCATGGATGGTCGCGCCGTCGCCCACCTGCACCCCCGGACCGAAGACGACGTGCGGCTCGACCGTGACGTCGCGGCCGAGCTTGGTGTCGTAGGCAAACCAGACGCTTTCCGGATCGATCAACGTCGCGCCTTCGTCGAGCACCTGCTCGCGCCGGCGCCGCTGCCATTCCAGCTCCAGATGTGCGAGCTCGGCGCGGCTGTTCACGCCCGCCGTCTCGTACGGATCGCCCTCAATCACCACCGCCTCGCGACCCTCCGCAGCCGCGATGTTGACGATGTCAGGGAGGTAGTATTCGCCCGCCGCATTGTCGTTGCCGACCTTCGTAAGCCAGCGGAACAGGTCCGGGCCGCGGACGGCCATCATGCCCGAATTGCACAAGCGCACCGCGCGCTCTGCCTCGGTCGCATCCTTATACTCGACCATCTTGGCGATGCGGTCCCCTTCGCCAAGGATGATGCGCCCGTACTTCAGCGGATCGTCGGGCCGAGAGGCGAGCACGACGATGCCCGGGCCGTCGTCACCTTCAAGGCGGTCGAGCATCCGCCGCAACGTATCGGCTTCGACGAATGGGGTATCGCCGTAGAGGATGATGACCGGACCGTCATAGGCGCGGAGTGCTTCCTCGGCCTGCTGCACGGCATGACCCGTGCCCTTCTGCTCTGCTTGGATCGCAATCGAAACGTTGCGCCCGTTGATCGCCTTCTCGACCTGCTCGCGGCCCTTGCCGACGACGACAACCCTGTTCTCGGCACCGAGCGCATCGACGCAGTCGAGCAGGTGGAGCAGCAGCGGCCTGCTGGCGATCGGGTGCAAGACCTTATGGGTGTCGGAGCGCATGCGCGTGCCCTGCCCGGCGGCAAGGATGACGACGGCGAAGCGGCGCTGGTCATTCATTGGTGCGAGCAATGGCATGGCAGTTTCTCGAGCGCCAGTATGCTGGACATATGAAAAGGGCGGCTCCCGAAGGAACCGCCCTCTCCGCCTCTAAGCGCGCGCGCTTAGAAGACGTTCTGGTAATATTCGTTGCCGACGAAGCCCATCTTCTGGACGTGCGCCTGCTTGGTGATGACCAGCACCTGGTCAACCGTCTCGTAGCGCGCAGTCGCGTCCGGCTGCAGGTGCAGCTCGGGAACCGGGTTCATCTGCTGCGTAACGTCGAGATATTCGCGCAGCTGGGCGGCGTTGATCGGATTGCCGTTCCAGGTGATCTGGTCCTGCGCCGTCACGCCGACCGTGTTCTTCACCGGATCGACGGGCGGCGGCGGCTCGTTCGTCGCCTGGGGCAGGTCCAGCTTCACGGCATGAGTCTGGATCGGCAGGGTGATGATGAACATGATCAGGAGAACCAGCATGACGTCGATCAGCGGCGTCACGTTGATGTCCAGCATCGGCTCGCCGCTGTTATTGTCGCTAGTGGTCTGCATTGACATGGCGAGCTACTCCTAACCTGCAGCGTTGTTCGCAGGCGGCTCGGAAATGAATCCGACGCGCTGGAAACCTGCTGCCTGCATCGTCACGATCGCTGCACCGATGCACTTGTACTGGGTGTTCACGTCACCACGAATATGCGCTTCCGGCATATTGTCTTCGGTGATGTTCGCGGTGCCGCCGACGGCCTTGATCTGGTCTTCCAGCTTCTTGACCGCTTTGTCGAGCAGCTGCTTCTGGTCGACCTTCTCAAGCAGCCAGTAGACTTCGCAAGCACCGCCAGGGCCGCTGCGAACGCTCAGCGAGACGTTCTCCGGCTTGGTCGTCGTCGGCTCATAGCGGAGCTTCGGAATTTCGACGGGCACCTGCTGGACTACGACCGGCACGGTGATCAGGAAGATGATCAGAAGCACCAGCATGACGTCGGTCAACGGAACGACGTTGATGTCCGACATGGCGGCGTCTTCATCGCCGTCTTGGATTACTGTTCCTGCCATACGGCTGGTTTCTTTCCTGCTTCAAACGGGGCGGAACCGCGGCTGCATGAGCCGGGCTCCGCCCGTTTTGCTGCTTACTTGACGGTCGGCGTCGCCTGAGCGGAGCTCTGGGTGCGGCCGGTACGAAGCGGTTCGCTGCCCGGCTGCGTCGGGGCTCCGCCAGTCTTGGTCGCGGCAGTCTCCTTGACGGCCGGACCCGTGCGGCCGCCGAGCTGCGGCTTCACCTTGCCGTCAGACATCAGATAGCCGTGAAGGTCGTTCGTGAAGGCCGCGAGGTCTTCCATGATCGACTTGTTGCGGCGGATCAGCCAGTTGTAGGCAAGCACAGCCGGAACCGCGACGACCAGGCCGAGCGCGGTCATGATGAGCGCCTCACCGACCGGGCCGGCGACCGCGTCGATCGACGCCTGGCCAGCAGCACCGATCTTGATCAGCGCGCGGTAGATGCCGACGACGGTACCGAACAGGCCGATGAACGGCGCGGTCGAACCGACGGTCGCGAGGAAGGCCAGGCCTTCGCCGAGACGGGCGCCGATCGCACCCTGGCTGCGCGCCAGGCTGTTGGCCATCCAGTCATGCTGGTCGATCGGGTCGGTCAGCTTGCCGTGCTGGTCCTGGGCGACGAGCGCGTCGTCGACGATGGAGCGGTAGGCGCTGCGGTCATCCAGCTTCGTCGCGGCTTCGCGCAGATTGCTGGAATTCCAGAAGCTGGACCGGACCTTGCGGCCCTGGCTGATGATCTTCTGCTGCTGCATCAGCTTCGTAAAGAGAATGTAGAATGAGAAAATCGACATTCCGACGAGGATGATGAACACCGACCAAGCGATGATACCGCCCTGCTGGAGAGCCGGGAGGAGGCCATAAGGGCTCTCACCACCGTGTGCTGCTTCTTGCATGCTCGAACTTCCTTCTGAAAATATCTGGGTTCAGACGATCTAAAGTGTGATTAGCCTTCGAGACGCCAGGTAATGGGCGGCGTCGTAATCGTATCCGTCGTCGCATTGCCGTTGCTGTCGCGCGCTGGGGTAAACTTGGCGCGGCGGCGCAGGATGTTGCAGGTCGCCGAATCCAGGGCACCGTTGCCGGCCGAACGGATGATGTTGCACCCGGTCACGCGGCCGTCAGCGCCAATCGTCAGCTGCGCCTGGGCAGTTCCCTCCGCACCCGAAGACATGGCTGCGGCAGGGTAGTCATCGCCGGTGAACAGGCCGCGAAGGTCACCCTTCGAGCTCTGCGCCGACTGGACCTTGCGCGGCGCCGGTGCCGGAGCCGGGGGCGCCGGCGGGCGGGGCGGCGACATGACCGGCGGAGCGACCGGCGGAAGCACCGGCGGCGCTTCGACCGTCCGGATCGGCGGCTCTGGCGTATTGATCCTGACCACCGGCGGCGGCGTCATCGGCGGCGGCGGGACCTTGGGCATATCCTTCGGCGGGGGAGGCGGCTCCTCCGGCGGAGGGGGCGGCGGCTGCTCGATATCGACGACCTTGAGGTCCTCAGCCGTCTTCTTGATGACCTGGTAAGCAAGGCCGGTCACGATCGCATACATCAGGCCGCCCACGACGGCAGCAGTCATCACGATCGAGAACGTCCGGTTGCCGGTCAGCTCTTTGCGTTGCGCGTAGGACATTTAACCCGCAATTCTCCTCGACACGCCGCGGTTGCCCGCGGCCAAGACTGGGCGTTCCGACGCGCGCCCTGCCGCTTCTTGGATCCGCCGATGTAATACCATGACATCAGCGGCAAGCGCGCTTCCTTATAACTGGCTCAAAGGCCGCGCAACGGATTTTGTTCCAGAGGCGGAAGGCGTGAAACCCCCTTTCGCGCAAACATCATCTAAGCGTCGGGCCAAACTCCGGAAAAGGACGCAATTTCAACACCGACGCCCTGCGCGTCCGCATAGACGTCCGGCTTCGACGTGCGGACCCTGAGATCCCGGACACCACGGAAAGCAGCCAGACGCTCGAACACCACGTGGGCGAAAGTCTCCTGCAGGTTGAATCGCCGGGTTTTCGCAACCTCTTCGACCTCCCTGCGGAGGAAGTCATAATTCCAGGCAAGCTCCGGATCGTCTTCAGCCGGAAGGTCCCTGTCCTCAAGCCAGATTTCAACCGTCACCAGCAGCCGCTGCGGCGCTCCGACCTCGAAGTCGTGGAAGCCGATGTCGGTAACCACTTCCATGCCTTCCAGCAGGATACGCGCGCTTCGGACGCGCAGCCGCTCGGGTACCAGCCCCACCAGCTTAGGCTCGCTCATTCGCCCTCCATGAACTGTACGTCGCGCTCCAGCCCAAGGAACCGCTGCCCACCGTCGATGACAATGGTCTGGCCGGTGACGCACTGCGCCCCGACGAAATAGCCCAGCGCCTCGACGACCTCCGCCGGTGATACGCCGCGCCCTAGTGGATTGTGGCCGTGCATCCTTTTGAAATTCTCCTCGCTCTGCCCCGGCGACTGAAGCATCAGCGCAGGCGCGATCGCGTTGACCCTGATCCCGCGGGGCCCAAGTGCGCGCGCCGCCAGTTCGGTCAAGCCGGCAAGCGCCTGCTTGGACAGAGTATAGCTGAGATAGTCGGGGTTCGGCGCGGCCAGCTTGGCGTCCAGGATGTTCACGATCAGCGAATCCCGCTCATTCTCTTGCACTGCCGCAAAGCGCTCGATCAGCAGCGCCGGCGCTCGCACGTTGACCGCCATGTGCGTGTCGAACTCGCCAGCGTTGAACTCGCCAAACCCGTCCCAGGCGAAGCGCGCGGCATTGTTCACCAGCAAACGCACCGGCGGCAGCCCCTCCGCCGCCGCAAAGATCGTTTCGGCACAGCCAGGGTCCACAAGGTCCGCGACGCCCTTGGCCGCGCCGGCAGGCACGTCGTCATTCTCATGATGCACGTGCGCGACTACGGCCCACCCGTCGGCGAGAAGGGCATCGGCGATCGCTCGCCCCACCCGTCGGGCAGCGCCGGTGACGATCGCGGTGCGCTGTGGCGTCATGCGCCACCGACTGACCGAGCAGAGGCGCTCGCGCAAGGCTTTGGATTGCCTCGCCTGCCTTCGCGTGCCTAGTGGAGCCGTGCCCGAGAGCCGCCCACCGATCGACTTGCAAGGCGTCAGCCTTTCGCAACTTCAGCAGCTGCTCGACGAGCGCCGCCTGCCGCCGGTCGATCGCTGGAACCCCGATCATTGCGGCCAATCCGGCATGCGGATCGCCCGGGACGGCACCTGGTACCATCAGGGAAGGCGGATCGAGCGGGAAGCGATGGTCCGCCTCTTCTCGACCATCCTACGGCGCGAGGCGGACGGCAGTCACGTCCTCGTCACCCCAGTCGAAAAGCTCGACATCGAAGTGGAGAGCACCGCGTTCCGCGCCGTCGAACTGCATAGCGAAGGCGAAGGCCGCGACGGTGTAATCGCCTTCCGCCTGGACAGCGGCGATGCGGTGATCCTCGACGCCGATCATCCCCTGCAGATCGTCGAGACAGACCAAGGCCCCTCGCCCCGCCTGCTCGTCCGTCACGGCCTTGAGGCCGAGCTCGCGCGGCCGGTCTATTACGAGCTCGCGGAACTTGCTCTCGCCGACGGCGCGGATCCGCCGGGCGTCTGGAGCAGCGGGCACTTCTTCCCCCTGGATGCTTCGTGACCGGAATTGCCGAGCGGCTGCGCGCTTCCCTCGCCGAGCCAAGCCCAGGACCCCTGATCGGCGGCGACGATGTCGAGGTCCGCGCCAACGCCTCCGTTCATGCTGCCGTCCTGGTGGCGGTGACCGATCGCCCCGATCCCGGGCTGATCCTGACCGTTCGCCGCGCAGACATGCGCACGCACGCCGGTCAAATCGCTTTGCCGGGCGGACGGATCGACGATGGTGAGGACGCCGTCGCCGCGGCGCTGCGCGAAGCCCATGAGGAGATCGACCTCCCTCGTTCAGCCGCGGAGGTCGTCGGCCAGGTCGACCAGTATCGCACCATAACCGGCTACATCGTGACGCCCGTAGTCGCGGTGATCCCGCCCGGGCTGCCACTTCGGCCACATGAACGCGAGGTCGCCGACCTGTTCGAAGCGCCGCTCGCCTTCGTCCTGGATCCGGCGAACCAGCAACGGCGAAGCGCGCTGTTCCAGGGACGAGAGCGGCACTATTACGAGATCATGTGGGGCGAGCGAAGAATCTGGGGCGCGACCGCGGCGATGCTCGTCAACCTGTCGCGGAGGCTGCGGTGGAGCTGAGCCTTGATCCAGACAAGTGGCGCTCGCGGCCGGGCATGCAACGGCTGCTCGCTGCGCTCGGCGGCGACGAAGGCTTGACCCGCTATGTCGGGGGTGCGGTTCGCGACGAACTCCTCGACTTGCCGGTCAGCGACGTCGACCTCGCTACGAAGCTTCAACCCGACGAGGTTGTGAGCCGCCTCGAGGCAGCGCGTATCAAGGCGGTGCCGACCGGCATCGACCACGGCACCGTCACTGCCGTCAGCGACGGACATCCTTATGAAGTGACTACGTTGCGCCGGGACGTGACGACGGACGGACGCCGGGCCACGGTCGCGTTCACCGACGACTGGAAGGAGGACGCGGCCCGGCGCGATTTCACCATCAATGCGCTCTCGGCCGATCCGGCGAGCGGCGAGCTGTTCGACTATTTTGGCGGCCTCGACGACCTGAGGGCGCGGCATGTCCGTTTCATCGGCGACCCGCTCAAGCGCATCGCCGAGGATCATCTCCGAATTCTCCGCTTTTTCCGCTTTCACGCCCGCTTCGGGGCTGGAGAGCCGGACCAGGATGCGCTGGACGCGTGCACCGCCCGCGCCAACGACCTGATGGCATTGTCGCGCGAGCGGATAGCCGATGAGTTGCTGAAGCTCCTTGCGCTTACCGACCCGAGCATGACGGTAGCCACCATGCTGGCCCGCGAGATTCTCAAGCCCGTGCTCCCAGAGATCTCGGCAGGCCGAGTTGAAGAACTCGAGCGACTGCTCGCCGCGGAGAGAGGGGCAGGCCTCGAGCCGAGCGGCCTTCGCCGTCTTTCAGCCTTGCTGCCGCGCGCCCCCCAAGTCGCAGAGAGCGTCGCTGTTAGGCTCAAGCTGTCCAACAAGGCGCGCAAGCGGCTCTCCTGCGTCGCGCAGCCGCATGACGAAGCCTCGCCCGAAGCACTCTCCTACCGCCTTGGCCCGGATTGCGCGGTGGATTTGCTGCTGCTCGCCGGCAGGGCGGATGAGGCCCGCCGCATTCGCGAGTGGCAGCCGCCGCGCCTGCCGATTGGCGGTGGGGCCCTCATCGCCCGCGGACTGCCCGCGGGACCGATCGTCGCGCGGACCTTGCGCCGCATCGAAGATCAATGGGTTGGTGCGAATTTTCCGACCGGCGAAGCGTTCGAAGGAATCGTAGCTTCGGCCATTGCCGAAGCGGCTTAGGAAGCGCTCCCCGGGCCGGCTGTCGCGGCGCTGACGCTACGCGAAAGCTCGGCATAGCTTTGCGCCAGTTCCTGATGGACACGGCGCGCGGCGCCGGACGTCGCATTCTTCGCGGCAGCGCGCTCTGCCAGCTCACGCCGGCGCAAATAGTCCAAATTGTCGCTCTGCACCTTGAAATCCTTTTTGACGACCTCGGTTCGGCTGACCGGATATCCGTCGAATATGACGCCTTTGCTATAACTTAGCGCAATTTGCGTGTGCGTTCAGAACCGCATCGTAAAGGTCACGGCAGGTTTCCGTCCGCGGTGCGGTCCACCATCGACGCGGAACTCACCGGGGCCTTTCTTCCGCGTAAAGGCTGGACAGGCCGATCCCGATCCTCGCGTCTGGTGCCACCTCTCGGCTCACAATCATGCCGCGAACCAGTGGGGGCCCCGGAGTCGCGGGAGAAATTTCCGTGATCCGCAGGTCGAGCGCGCGTGCTCGGGCGACGTCGGCCACCTCGGCCGGTTCGATAATCTTCATCTGTGCCATGGCCGCACTCGGCAGCAGCGCAGCCAGGGCACCAGCGATGGCAAGCGGCTTGCGCATGCGCGATCGTCTCCCCTGTCGGAGATTTCAACCGCGATCGAACTTCAGAGTTCCCGCCGCCCCGCGGCTATGCGCGCTTGCGCGATCTCCAGAACTCGAGGGCCGCCTCCGCCGCGAGCGGCTTGGCGAAATAATAACCCTGCCCGGATGCACAGCCGAGCGTCGCCAAAGTCGTTGCAAGCTCGACCGTCTCGATCCCCTCGGCCGTTGTCGACATGCCGAGCGCCTCGGCAAGGCTAAGCACCGCCCGGACGATCGCGACCGCGTCCGGGTCGACCATCATTCCCGAGACGAAGCTCTTGTCGATTTTCAACACATCGATCGGCAGCCGCTGGAGATAGGCCAGGCTCGAATAACCTGTCCCAAAATCGTCCATTGCGACGGTCGCATCGAGGGCCTTGAGCGCATCGAAGACGCGGGTCGCGCGCGCCGGGTCCTGCACGATCGAGCTTTCGGTCAGCTCGAGAGTCAGCCGATCGCCGGTCAGCCCGCTCGACCTGAGCGCGCTGGATACTACCGCGGCGATGTCGTCCCGCGCGACCTGAATTGCCGACAGGTTGACGCCAACGTAAAGTGGTAGAGGTTCGCCGACTTCTCGGTCCCAGGCGGCAAGCGTCTGCGCCGCCTTATCCATCGCCCAGCGGCCAAGCTGAAGGATCAGGCCAGATTCTTCGGCGACCGGGATGAACTCGGTCGGGCTGATCTCGCCGCGGTCCACATGAGTCCAGCGCGCAAGAGCCTCGAAGCCAGCGACCTCGCCGCTCTTCAGATTGATCAGCGGTTGATAAAAAAGCTTGAGCTCATCCTTGTCGAGAGCTCTCCGCAGCTCCGTCTCGACGGAAAAGCGGCGCCGCGCCTCCGTCGCCTGCTTCGGCTCGTAAACCTGCGGGCGTCCCGCGACCTTCGCCTGCTTGACCGCGAACTGCGCGTTGCGGAACAGCTCTTCGGGGTCTTGCCCGGCGGTCATCAGCGCGACGCCGATCGCGCACTCGACGCGAATCTCCATCTCGGAGAGCTTGAATGGCGTCGCCATGACTTCCTGGATGCGCTCGGCCGCCTTCAGCGCATCCTCGACACCGCGCCGCAGCGACACTAGCACACCGAATTCGTTTCCGCCGGTCCGCGCCAGCACGTCGCCGGCCCGAAGCGCCAGGATCAGCCGTCGCGCAAAGGTGATGAGCAGTTCGTCGCCGGCCAGGCTGCCCATCGACTCGTTGATTCGGCTGAAGCGCAGCATGTCGACGACCAGCACCGCATGTTCGAGGTCGCGCTCGATGCTCTCGCCCGCTTTCTCGACAGCCTCGCTGAAGCCTAGGCGGTTCGGCAGGCCAGTAAGGCTGTCGCGCAGCATTTCGGCGCGCAGGTTGTTCTCCGCCCTGACCTCGACGGTGCGGTCGACGACGCTAAGCAGCACCCGCGGCGTTCCGCCAGGGCCGCTCGCCAGCGGCGAAAGCTTGAGCGTCAAGAACCGCCGGCTGACCCCCTCGCCCTCGGAAATCTCGAGTTCGTCGGGTGCTCCTGCGCAATCATTCAGGAAGGCGGCGATGAATGGACCGCCTGAGTCCTGTGCATAGCGCTTGAACGTCTCGGCAAAGCCCGCCGCATCACCGCTGCATCCGGCAAGCTCCAGGAACCGCGAGTTCATCGCCTCGACCCACAGCTTGCGGCCGTTCAGGGTAAAGATGGCGGCCGCGATCGGGAGCGCGTCGAGCAGACCGCGATCGTCAGCCGCGGCGAGGTGCGGATGCGAAGCTTGATCGTCGATCCGCCGGCGCCTCGGCAGAGGTACCGGCCGGGGTGCTAGAGCCGGCATGTGCGCCTCTATGGGCGAGATGGGTTAATTCGAAGTATCTTTTACGTGCTGCGCGCAATTGTTAACTGCGGTTGGTTAACGGCTCAGCCGAAGCGGTTATTCCGCGGAAAGCCGATCGGCGGCATGCGTCCTGCAGCACCGCGCGCGGCTCGCCATGGTGACAGGTCCGTTTCCGTTCGCGTCCGCCCCGTCTCGCCTCCGAGCGCCCAGCTGAGGCCGTCCTCGAGCCGGAAGGCGACGGCGTCGCTCAAGCCGCCGTCGCGGTACCGTTGCAGCATGACCCCCTGCCCGCGAGCCAGCTCCGGCAGCTCGCTTAATGGAAAGACGACCATCTTCCGGTTCTCGCCGACGACCGCCACGGAGTCGGCGCCCTGCGGCACCGGCTTCACCACCGACACATTCGAGCCGGCACGGGTGTTCACGAGCTGCTTGCCTTTGCGCGTCTCGGCCAGCGTGGAATCGCCGCTCGTCACGAACCCGCGCCCGTCGCTGGTGGCGATTAGCAGCTTCATCTCGGGCCTGGCGACGATCAGCTGGACGATCTCGACCTCGGCATCCAGGTCGATCAGCAGGCGCACGGGCTCGCCGAAGCCGCGCGCGCTCGGCAGCTTGTCGCCCGCAAGCGTGTAGACCCGCCCGTTGGACGCGAAGAGCGCCAGCCGGTCGGTGGTCTGCGCGTGGAAATAGATGAACGGGCCATCGCCTTCGCGCCACTTGAGGTCGGTAACCTGCTCTAGCGCGAGATGCCCCTTCATCGCCCGGATCCATCCGCGCTGCGAAAGGATGACCGTGATCGGCTCCTTCTCGATCATCGCCGACCAGTCGATCTCGCGTGCGACGCCCGCTTCCTCGATGCGCGTCCGCCGGTCGTCGCCGAACTTCGCCTTCACCGCCTCGAGGTCCTTCTTCATCCGCCGGCGCTGCCGGCCCTTGTCCTCGATCAGGCGCGCAAGCTCCTCACGCTCCTTCGACAAAGCGTCGCGCTCGCGCCCGATCTCCATTTCCTCCAGGCGCCGCAACGATCGCAGCCGCATGTTGAGGATCGCTTCGGCCTGTCGGTCGGTGAGCGAGAATTCGCTCATCAGCACCGGCTTGGGCTCATCCTCGGCGCGAATGATCTCGATGACGCGATCGAGGTTGAGGAAAGCGATGAGGAAGCCCTCGAGCAGCTCCAGGCGATCGTCGATCTTGCCGATCCGCACCTGGCTGCGGCGGACCAGCACCTCGAACTGGAAGGAGAGCCACGCCGCCAGCGCGTCCTTGAGGCTCATCACTCCCGGCGTGCGGGTCGCGTCGAGCACGTTGAGGTTGAGCGGGAATCGGACTTCCAGGTCGGTGAGGCGATAGAGGCTCTCGAGCAGCAGGTCCGGATCCACGGTCCGTGCGCGCGGCTCCAGGATCAGCCGCACCTGTTCGTCGCTCTCGTCCTTCACGTCGGCCAGGATCGGCAGCTTCTTGTCGGCGATCAGCTGGGCGATCTGTTCGATCAGCTTTGCCTTGGGCACCCCGTACGGAATCTCGCTGACCAGCAGGTGCCAGCTCCCGCCCTTCTCCGCGACTTTCTCCACCCGCGCGCGAAGGCGGAACGAGCCGCGACCCGTCACATAGGCTTCGGCAATGCTCGCCCTGCTGTCGACCAAAACGCCGCCGGTCGGAAAGTCGGGTCCAGCGACGAAGTCCATCAGCGCCTGCGGCTCGGCCTTGGGATTGTCGATTAGGTGGATGGCGGCATCGATCAGCTCGCTGACATTGTGCGGCGGGATGCTGGTGGCCATGCCGACGGCAATGCCGCTCGCGCCGTTGGCGAGCAGGTTCGGGAACAGGCCAGGAAAAACCTCCGGCTCTTCTTCCTCGCCGTTGTAGGTCGCCCGGAAGTCGACCGTGCCTTCGTCGAGGCCGGCCATCAGCTGCATCGCGATCGGCGTCAGCCGCGCTTCGGTGTAGCGGTAGGCAGCGGCATTATCGCCGTCGATGTTGCCGAAATTCCCTTGCCCGTCGACCAATGGGTAACGAAGGGCGAAGCTCTGCGCGAGGCGGACCATCGCGTCGTAGACGGACTGGTCGCCGTGCGGGTGGTATTTGCCGATGACGTCGCCGACCACGCGCGCGCTCTTCTTGTAGGCGCCGGCAGGATCGAGCCGAAGCAGCCGCATCGCCCACAGCAGCCGCCGATGCACCGGTTTCAACCCGTCACGGACGTCCGGGAGCGATCGCGCGGTGATCGTCGACAGTGCATAGACGAGGTAGCGCTCGGAGAGCGCCGCATCGAACGGGGTCTCTATGATCGAGGAAAGGTCGTCAGTGTCGGCCATGTACCAAGCCTAGCAACGGCCGCCGCGCGCTGTCACCGCTTCGCGCCCACACCTTCCACAGAAATCTAGGCGGCGCGTGATTGCGCCGAGGCGACTTCCGCGTTGCTCGGCTCGGCGTCGCCCATCTGCTCGACGGCGCCCCGCATTTCGGTCAGCAGCCATTCGCGGAAGCGCTTGACCTTCGGCACCATCCGCCGCTCCGTCGGATAGGCGAGCCAATAGGCCCAGCCGCGGCTGGAAATCCGGTCGGGGAACACGGGGCACAGTCGGCCAGCCACAATGTCGCCCTTCCACAGCAAGGGCGTCAGCAGCGCGAAGCCCTGCCCCGCCATAGCCGCGTGCCCCTCGTTCGCCTGGTTCTCGAGGCGCACGCCGGGCCTGCGGAACACCGACTCATCGGCGGGGACGCCATTGTCGGCGAACCATTGGTGCCACCATTCATCCGAAGCGCTGATCCGGTTCTGATCTAAGAGATCGGCGGGTTCGATCGAGCGGCCGAGCTTCCGCTCGATCTCGGCGATGCAGTCCGGGCTCGCCATCGGCGTAAAGCTCGACGTGAACAGCCGATGCTCCTCCAGCCCTTCCCAACCGCCGCGCCCTGCCCGCACCGCGACGTCGGCGTCGCCGGAGCGCAGGTCTATGACCTCGTTGCTGGTGGTCATGCGGACGGCCAAGTCCGGATGCTCCATCTGGAAGGCGCCGAGCCGCCACGCCAGCCACGTGTTCGCGAACGTATGCGTCGTTGTGACCGTCAGCAGCGACTCGTCTTCCTCGCGGTGGCTCGCGAACGCCGTCTCGATGGCGTCGAACGCACTCGACAGCGACGGCAGCAGTCGCTGCCCGAGCGGGGTCAGCCGCACCCTTCCCTTTTCGCGCACGAACAGCGGCGCTCCCAGCCGCTCTTCCAGGCTCCTCACCTGGTAGGAAACGGCAGCCTGGGTCATCCCAAGTTCGGCCGCGGCGGCGGTGAAATTCTCGGTCCGGGCCGCAGCCTCGAACGCGCGAACGGAAGCAAGCGGGGGAAGTCGTCGCATCGGCCTGAATCCTAGCGGAAGCAGGCACAATCATAAGTCAGGTTTATAGCTGCTGTCGAGCGTTTGATTGGCGAAACAAACTGGCGAATCCTAGATGATCGCCAAGCCGCCGGCGGATGAGATCCCTCCCCTCCCCAGCCCCCATCGCCGGCGGCCCCGAACAGGCAAGGAGACGCGCCGTGATTCATGGCCACAACATTGCTGCGTCCAGCGCCCACGCAGAGCGCAACGTGAGCTTTTCGACTGCAATGAACCCCACCCGGCGAGTGGCCCCCTGGCGCCGTCTTGACGCTGAGCGCCGGCTGCAGCTGATCGACCAGGTCCTGCGCACCACCGACGGGCTGGTCGACGAATATTCACTCGCTCTTTGAAGCGCTCAAGAAGGCACGAAAGGATGGTTACGATGGTCGATGAAATTTATGACCGGAACTACCAGGCGGGCCGCGCCGAGATGAACAGGGCGCTGGACGCGGGCTTCGCCCGTCTCGGCCGTGCGATTGTCGCCACGTTAGAGGCCCTTCACCGCATCGAGTTCGATGCCCCGTGGCGTGAGCAGCCCAAGCGCGTTCGCCCGCACTGACAGATTAGGGGAGCGCGGTCGCACGCAGCCGCGCTCCTCGCCTCACGGGCTTTACAAACGACCTGCTGTATCATAGCAGCAACACACTAGTTTGTGAGGCCGTTTTCATGCTCGCCGTTTCATCGCTGCTCCTCGCAGTATCCGCCGTCGCCGCTGCTCCGCAGGCTCCCGCAAAGTGCGACCTGATCGACTATGCCGCATGGCATGAAGAGCCCGACCAGCAGTGGGACTTCCGTTGGCCTGCCGCGTCCGCACCGACGCTGACGATCATCGGCGCGGAACATTCGCGCGATCCGGCGCACGAACAATTCACCCGCATCGCCCGCAACTTCGTCACCGCGAAGCCGACGCTTGCCTTCTTCGAGGGTCCTGACCGCGGCATCCGCGCCGATGCCGAGACCACCATTCGTGAAACCGGCGAGGCGGGCTACGTCCGCTTCCTCGCCAAGAAGGCCGCCATCTCCACTCGCTCGCTCGAACCGTCGCCCGGCGCTCAGCTGAAAAGCCTCGCGGCAAGCTTCCCGCCGGACCAGGTCTTCCTCTTCTTCACGTTGCGCGAAGCCGCGCGCCTCAGAGACCGCGAGAACAAAAGCGGCGCCCAGCTCAATGCCGCGATGACGGCCCTGCTCGCCAAAGCCGCGAAGATGATGCCCCCCGAAGCCCTGCCCTTTACCGACCTGGCCGGGCTGACCGCCGCCGCAGCCCGTTACTGGCCTCACCGCGACTGGCGCACGCTGCCGGCGAGCTGGTTCTCGCCGCTTGCAGACGACAACAAAACCGGCGGCGTTTTCGTCGCTGCGATCAACCGGGCCGACAGCAACAACCGCAACCGCCACATGGTCGAGCTCCTCACCGCCGCGGTGAAATCCGGCGAGCGTCCGTTCGTGGTCGTCGGCCGCAATCACGTGCCGATGCAGGCGCCCGCCCTGAAATGCGCGCTGGAGGCTCCCCGCTGAATTGCGGAGCCCAAGCGGCTCGCCTATAGCCCCCGCTCCTTTCCCGCCGTTGGAGTGCCGCCCCAGTTATGGCTCGTCGCCGCCAGATCTACGAAGGCAAGGCCAAGATCCTCTACGAGGGTCCAGAGCCGGGCACGCTGATCCAATACTTCAAGGACGATGCGACCGCCTTCAACGCGCAGAAGCGCGGCACGATCAGCGGCAAGGGGGTGATCAACAACCGCATTTCCGAGCATATCTTCACGGCGCTGCAGACGATCGGCGTTCCGACGCACTTCATCCGCCGCGTCAACATGCGCGAGCAGCTGATCCGCCAGGTCGAGATCGTGCCGATCGAGGTGGTGGTCCGCAACGTCGCGGCCGGCTCGCTGTCCAAGCGCCTCGGGATCGAGGAGGGCACGCAGCTCCCGCGCACGATCATCGAATATTATTACAAGGACGATGCGCTGGGCGACCCGATGATCGCCGACGAACATATCGCCTGCTTCGGCTGGGCGACGCAGGACGAAATGAACGACATCGCCGACATGGCGATCCGCGTGAACGACTTCCTGTCGGGCATGTTCTCGGCGATCGGCATCCGCCTGATCGACTTTAAGCTGGAGTTCGGCCGCGTCTGGGACGGCGATTACAGCCGCGTGATCCTCGCCGACGAGATCAGCCCGGACGGCTGCCGCCTGTGGGACACGAAGACCAGCCAGAAGCTCGACAAGGACCGCTTCCGTCAAGATCTCGGCGGCGTTGAGGAAGCCTATCAGGAAGTGGCGCGGCGCCTCGGTCTTCTCCAGCCCGACGAGGAAGTCGCCGTGCTGGACTTCGACGAGCACCGGAAGAAGCGCGGGAAGTAAGCCACGCCGGCGCCCGCCGCTCGCGGGCAGTCACCGATTCTTGACGACTGACGTGCGATAGGCCCTTTAGGGGGTCGCCGCGCGTGTCGTCAGCAGCATTGCCAAGGCTGGGTTTCTGGATGCGGTGGGTCATGCTGCCGCTCGCCCGCCTGCTTCGCCTGCTTGGCTTCCAGGTCCGCTTCTGGTGGACGCTGCCCTACCCCTATCACCGCCTGATCGCGCTACTGCTCCCGTTCGTCCCTGTCGCAATCGCCGGCTGGGTAGGCTTCTATCTCTTCCGCACCGGCCGTTCCCCGGTCTCTTCCTTCGACTTCCTGCTGGCGGGGCTGCTGCTCGCCATTCCCTTGTCGGTGCCGATCCTCAACATGATCCTGGTCGCCTTCCGGGTGCAGCTGCTCCAGGGTTTCTGCTTCCTAGCCGGGATGGCCGTCCTGGCCGCCGAGGTCGCGGTGGGGGTTCGTCCGCTGTCCTACGGCCTTCTTCCGCTCGCCTTCTTTGGGCTCTTCGCGGTTCAGCGGATCGCGGGGCCGCGGCTCATCGCGCGCCTGCACGCGGAAAATGCCGCGTTCACACCCGTCGATCCGGGCGACCGGCTGGTCCATTATCGACTGGCGGGCAGCGCCTCGCACAGGGCGAATCTCGCCCGTCAGCTTTTCGAACACTTCGGCCTCGCCTGGCTGGCAACCTCGTCCCGGCATTCGGACAGCAGGAGCGAGCTGCGCTTTCGCGCCACGCGACAGGCCGCCATCGTCTTGCGGACCATGCTCGAGCCCGGCGAATTTCACGCCGACGTCGGTGGCTTGCGCACCGACGACGTCCAAATTCCGTCATCGGTCGACACGGTGACGATCAAGACGCGCGAAGGTCGGTCATGGCTGGTCGCCGGCAATCTGACCTCAGTGACGATCGAAGACGGCGCGACGCGAAAGCGGCTAAGTGCGGGGCGGCTGGCGCCCGTCGGCAACTGGCCGTTGTTCGTCTTCGCTTATTATTTGAGCATCTTCAGCGGCGGACCAGCCAAGGGGACGTGGCTTGCGACCTTCCTTCCCAGGCGCGAAGTGGTGCTCGGCGATCGCACCGCGCACGCGCTGGTCGAAGCGGCGCTGGTCCCGCAAAATCCCTCGCTTGAAGTGTCGGAAGAAGACCTGAAGGCCCTCCTGAAACCGAACATGCCGCAGATCCTGCGGTTGCGGCGCTACGAACAGGAGGCGAAGGCCCGCCGCACCGACGAAGCCGCTTCAGATCTCAACCGGTGGCTCAGCGGGGATCCCACCCGGATCGCCCTGCGCAGCTGGCGCTTCCTTGTCGAACAACCCGCCAAGCTGTCGGGCCACGGGCCGGCCCTGTGCGCAAGACTGGCGCAGGCGAAGGCTGCTCATGACCGCCCTTCCGCCGAAATCGCCGCCACCTTGCTCGCAGCGCTGCCGCTTCAGGAGTTCGTCGCCCGGACCGTGCCGAAGCGCCTGACCGGCGTGTCGGCGACCAGCTTGGCGATCCGCTCCTCGCGGTCGGGGCCGTTGCCGATCATCGCTTCCCAGATCGGCGTCATGATCGCCGCCGGGTGGACGGAGTTGCAGCGGATCTCGAGCCCTTCGGACGCGCAGTACAAGGCGACGCTCTTGCTGTGGTTGCGGATCGCCGCCTTCGACGATGCATAAGCGGCGGCGCGCGGGATGCCGACAAGGCCCGACCGCGACGAGATGTTGACGACCGCGCCCTTGCCCTGCGGCCGCATTGCGCGGATCGCGGCGCGGCAGCCGAGGAAGGTGCCGTCGAGGTTTACCGCATGGACGCGATGCCATTCGTCGAGGCTCGCATGTTCCGGATCGTGTGGCTGCGGCCCGAACTCGAAGCCGGTGATCCCGGCATTGTTGACGAGGATGTCGAGCTTGCCCTCGGTCGCGACCAGCTCATCGACGATGCCCCAATCCGCCTCCACCGCGACATCCAGCTTGGCGAACCGGTGTGGCGGCCCGAGATCATCCGCCAGCTTGCGCCCGCCCACTTCGTCGATGTCGGTCAGCCAGACGGTCGCGCCCTCGGCCGCGAACGCGCGCGCGATACCCGCGCCGATGCCGCTCGCAGCGCCGGTGACCAGCGCGACCTTGTCCTGCAGCCGGCCCATCAGGCCGCTTCGGCGGGAACCTCATAGTCCGCCGCCGCCGACGACAGCATGTCGACGAACTCGCGGACGTGGCTCTCCTCGATGTTGAGCGGCGGCAGCACGCGGATGACATTGTCCCCGGCTGCGACCGTCAGCAGCCCCTTGTCGCGCAAATAGGTCACGAACGCGCGGCTGTCGGTCTTCATCTTGACGCCCAGCATCAGGCCGACGCCGCGGACGCTTTCGAACAGATGGTCGTGGTTCGGGATCATCTGCTCGAGGGCCGCGCGGAGCCGATCGCCGGTCTGGCGGACACCGCTCAGGAATTCGTCATTGGCGACAATGTCGAACACCGCCTGCCCGGCGGCCATCGCCAGCGGGTTGCCGCCATAGGTTGACCCGTGGGTGCCGATCACCATGCCGGCCGCCGCTTTCTCGGTCGCGAGACAGGCGCCGAGCGGGAAGCCGCCGCCGATGCCCTTGGCCGAGGCCATGATGTCCGGCTCCACGCCATAATGCTGGTATGCGTAGAGGTGGCCGGTGCGGGCGACGCCGCACTGCACTTCGTCGAAGACGAGGCAAAGGTCGTTCTCGTCGCAGGCGGCGCGAAGGCCGGCGAGGAATTCGTGGCTCGCCGGGCGGATGCCGCCCTCGCCCTGGATCGGCTCGACAAGGAAGCCGGCCGTATTCTCGTCGATCGCCGCAAGCGCGCCGTCCAGGTCGTTGAACTCGACCACGGTGAAGCCCGTCAGCAGCGGCGCGAAGCCGTCGCGCAGCTTCGCCTGGTCGGTCGCGCTGATCGTCGCCATCGTCCGCCCATGGAAGGCGTTCGAGAAAGTGATGAGGTTGTGCTTGTGCGCGTTGCCCTTGGCAAAATGATAGCGGCGCGCGGTCTTGATCGCGCATTCCACCGCCTCGGCGCCCGAATTGGTGAAGAACACCGTGTCGGCGAAGGTCAGGTCGACCAGCCGCTGCGCGAACGCCTCGCCCTGCGGCGAGCCGTAGAGGTTCGACACGTGCATCAGCGTCGCCGCCTGATCCTGGATCGCCTTGGTCAGGTGCGGGTGCCCGTGGCCGAGAAGGTTGACCGCGATGCCGCTCGCGAAGTCCAGATACTTCTCACCATTCTCGCCGAACAGATACGGCCCTTCGCCCCGCACCGGGCGCACCGGCGAACGCGGATAAACGGGCATGAGCGGCGTGATGGCCATGGGTATTCGGCTCCTTTTGGCTTGGTTGCGGAGCCTATAGCGAGGGCGCCCGCAAAAGAAAAAGGCGCGGGAAGCGTGATGCTCCCCGCGCCTTCTCATCGAAGCCCCGCTCGGGCTAGGCCTTAGCGGTAACGGCGACCCGGACGGTTGTTCCAGTCGCGGGCTTCGCGCTGGACCCGATATTCCAGGTTGCGGATCTGCCGCTCGATCGCACGCGCTTCCTGCACCTGCAGGCCGTAGCGCGACGCACGGTAGATGTTGTTCTGGACGTTGCGCGCCTGGCGGTCGAGCGACCGCGCTTCGCTGCGGCTGAGGATGTTACGCGCATCCATCACCCGGATGTCGTTGCGGATGCGCTGCACCCGCGCCTGCATCGAATTGGCGAAGCTCTGGTAACGGAAGCCCGTGCCGTAGCTGTACGGCTGGTACTGATAGACCGGCGGCGCCCACTGCACCGCAACTGGGGCCGGCGCCCACTGCGCGGCTGCCGGGCTGGCGACCGCAAGGGTCGAAGCAGCGGCGGCGATCGGGATCAAAAACTTACGCATGTTGCGTCTCCTCTTGTGTTGCATCGCTTTTCGCACGTCCGGTGTGTGGCGGTGCTGAACGATGATTTTATGTCCGGTTCATTCAATTGGTGGTGGAACCGAAAAAGGGCGCCGGATACTTCCAGCGCCCTTTCTTTGACTTAGTCGTCGTCGCGGTCGCGGTCGCGTCCGTGGCGGCGGCCGTCGCGATCGTCGCGGTCACGGTAGTAACCACCGCCTCGCGCCATGGAAGCGACGCGAACGTTCTGCTCCAGCCGCACGAGGCGCATCTGGACGTCGTTGGCTTCCCACGGGCTCAGCCCGCCGTTGCGCGCCGACCACAGGCGCCGCTCGATGCTGCGCGCCTGGTCGCGGAGCCGGCGTGCTTCGCGCTCGCGGATCACTTCGCGGCGATCGAGCCGCTCGATCTGCCGCTGCAGATTGTCGACGCGGGCCTGGAGCGCACGCACCTGCCCATAATTGTTCTGGTAGCCGTAGGCGTAGCCCTGCGGCTGCGGGAAATATTGCGCCGACGCCGGGCTGGCGACGACGAGAGCCGCACCTGCGGCAGCAAGAGAAAGAATGACCTTACGCATGACGGCTCTCCGTGATTGAGCGGTTGATGCGTTGCTTGTGCGCCGATTCGCTTGATGCAGGTCTGAACGCGCCCGTTATGAGCCGTTCACGATCGTTAACGCCGCGGAACGCTCTTGCCCGACGACGGATGCTCTCTTGATAGGATTGAAGCGTCGGCGGTGGGACTGAACCCCGCTGACAAGCAATGGCGATCCTGCCTTTAGGGCAGCACGGTGGTCAGCACGTAAGCGCCGAAGATCGCCAAATGGACGGCGCCATGGAGCACGGTGGTCCGCCCCCGCGCCAGCGACAGCCCGGAGATGAACAATGTCAGCGCAAGCAGGACCGTGCTCTTGCCGTCGAGCCCCAGCACCAGCGGCAGGCCGAGCAGGAATGACGTCACGGTCACGACGGGGATGGTCAGCCCGATCGTCGCCAGCGCGGAACCCAGCGCCAGGTTGAGGCTCGTCTGGAGCCGGTTGGCGTGCGCGGCCCGCACCGCCGCCACCCCTTCGGGCAGGAGCACGATTCCGGCGATCGCGATGCCGACCAGCGCCCGCGGCGCACCGGCCGCGGCCAGCGCATCCTCGAGCGGCTTCGACAGCGACTTGGCCATCAGCACGACCGCCGCGAGGCTGATGAGGAGGATGGTGAACGACAGCCATGCCGCGCGGTCGGACGGCGGCTCCGCATGGGCTTTCGGCGCGGTCTTGAGGTCGCCCTTGGGCAGGAAATAGTCCCGGTTGCCCACCGTCTGCACGAACACGAACGTCAGATAGAGCAGCAGCAGGAAGCCGGCGATGAAGGTCAGCTGCGCGGGCGTATAGATGGGTCCGCGGATGGTCGTCGTATGGTTGGGAAGGATCAACGTCAGCACCGCCAACGTCGCGAGCGTGCTGAGCGCCGCGGTCGCGCCGGTGCGGGTGAACCGCGCCTCGCGCTGGTGCTTGGCGGCCGCCACCAGGCACAGGCCGAGCAAAAGGTTGAGGATGATCATCACCGCCGCGAACACTGTATCCCGGGCAAGGGTCGTCGCCGCCTCGCGGTTGGCGAGCATCAATGAGACGATCAGCCCGGATTCGATCACCGTCACGGCAATTGCCAGGATCAACGTGCCGAACGGTTCGCCGACCCGGTGCGCGACGACCTCGGCATGATGCACCGCGGCCATCACGACGCCGATGAGGACGATGCCGGTGATCAGGGGCGACGCCATGCCGGCGAACCCGAGCGCGAGCAGCAGCCAGCCTGCGAACGGAAGCACGAAGCTCGCGAGCTGGGTCGGCGACTTCACCTTATGCCTTGATCTTCCAGCCGCGCTTCAGCAGCACGTAGCAGAGCGCCCACAGCGCCAGGTTCAGGACCAGCAAGCCGACCGAGCCGACCAGCAACGGTGAATCGCTGACCTTGAGGAAACCGGCGCGGAAGCCGGAGATCACATAGAAGAACGGGTTGGCGTGGCTGACCGTCTGGAAGGCGGGCGCCAGCGAGTGGATCGAGTAAAAGGTACCGGACAGCAGCGACAACGGCGTCACCACGAAGTTGGTGACAGCGGCAGCATGGTCGAACTTCTCCGCCCACACGGACGTCAGCAAGCCGAGGAAGCTGAGCAGCAGCGCGCCCATCAGGCCGAACCAGAAGGCCAGCAGCGGGTGCCGCACCTCGACCGACACACCCGGCCACAACAGCATCACCAGCCAGACCGCGACACCGACCAGGAAGGCGCGCGTCACCGCCGCGCCGATCAGCGCCGCGATCAGCTCGCCGGTGGACAGCGGCGGCATCAGATAATCGACGATATTGCCCTGGATCTTGCCGACCAGCAGCGAGAAGCTGGCATTAGCGAACGCGTTCTGGATCATCGCCATGACGATCAGCCCCGGCGCGATGAAATCGGCGAACGGCACCCCCATCACGGTCTTGCCGCCGCGGCCCAGCGCAACGGTGAAAATCGCCAGGTACAGCAAGGTCGTGATCGCCGGCGCCCACACCGTCTGCATCTGCACCTTGAAGAACCGACGCACCTCCTTGATATAAAGGGTCTTGAGGCCTCCCCAATTGACGCCCCTCAGCACCGGTTGACCGGGCGCAAAGCGCACCCAGTCGGTCGCTTGGTCCTTGGCGGAAGGGGAATCCATCGGCAAAGGCGCCTATCGGCTGGCAGCCAGCCGGGCAAGTTTGGAGCAGGATAGAAAAGAATGGCTTGGACGGACGAGCGGATTGAACGGCTGAAGAAGATGTGGGCCGATGGCGCCACCGCCAGCCAGATCGCCGACGAGCTTGGCGGCGTCAGCCGCAACGCCGTCATCGGCAAGGCGCACCGCCTCGGCCTCGAACAGCGGCCGTCGCCGGTGAAGCCCGGCGAGGAAAAGGAAGCGAAGAAGGCCGCGCCCGCCCCCGCTCCTGCGCCGAAGTCCGCGCCAAAGGCCGAAGCGCCCGCCAAGCCCGCTCCGGCAGCAGCGCCGGCCACGTCCACGCAAGCCGCCCCGGCAGCGCCGCAGGGCAACGCCCCGCAGCGCGGCCCCAACGGCGGCGAGATCCAGTACCGCTCGATCGGTCCCGGCGGCTTCGTTCGTCAGGGCCCGGGCGACCAGCAGGCGCCGATCCCGCCGGCTCCGCCGCGCCGCCTGGTGCCGGCGAAGCCGAGCCCGGAAGTCGCCGACAAGACCAGCCTGCTCGACCTCAACGACCGCATCTGCAAATGGCCGATCGGCCATCCCGGCGAGCCCGACTTCCACTTCTGCGGCAATGCCGCGAACCCAGGCTTCCCTTATTGCGTCGAGCATTGCGGCGTCGCTTACCAGGCGCAGCTGCCGCGCCGCGATCGCCGCCCGCCGCCGCCTTTGCCGTTCGGCGGACCGCGGGTACGCTAAGCCGCCAGCTTGGCTGACGCTCGGCAGTCGACCCGCTGGTGGCGGGCGCCTTTATGGCTGCTCGAGCTGGCGACCGGCTACAAGAGCTTCGCCGACAACCCGATCCTCGGCTCGCCGCGGCTGAACCGCGCCGGGCTTCACGCCAACCGGGTGAAGCTCGCGCACCGCCTCGCCTGGGCGCGCCGCCGCCGGCTCGCCGCCGCGGTTCCGCGCGACTGGCGCGAACAGTTCGACCGCGACGGCTTCGTCATGGTCCGCGACTTCCTCGACCCGGATCAGTTCGCCCGCCTGCGCGAGGCGCTGCTCAACAGTGAGTTCGACACCCGCGCCCATCAGCAGGGCGACACCGTCACCCGCCGCGTCGCCGTCGGGCCGCCGCTGCTGAAGCGCATCCCGGAATTGCGCGCGCTGCTCGCCCGCCGCGACTGGAAAGCTTTGCTCTCCTACATCGGCAGCACCCGCAGCGAGCCTCTTTATTATGTGCAGACGATCGCCGCCGGCGTCGCCGAAGGCCCGCCGGACCCGCAGCTGCAGCTCCATTCCGACACTTTTCACCCGTCGCTGAAGGCCTGGCTGTTCCTGACCGATGTCGGCGAGGACGACCGCCCGCTGACCTACGTCCCCGGCTCCCACCGGCTGACGCCGGAGCGCCTTGCCTGGGAACAGGCCCGCAGCGTCGCCATCGCCGGCGCCGACCGCCTGACCCAGCGCGGCTCCTTCCGCGTCGATCCGCAGGAACTTAGCGCCTTGAACCTGCCGCAGCCGATCCACTTCGCGGTCCCGGCAAACACGTTGGTCGCGGTCGACACCTGCGGCTTCCACGCCCGCGCGGATTCGAACCGCCCGACCTTGCGCGTCGAGCTGTGGGCCTACAGCCGCCGCTCACCCTTCCTGCCTTGGACCGGCCTCGATCCGCTGTCGCTCCCCGGTCTCGCCGAGCGCCGCGCCGGCTGGGCCGCCGCGATTCTCGACCGGCTCGACCGCCGCGGCTGGGCGCAGCAGCATTGGCGCGCGGTCGGCAAGCGCCGCCCGATGGACGGCGCCTAGCCTATTCCGCGGCGACCGCGGTGACCGGGTCGGTCTCGAGGTAGTTTCGTGTCTCGCCGTCGAAGGCGACCTTGGCCTGTTCCTCCGCCTCGACCCGCCGCTTCCACGTTGCGGGCGGCTCGCCATATTCGCGCTTGAAGGCGCGATTAAACGCGGCCTCGCTGTTGAACCCCACCGAATAAGCGATGTTGGCGGTGTTCTGCCGGCCTTCGCGCAGCATGTTGGCGGCAACCCGCATCCGCCAGTGCGCGCAATAGCGCATCGGCGGCTCCCCGAGCAGCTCCACGAACCGCTCGCCCAGCACCGTGCGCGACACGCCCGCCTCCCGCGCCAGCATCTCGATGTCCAGATCCTCGGCATAGCGATTGTGGATGATCGAGAGCGCCTTGGCGACCGCCGGATCGGCAAGCCCGCGCAGCCATCCGGTCGCGGCCTGGGGCTGGCTCTCCACATAGTCGCGGATCGCCTCGGCGACGCACAGTTCGGCAAGCCTGGCGACCATCTCGGGCGCAGGCTTCTCCTTGGCGAGGAAGCGCATCGACGCGTCGAGCCAGGCTTCCTGGCCAGCGCCCACGTCCAGCGTCAGCATCGGCGGCAAGGCATCGAGCAGCGGATGCGCGCACTCCCGCGCCGTGCCGAGGAAGCCGCACCATACTTCCGTCGTCTCGGGACCGTTCCCGCAGGCGACATGATGGATGCCGTCGCCTGTGACCCAGCTCACCTCGGCGGCGTCGATCGGCTCGAGCCCCGGCCGTCTGGCGAGCAGGTGCGGGTCGTTGCGCGGAAACATGACCAGCTCGCCCGCCTTGACGGTCGCCCGCGGCAGGCCCTCGACCTCGACCATCATCTCGCCCGAGCGCACGTAGTGATAGCCGATCAAGGTTTCCGGCACCGGGAAGAAGGGCGCGCAATATTCGGGCGTCATCTGCGACAACAGGCAGAAGTCGCCGCGCATCACCCCATCGATCACGACGCCGCCGGTCAGGCGCAGCGAACCGAGAATATCCTTGAGAACGTCCATCGACGGACTCCCGCGCCGCAGCCCCAACGCGGCGTTTCGGTCAACTTATCCGGTAAACCAGTCATTTTGGCAAACCGCACGCCTGGCTAGGTAGCGCTCACCAAATCGGGACGGCTCTCGGAATAACTCGAAACAACATCTTTTCGGGAATGGCGAATCGCGCCCTGAAAAACGAAAGGGAATGATAATGTTGAACTTGGATGAACTGCGCTCGCGCAGGCTCCTGACAATCGTCTTCGCGCTGGTCAGCGGACTTTCGGCAGTCTCGACTGCCCTCGTTCCCGCGATCGTGCACATCTAATCGTCGCAGGTCCCGCAAGACCCACTCAACAAGGAGCACCAACATGCTCGATATTGTGAAGAACCGCGTCAACGGCCTCGACGTCGGCGCGCTCGGCGAAGTCGTCGAAGCGGTCAAGGCCGACCCGTCGAAGGCGCTCGTCGAATTCAACGTCACCACCAGCTGGACCGGCCAGACCCGCTCCGAGACCGTGGTCGACGGCTATACGATCAGCGGCCAGCGGGTCGAACGCGCCCACAAGATCGTCGCCGACGAGCCCGCCGAACTGCTCGGCACCGACAGCGCTCCCAACCCGCAAGAGCTGCTCATGGCGGCGTTCAACGCCTGCATCACGGTCGGCTATGTCGCCGGCGCTGCGACCCGCGGGATCAAGCTCGACAGCCTCGAAATTCGCACTCGCGGCCAGCTCGACCTGCGCGGCTTCCTCGGGCTCAGCGACGACGTTCCGCCTGGCTATGAACAGGTCGCGTTCGAAGTCCGCATCAAGGGCGACGGCACCCCCGAGCAGTTCGAGGAAATCCACCAGAACGTGATGAAGACCTCGCCCAACTACTTCAACCTGAACCGCCCGATCCGCGTCAACGGCGCAATCCGGGTCGGCTGAGCAATCGGGGGCGCAGGCGGGGAACCGCCGCGTCCCCCGGCCAACGGAGAATAGAATGATCGAACCCGGCAACGCCGCCGTCAATCCGAACCGCGCCCTTTGGGAAAAGGGCGACTTCACCCGCATCGCGGACACCATGCGCCAAAGCGGCGAGGAATTCGTCGCCACGCTCGGCATCCGGCCCGGCATGAAGGTCCTCGACCTCGGCTGCGGCGACGGCACCACCGCGCTCCCCGAAGCGCAACTCGGCGCCGACGTCCTCGGCGTCGACATCGCGTCCAACCTGGTCGCGGCCGGCAATGCCCGCGCCACTGCCGCCGGCCTGTCGAACCTTCGCTTCCAGCAGGGCGACGCCAGCAACCTCGATGGCCTCGACGACGAAAGCTTCGACCTGGTGGTCAGCCTATTCGGCGCCATGTTCGCGCGGCGCCCGAACGACGTCGCCAGCGAGATGGTGCGCGTCACCCGCCGCGGCGGCCGCATCGTCATGGGCAATTGGATCCCCGGCGATCCGACCCTCGTCGCGCAGATCCTGAAGATCAGCAGCGCCTACACGCCGCCGCCGCCGCAAGGCTTTATCAGCCCGATGACCTGGGGCGATGAGGACCAGGTGCGCCAGCGCTTCACCGCCGCTGGCATCGCGCGCGGCGACATCGCCTTCGAACGGGCGACCTGGACCTTCCGCATGGACGGCCCGCCGGCCGGCCTGCTCGCCATCTTCCGGCACTGGTACGGCCCGACGATGAACGCCTTCGAGGCGGCAGCCAAAGACGGCCGCGAGGCCGACCTGCAGCGCGAGCTTTCCGACCTGTTCGAGGCCCAGAACAAAGGCGGCGCGAACACCGCCGTCGACGCGACCTTCCTCAAGGTCACGGTCACGAAGAATTGACCACCCTCAAACGAAAGCACGTGAGCATGACCAACCTTCCGCTGAACGCCGCTGCGTTCCCCGACATCGTGGCCGAATGGGCTCGCGAAGAAGCGGGGCACACGCGCACGGCCGCTACGACCGCCAACGACAATCAAGGGCTGGTCGACGAGATCAACGATCCGCTGCTCGCCCTCGTCGCCCGGGCCGAGATCGCCGCGACGCGCCTCTGGTAGGCACGAAAAAGCCCCGGGGCCGCAGCGGCTCCGGGGCTGTTTCTGCTTTTGTCTAAGGCTGCGTTACGCCGCCTGCTTCCACTGCGGCTGCAGCTCCACGTGCGGCGGGCACTCCGCCACTTTCCCGACCGGCAGCCCGCCAAGCTCGTTGGCGAAGCCGTGGTTGACGTCGCGGTGGTGGGCTTCGTCGGCCCGGACTACCAGCACCACGTCGCGCAGCGTCGCGTCTTCCGGAAGTCCCCAATAGCGCTTGGCGATCTCCGGCGCCGGTACGTTCTCCGAGCGTCCTTCGTCGATCTCGGCGAGATAGTGGGTGTAGCTGATCACCGCTTCTTCCTCGAAATAGCCGACCACCCGGTGCGCGGTCTTCGAGCTGATCAGGTACAGCGCGAAGAAGAAGCAGTAGAAGATCCACTGCGCGCCGATGATCACCGCCCGCTCGAAGAAGGTCGGCTTGCTGATCTCGATGAAGGTCATCAGGTGCATCCGCTCGTTCTCGGCTTCGTCCATCAAGGTGCGAATCCAGCCCCGGTCGTCGCAGATGCGGCGCAGCGCGTGCAGGTGGTTGATGGTCGCCCCGACCATTCCCGGCACCGCCGCCACCGTCTCCAGCACCACCGCGCGGTGGCCGTAGCGTTCGGCAAAGAAGGTGTCGGCGCACCAGCGCAGGACCTTGGTGAAGGCGAAAGCGACGCGGTCGGACGCGCCCTTGGGCTGATGGTGGACCGAAAGGTCGATGAATGGCGCGTTCACGTCGAAACTCCCTGGCTTGCATGGACCGTCCGGCCCGCTTGCGAGTTGGAGAATTAGCCGGCCGGTCCCATCTCCGGCATCGGGATTGTCCCTTAAGTAGCTTTACGTAGGCCGCTCGACCGGCCCTCGCTGAAGCGTTCGCGCCAGGAAACAAGGAAACAAACATCATGGCCTCCATCGCAGAGCCCCGTCCCTCGACCGCAACTGACGGCGGCGGCGCAGTTCGTGCTTATGGCGCATTCGCGGCGGACAGGCCGCTCGAGCCGCTGCAGATCGACCGGCGCGATCCCGGCCCCAACGATGTCCAGATCGACATTGCCTATTGCGGCGTCTGCCACTCGGATCTCCACACCGTTCGATCGGAGTGGGCGGGGACGCTTTACCCGTGCGTTCCGGGGCATGAGATCGTCGGTCACGTCAGTGCGATCGGAAGCGAAGTGACGGGCTTCAAGGTCGGCGACACCGTCGGCGTCGGCTGCATGGTCGACAGCTGCCAGCATTGCCACTCGTGCGACGAGGGTCTCGAGCAATATTGCGAGAACGGCATGGTCGGCACCTACAACTCGCCGACGCAGGATCCCCCGGGTCATACCGTTGGCGGCTATTCGCAGCGGATCGTCGTCAGCGACCGGTTCGTGCTCAAGGTCACCCATCCGCAGAACCAGCTCGCCGCCGTCGCGCCGCTGCTGTGCGCCGGCATCACCACCTGGTCTCCGCTTCGCCACTGGAATGCCGGTCCGGGCAAGAAGGTGGGCATCGTCGGCATCGGCGGCCTTGGCCACATGGGGGTCAAGCTGGCCCACGCGCTCGGTGCTCACGTGGTCGCCTTCACGACGTCGGAGAGCAAGCGCGATGATGCGCGCAAGCTCGGCGCCGACGAGGTGATCAACTCACGCAATGCCGAGGAAGTGGCGGCTCACGCCGGCACGTTCGACTTCATTCTCGATACCGTCGCCGCCTCGCATGATCTGGACATGTTCACCACGCTGCTGAAGCGCGACGGAACGCTGACCCTGGTCGGCGCTCCCGAACATGGCCATCCATCGCCGAACGTCATGAACCTGATCGCGCGGCGCCGGAGCATCGCCGGCTCCCTGATCGGCGGGATCGCCGAAACGCAGGAGATGCTCGACTTCTGCGCGGAGCATGGGATCGTCGCCGACATCGAGATGATCCCGATCCAGCAGATCGAGGACGCCTACGAACGAATGCAGCGCAGCGACGTGAAGTACCGCTTCGTGATCGACAACGGGACCCTCGATCAGCGCTAGCGCCCGAACGAAAAAACCCCGGAGAGCACGGGCTCCCCGGGGTCTTTCTTGAGCTCAGGCGCGGCGCTTAGGCGTCGGCCTTTTCCTTGGTCGCCGTTGTTTCGATCTGGTCGTGCTTGGGCTGGACCCCGCCGATGTCGATCTTGCGCGGCTTCATCGCTTCGGGGATCTCGCGCTTCAGCTCGATCGACAGCAGGCCGTCCTTCATGTCGGCGCCGCGGACCTGGATATGGTCGGCAAGCGCGAAGCGGCGCTCGAACGAGCGGTTGGCGATCCCGCGATAGATATAGTTGGAGCCCTTCTCCTCGCTCTCATCGCTTTTGCGGCCGGAGACGATCAGCACGTTCTGCTGGGCGGTGATGTCGAGTTCTTCGGGCTTGAAGCCGGCGACCGCCAGCTCGATCCGATACTCGTTCTCGCCTTCCTTGATGAGGTCGAAGGGCGGGTAATTTTCCTGGGCGCCGCCGACATTGCTGTTCTCGAGCATGTCGAACAGCCGGTCGAAGCCCACGGTCGAACGCCGGAACGGCGCGAAATCGAAAGCACTACGCATGTTGTTTCTCCTTCTTGTCCTCGTTTGAGCGACCAGGCGGAGCAGTTCGGTGGAGCCCTTGCTGCTCCGTCGCCGGGCCCATCAGGCACCCGGCGAAGAAAAATTTGGTACGGACGTTTTTGCTTTCAAGTCCCCAATTTCACTGTGCCTTGCGTTCCCTCCGTCGGCAGCTACGCTCGCTCGTTCTTGGTGGGGGGAACCGACATGTTCGACAGGCGTGGATTCATGGCCGCCGGCGCCGCGGCAGCGGCCGTCGTACCGGCAAGAGGCCTTGCACAGGCCGTCGCCGACGACCGGCTCTACGGCTATCCGGGCACCATCGCGCCGTTCGGCCCCGACGTGTACCGCGAGCGGCGCGCCCGCCTGATGGCGCAGATGAAGGACGGCGCCGCCGTCATCTACGGGCCCGCGAAGATCAATCTCGATTCCAATGTGCCCGAGGTCGACGGCATCGAGACGGACTTCTTCTACCTGACCGGCATTCGCGACGTCGCCGGCGCCGCGCTGCTGCTCGCGCCCGGCGAGCGCTACCGGGAGGTGCTGTTCCTCCCCAACCGCAACCCCGACACCGACCGCTACGAAGGCGTGCAGCTGCCGATCAGCAACGAGGTCCGCCGCCGCACCGGCTTCGAGCGGGTCACCCGCATCGGCGCGCTCGGCGGCGGGCTCAGCGAGATCGCCGCCCGCGCCGGCAGGCTGCGCTATCTCGGCGCCCTGGTCGGCGCCAATTCCCCCGTGCCGCGCGAGCTTGAGCTCTACGGCAAGATCGCCGCCCGCGTGCCCGGCACCCAGATCGTCAACAACGCCAATTTGGTCCGCGCCATGCGCGTCGCCAAGGAACCGCGCGAGCTCGAGCTGATGCGCAAGGCCGTCGAGATCAGCGGCATGGGGCATGTTGCCGCGATGAAGGCCGCCCGCCCCGGCATGACCGAGCGGCAGCTGCGCCTGATCATCGAGGACGCGTTCCGCCGCGGCGGCACCGACCGCCTCGCTTATCCGTCGATCGTCGGCGTCGCCCGCAATTCGACCGTTCTCCACTATCAGAATGGCGAGAATGTCATCCGCGCCGGCGACCTGATCCTCGTCGATGCCGGCGCTGAATATCGCTACTATGCGTCCGACATCACCCGCACCTTCCCGGTCGACGGCCGCTTCACGCCCGAACAGCGCCGCGTCTACGAAACCGTCCTCGCCGCCCAAAATGCGGCGGCGAGCAAGCTGCGCGCCGGCGCGATCCACGAGGACGCGCAGGTCGCCGCCACCCAGGTGATCGACCGAGCCGGCCACCGGGACGATTTCTGGCACGGCCTCGGCCATTTCGTCGGCATCGATGTCCACGACGTCGGCGACTATGCCGCGCCGATGCCCGCCAATACCGTGCTGACGCTCGAGCCCGGCATCTACATCCCCGAGCGCAACCTCGGGGTCCGCATCGAGGACCAATATCTCCTCACCGCGACCGGCGCCGAGAACATGAGCCGCTTCATCCCGCGCACCGTCGCCGAGATCGAAGCGGTAATGGCGGCCCGCTGAGGCAGCGCGCCTGATTCGCGGCTGTGGATAACCCCGGCCGCCGCCTTGGCAGCGCTCGCGGGCCGACCTTATAGCTGGTCGGCACATGTCCGATCTCTTCGCCTCTTCAGCAGCGCCTTCGAGCGACAATGTTTACGACGCTAGCGCGATCGAGGTCCTCGAAGGCCTCGAACCCGTCCGCCGCCGCCCCGGCATGTATATCGGCGGCACCGACGACCGCGCGCTCCACCACCTCGCCGCCGAAGTCATCGACAACAGCATGGACGAAGCGGTCGCCGGCTTCGCCAACCGCATCGAAGTCGTGCTCGACAAGGGCAACCGCCTGACCGTCACCGACAACGGCCGCGGCATCCCCGTCGACCCGCACCCGAAGTACCCGGGCAAGAGCGCGCTCGAGGTCATCATGACCACCCTCCACTCGGGCGGTAAGTTCGAGGGCAAGGCCTACTCCACGTCCGGCGGCCTCCACGGCGTCGGCGTCAGCGTCGTCAACGCCCTCTCGACCGAGACGGTGATCGAGGTCGCGCGCGACAAGAAGCTCTACCGCCAGTCCTTCGCCAAGGGCCTCGCCACGTCCGCGCTGCAGGAAGTCGGCGCCGCGCCCAACCGCCGCGGCACCAGCGTCACCTTCACGCCCGATCCGGAAATCTTCGGCGCCGACGCCGCCTTCACCCCTGCGCGGCTCTACAAGCTCGCGCGCTCCAAGGCCTATCTCTTCGCCGGCGTCGAGATCCGCTGGCGCTGCGACCCGAGCCTCGCCTCCGAAGGCGTGCCCGAAACGGCCGTCTTCCACTTCCCGGGCGGCCTCGCCGACAATCTCGCCGACCAGATTGGCGAGCGGCCCACCGTCACCAATCAGCCCTTCACCGGCCGCCAGGATTTTCCGGCCGACGCGGAAGGCAAGTCGCAGGGCTCAGCCGAATGGGCCGTCGCTTGGCCGCTCTATTCAGACGGCAGCGAGTCCTATTACTGCAACACTATCCCGACTCCCGACGGCGGCACCCACGAAGCGGGCCTCCGCGCCGCGCTCACCAAGGGCATCCGCGCGTTCGGCGAGCTGGTCGGCAACAAGAAGGCCAAGGACATCACCGCCGACGACGTCTTCAACGGCGTCGAGCTGATGCTCTCGGTCTTCATCCGCAATCCGCATTTCCAGAGCCAGACCAAGGACCGCCTGACCAGCCTCGAGGCGGCGCGCTTCGTCGAGGCCGCGGTGCGCGACCATTTCGACCATTATCTCGCCGACAATATGGACCGCGGCCGCGCGCTCTTGGGCTCGATCCTCGAGCGGATGGAGGAGCGCCTCAAGCGGCGCGCCGAGCGCGAGGTGCAGCGCAAGACCGCCACCTCCGCCCGCAAGCTCCGCTTGCCGGGCAAGCTCACCGACTGCGCCAATGACGACGCCAAGGGCACCGAAATCTTCATCGTCGAAGGCGACAGCGCCGGCGGCTCGGCCAAGCAGGCCCGCGACCGCAAGACGCAGGCGATCCTCCCCATCCGCGGCAAGATCCTCAACGTCGCCTCGGCCACGCAGGACAAGATTCGCGCCAACAGCGAAATCGCCGACCTCCAGCTCGCGCTTGGCTGCGGCATCCGCGACAAATGGTCGGAAGACGCGCTGCGCTACGAACGCGTGATCATCATGACCGACGCCGACGTCGACGGCGCCCACATCGCCACCCTGCTGATGACCTTCTTCTTCCAGGAAATGCCGGAGCTCGTCCGCCGCGGGCACCTGTTCCTCGCCCAGCCGCCGCTCTACCGCCTCACCGCCGGCGCCAAGACCCTATACGCCCGCGACGACGCCCACCGCGCCGAGCTCGAAGCCACCGAGTTCAAGGGCAAGAAAGTCGAGGTCAGCCGCTTCAAGGGCCTCGGCGAAATGAACCCGAACCAGCTCAAGGAAACGACCATGGACCCGAAGACGCGGTCCCTGCTCAAGGTCACGCTGCCCGCCTCGTTCGAAGAGCGCCAGCCCGCCCGCGACATCGTCGAACAACTCATGGGCAAGGACCCCGCCAAGCGCTTCGACTTCATCCAGCGCAGCGCCGCCGCCGTCGATGAAGAGGCCATCGACGCCTGATTTTGCCTGTCTCGGCGCCCAGGCAAATGACCTTCCATCTTGCCGACGCGCCCCGCAGACCCTAGCGCGTCCTGGGGGCCCGGTAGCGTAGGAAAGCCTTTGTCACACCCGTCGGAAGGCCCAGCTCACGAGATTCCCGATTTCGCTCGGGACGTACTCGAAAACATGTCGGAGGCTTTCTTCCTCCTCGATCATGATTTTCGGCTTCTCGACGTGAATGCTGCCGCTTTGGCGCTGGATGGAAGGCCGAAGGCCAGCTTGCTCGGCCGGACGCTTTGGGAAGTCACGCCAGGCCTCGAAGAGAGCGAGCTGGGGCAGCTGTTCAAAGAGGTCATGCACGAGCGGCAAATCCGCACCCACGTCCACCATCATGTGTTCGAGGGCGGAAACAGCGCTTGGCTGGAATCGCGCATCGTCCCTGTCAAAGCCGGCGTCGCGGTGTTTTACAGGGACGTTTCGGATGCGCGTTCCGCTGAGGAGGAGCTGCAGGAGACCAGCCGCCGTCTCGACGCGATCCTCAGCAACACGAAGATGGCCGTCTTCCTCATGGATGACCGGCAGCAGTGCGTTTATGCCAATGCGGCCGCCGAGCAGCTTACCGGCTACTCGTTCGAGCAACTGCAGGGCCGCCGTCTTCACGACGCCATTCACCACACCAAGCCGGATGGCTCGCCCTACCCTGTCGAAGAATGCCCGATCGATCGCGCATTCCCCGACCGCGCGCAGGTTCAGGGCGAGGAACTGTTCGTTGCCCCGGATGGAAGCTTCTATCCCGTAGCCTTCACCGCAAGCCCGCTCCTCGACGAAGCCGGCAACCCGATCGGCACCGTCATCGAGGCGCGCAACGTCGAGCAGGATAAAGCCGAACAGGCCCGCTTCGACGCGCTGAACCGGGCAGGTCAGGCACTCGCGTCCGAGCTCGACTTGAGCCGCATCGTGCAGATCGTCACCGACGCCGGAGTCCAACTGAGCGGCGCCCAGTTCGGGGCCTTCTTCTACAACGTCATCAACGAAGCTGGTGAAAGTTTCCTGCTCTACTCGCTATCCGGCGCAGAGCGGTCGGACTTCGACTCTTTCGGGCACCCTCGAGCGACCCAAGTCTTCGCGCCGACGTTCAAGGGCGAGGGCGTGGTGCGTTCCGACGACATCACCAAGGATCCGCGCTACGGCAAGAACAGCCCGCACCACGGAATGCCGAAAGGCCATTTGCCCGTTCGCAGCTACCTTGCAGTCCCCGTCACGTCGCGAAGCGGCGAAGTGATTGGCGGCCTGTTCTTCGCCCATTCCGACGTCGGCATTTTCACCGCGGAGAGCGAGCAGCTGCTCCTGGGCCTTGCAGGCCAGGCGGCCGTCGCCATCGACAACGCCCGCCTGTTCGAGGCGGCGCAGCGCGCCAATCACAACCTCGAGCAAAGGGTCCAGGAGCGCACGCGTGAACTCGAGGTCGCAAATGAAGCGCTCAGGCAAAGTCAGAAGATGGAAGCGATCGGCCAGCTCACCGGCGGCATCGCCCATGATTTCAACAATCTGCTGACGGTCATTCGCGGCTCCGCTGACGTCCTGCGCAGCGACAATGTCCCGGACGAGAAACGCCGCCGCTATATCGACGCAATCTCCGAGACCGCGGACCGCGCAGCTCGCCTGACCGGGCAGCTGCTCGCCTTCGCTCGCCGCCAGGCGCTGCGCCCGCAATTGTTCGATGTCGCATCACAGGTGGAAAGCCTTCGGGACATGTTGCGCACCGTCCTCGGCTCGCAGCGCATGCTCGACATCGTCGCCGACTGCCCGGACTGCTTCGTCGAAGCCGATGTCGCCCAATTCGAAACGGCGATCGTCAACATGGCGGTGAACGCACGCGATGCCATGCCGTCCGGCGGGGAGCTTCGGATCACGATCCGCAAGGAGAAGCGGGCCGAGCGCGACTTCGTGGAGATCATCGTCGCGGACACCGGCCACGGGATCGACGAAGACTCTCTCCAACGGATTTTCGAGCCTTTCTTCACGACCAAGGAAGTCGGCAAGGGCACCGGCCTCGGCCTCAGCCAGGTCTATGGCTTCGTCAAGCAGTCCGACGGTGAGGTCTTGGTCGAAAGCAAGCCAGGGCAAGGCACGGCCTTCACCTTGTTGCTGCCCGCCACCACGGATCAGCCGCAAGTGAGCCATCCGACTTCGGCACCCATGTCGCGTCCCGAACGCGGCGGGCGCGTCTTGTTGATCGAGGACAATGACGATGTCCGCGCCTTCACGGCGGAATTGCTCGGCGATCTCGGCTTCGAACTGACGGTCGCTGCATCGGCAGACGAAGCGCTGGGCGTCCTGGAAAAAGGCGAGGAGTTCGACGTGATCTTCACCGATGTCGTCATGCCCGGGATGAGCGGCCTCGACTTCGCGAAGATCGTCCGCAAGCAATGGCCGCAACAGCCGGTCGTCCTGACCAGCGGCTATAGCCATGTGTTGAGCCAGGAAAGCGGCCACGGCTTCCCCTTGCTCCAGAAGCCCTATTCGGCCGAAGCACTCACCGAAGCGCTGGAAAAGGCTCGCAGGTCGGCAGCAGGCTGATCGACAAAAGCTTTTCCTGGACACGCTCGTCCATGTGGCACTTATACACTCTACTTGGCCAAGGATGCGGCGCCCGTGAGCCCCCAGGAGCAGACGAAATCCGTTCGCGCAGGCGAAACAACCCGCGACGGAACAAAAAAGCTAAGGTATATCAGTAAGATCGTTAGCATGATTCGGCGCTGACGGCTGAGAGACTATCGCGCTCCCGCCCACCACTGCGGGGGAGCGCACAGTGGGTCGTTACTACTTCAATATCGAAGACGGTTCGGGTCTCCATGACGATGTAGGCATGGAGCTACCGAGCATAGCGGAAGCGAAGTGCGAGGCGGTCCGCTACGCCGGACGCCTAATCTGTGACCACGCGGGCGAGTTCTGGAACTCCAGCGATTGGAACATGACTGTCACCGACGAATGCGGGCTGACGCTGTTCACGCTCCGGCTCGTCGGGACGGAATCACCGGCTATTGTTGGTCTTGCTCAGTCCCACCGGGCTTAGCTTCGCCTTCGATCATCGACCGGCTTAGCCCTGGCCCAGTCGCTTGCCGAGCACGATCAACCCTGCCGCGGCAGCAATGAGCAGGGGCAGGAATACAGCCATCAGCAAGGCGAAGACCGTATCCATCTTCTCATCAGGGTTGGGTGCTGTCGCAAAGACGTAAGCCCAATAGCCCTCCCAGACCAAGAACAAGGCTAAGGCGAGAGGCTTCGACCTGGTCATCAGACCACATTGTCCCAGCAACCGCTTTTGTCCGCAATGGGGTCGAAAGCAGACCTAAGCCATCTACGTCCGGACTGGGTGGAAAGCGGACGTTAGGGCTCTCAACCTTGCTCATTCAGCCCGTAGACCCGGCCATCAGGTCCGCGGAAGTGGCGGTAGGCGTAGCCCATATCCTGCACCCGCGTGATCTCGCCGAGGAGTTCGCCGCCTGCCGCTTCTATCTCGTGCGACGCTTTCTCGATGTCGTCGACGCGGAAGCCGAACGATAGGCTTCCATTGTAGCCGTATGGCGGGACGGTGGTCGGAAGGTAGAGCTCCAGCAATGAACCGTTGGCCATCTGGAATACGGCGACGCCGTCCATCTCCATCATCGGCGTTAGGCCCATGGTGTCGATGTAAAACCGCTTGGCGGCAGTGAATGCACCCTCTTCAAGAGTGATTGCGTGCCACGTGATTCCTTCAACTTTCATCTGAACATTCCTTTCAGGAACCCACGCCTTAGTGGACCAAGGGGAATCCAACGATTTGCATCCGATGTTCCTTTCGTCAGCGCTTGTGCTTAGCGAGCAGCAGCTTCCGAAGTGCCGCGGCGGCGCAGGCCGTCGACGCTGAACGCACCGGGGCCTGCGAAGATCAGGTAGAAGAAGACGAAGCAGAACATGATTGCCGGCTCGCCCTGGTTGAGGGCCGGCCAGAAGCCCTGCGTCGCATGACCCATGAAATAGGCTGCAGCCATCGTGCCAGAGGCGAGGAAAGCAGCGGGGCGCGTGAACAGCCCGAGCTTGATCAGCGTGCCCGTGACGAGCTCGATTACCCCGGCAGCAACGATGATCGTCGGCAAGGGTCCGGGCATCGGCATTGGAGCCGGAAAGGCGAAGAACTTCATCGTGGCATGCTCGATCATGAGCAATGCCGTGATGATGCGAAGAGCGGCCAGCGCGTGGGGCGCATAGCGGTCGAGTTTGGACATGGGTATCTCCTTGATCAGCTTAAACGCGGGTTACTGGACGCTCGGCACATCGCCGAAACGGAAGCTCGAAGCGGTGATCCCGCCGAACAGGTCCTCTTGATGGTAGACAGCGGCGCCACTCTCATTCTCAGCTGCACCGACCGCCGCCATGAGAGGGATCAGGTGATCCTCCTGCGGATGAGCGGCGCGGGCGAGCGGCGCTTGCTCCCAATGCAGCAGGCGCTCGGTTCGCTCGCTCGGGCTGGCAGCGACCAGAGTTTGCTGCAGCCACGCGTCGAACTGCCGTGACGGTTCCACACCCTCGGTGCCACGCGCCTCCCGCAGGTTGTGATAGCTGAGCCCGCTGCCGATGATCAGCACGCCTTCATCGCGAAGCGGCGCAAGCAGTCGCCCGAGCCGAAGGTGCAGTTCGGGATCGTAGCTGCGATCGATCGACAGCTGCACCAGCGGGATGTCCTCGCCGGGATAGAGCGGCTTCATGATGCTGAAGGTGCCATGGTCGAACCCGCGGCTTGGGTCGAGGCGGGCACCAATTCCGCCGTCCGCCAGCAGTGCCTGCACCCGCTTCGCCAGTTCAGGCGAGCCGGGTGCCTTGTACTTGATCTCGTAAGTGTGCGGCGGGAAGCCGGAATAGTCATATTCCATGCCCGGCTGCTCTGCCGAGGAAATGGCGAAACCATTCTCCTCCCAGTGACCGGTGATGACCAGCACCGCTTTCGGCGCGTCGCGAAGTTCGCTGCGGATGTCGAACAGCGATTGTTCCAGTTGATCGAACATGCGCCGGAACGGGCCGTCCAGGTAGGGCCAGGGGCCGCCCCCATGGCTGATGAAGTAGGTCGGAAGACGGGTGCTCATTGGAGCTCTCCTTCTTGAATTATGTGGGGGCGCTCAGCGCCAGTCGAACGGGAGCGGAGCTTCGCGAAATGCAAAGCGGTCGAGGTGGCTGGCGACGGCACCTTTGACGCCTTCGAGCTGTGCCGGCTCTGAAGCTTCCACCCGGACTTCGAGCGCTGCGTCAGTGGCATGTAGCTTCACAATGGCGTCACGGGCGAAGGCCGCGCCCTTAACATCCTTAGGAAAGGTGATGCTGCCGTCCGTCGGCGTGAACTCGACGGGAAACTTGTGGGACCAATGCTTGGCAAGCTGCTGAAGGTAGCGGCTGGCGCTCGAAGTCGGCACGACTGCCGCAGCCGATAAGGTGTTCATGATAGCCTCCGGACATTCCATGTTGAGGGGAGATAGTCTCGACAGACCCTCAGCAGGAGAGATAAAAGATCGATGTTATCCATCTGCTTTGGAGATAGGACGTGCTTGGCACTTTGACGCTCGACCAGTTGCGCGTGCTGGTTATGATCGAGGAGACCGGCAGCTTCTCCGCAGCAGGCAGGAAGCTGCAGCGGGCGCAGTCGGCAATCAGCCACGCGGTGCAGACCCTGGAGAACATGCAGCGCGTCCGGCTGTTCGATCGGTCAGGACGGGCGCCCGTGCTGACGGAGGCGGGCCGCGCATTGGCCAAGCAAGCTCGGCAAGTGCTGCGCCAGGCCGAACTGTTCGAGCGGACTGCGAGCGCGATTGCGGGAGGGCTGGAGCCGGAGCTGACGTTCGCAGTCGACAACATGGTTCCGAGTGGACCGGTAATCCGGACGCTTGCCGACTTGCAGCAGCGCTTTCCCGACCTCGCGGTTACTTTATTCACCGAGGGCCTTGGTGGTGCCGAGCGGCGCGTCCGGTCGGGGACTGCTGCATTAGGCTTGTGCATCATGCTGCCGAACCAGGCGCAGGACCTTCAAGCCTACCCGATCACATCCATCGAACTGGTGCCCGTCGTCGCTCCGTCGCACCCGCTGGCCAGCGAGAGCCGTCGCCTGGAGCGCGAAGTGCTTGCCGAGCACGTGCAGCTGGTGCTCACCGACCCAGAGAACCAGGGCGGGCCGAGCTACAGTATCGTCAGCCCCCGCGTGTGGCGCTTCGTAGATCTCGGACGGCGGCTCGACTTTCTTCTGGCAGGCTTCGGCTGGGCCACCATGCCATCGCACCTTGTCGAAGAGCATTTGGCGGACGGGCGACTTCGACGCTTGCCGATCGACGATCCCGCTATCCTGCCCGGAGCGATACCCGTCTACGCAGTCCATCAGCGCAACCGTCCTTTGGGCACAGCCGCCCGATCGCTGCTCGAGCAGCTGCAACGAGGGAGCAACTAATGTCCGCAAACGGGTCGACGGCGGACCTAGTCTGAAGCCCCAACTCCGGTCACCTCGTTTGGACTGGACTTTTGCAGAGGTGGTCCATCGTGGGCTGAGCTGAGGAGCGATCCTCGCGCGATGGGTTGGAGCAGAGGTAACCCGCCTTGCCGAATGGCCCTTTATGGTTACCCTTGCACCATGAAGACCTCCCTTGTCCGATTTGCCGCAGGTGCGATGCTCACCATCGGCAGCAACGTCGTGTACGCTTCGCCAAGCGCGGACTCCCGCTTCGGGAAGGTTGCAGCGCGAGAGTGGAGTTGGCGCCAGAATCAAGAGGCAGGGGGCGAGGATAACACTGCCGTCAGGCCGCACTTGCCGGATCTATCGCCCGCGGCTCAGGGGGCGCGGCTCGCCTACCTCAGGGAAGTTTTGCGTGAGCTAGACGGCATTTCGCGCGACAGCTTGTCTGTTGCGCGCCAGGCGGACTACGACGTCTACCGGTTTCAGATCGAGACGATGGTCGAACGGCTCCGCTTCCGCGAGTATGAGAAGCCGCTCAACGCCGACAGTAGCTTCTGGACGGACATCGGATTCGTCGCTCGCGGAACGTTCAAGACTGAGCGCGACTATCGTAATTGGCTGACGCAGATGCGCGAGTTGCCGCGCTACTTCGACCAGCAAATCGCGAATATGCGCGCTGGCGCGGCGCGCGGCTTCACCCCGCCCGCGGTGACGTTGAAAGGGCGCGAGGCAACAGTTTCGTCCGTAGCTGCAGCGAGATCGCCGGAGGAAACTCTCTTCTATGAGCCGTTCCGGACCATGCCGGCGGTGATCCCTGCTCCCGCGCAGGCGGCTCTTCGATCTGAGGCGAAGCAGTTGATCAATGCTTTGGTCATACCTGCATATGCCAAGTTGCTTAAGTACCTGCGCGCGGAATACATACCAGCCGCCCGGAAAACACTGGCTGCCGAGGCGCTGCCAGCCGGTCATGCTTACTACAGATCACTCGTTCGCGAGTTTACGACCACCAATCTGACACCGGCGGAAATTCACGCGATCGGCGTTGCGGAGGTGGACAAGCTCCATGCCGAAATGGTGACCGAGATGCGGAAAACCGGCTTCTCAGGTAGCTTCCCCGCGTTTCTGCAGATGCTTCGGTCGGACCCGCGGTTCTATGCCACAAGCGAAGACCAGCTGTTGCGCGAAGCGGCGTGGATTACCAAACAGATCGACGGCAAGCTGCCGCTGTACTTTGGGCATTTGCCGCGTCAGCGCTTTACCGTGCTTCCGGTGCCCGCAGACTTGGCGCCGTCCTACACCGCAGGCCGCGGTGGTCCTGGAGCGTATCTCGTCAACACCTATGATCTGAGATCGCGGCCGCTTTATTCTTTGCGCGCGCTAACACTGCACGAGGCGGCTCCTGGGCATGCCTTCCAGATGCCACTGGCGCGCGAGAATACGCAACGACCTGAGTTTCGACGAAACTATTACTTCAACGCTTATGGGGAAGGTTGGGCGCTCTATTGCGAGTGGCTTGGTGACGAGATGGGGATCTACGAGACGCCATATGACCGGTTCGGCATGCTGAGCTATCAGATGTGGCGGGCGGCGCGTCTCGTGGTCGACACTGGCATCCATTCGAAAGGTTGGACCCGGGAGCAGGCGCAGGCTTTCTTGTCCGCCAATACTGCTTTGTCTCCCCGTGAGGTAGAGACGGAAGTTGACCGGTACATCAGCTGGCCTGGTCAGGCCCTGGCTTATTACTTGGGCGAACGGGCTATCAGGTCCAACCGCTTGCGGGCCGAAACGGCTCTGGGCGCGAAATTCAACATTCGCGCGTTCCACGACGCCATTCTGGAGCTTGGAGGAGTCCCGCTACCCGTGCTGGACAGGCGCATCGACCGCTTCATCGCCGAGGGCGGCAAGGGTCCGTATCCCGAGGAAGAATGAGCTACAACTGAAAGGACGTATGAGTCCCGCAGCGCTCTACGAGGAGCTTCTCTCTGGTGCCCCGGTAAGGACTCTAAACTCGTCTAATCAGTGTCTGCTATGGGTCGACAGCAGACACAAACAACTTTCCTACACACGCCCTTCTATGTTCCAATATGGTTCATGGAACAGCAAAGATACGAACCGTTTCCTGACGGTGTCCCGCCCCGCGCCTTCGCCACCCCGCACTCGGCGCCGGTCGCCTGGCTGAAGTCCGGCCCGCCGGCCGCGCCGCCGCCGACCCCCGCCGAAGCGCTTGAGGCGGCGATCGCCCTCGTCCTCGACAATCCGGAAGCGGTGGCGGAAGTCCTGACGCGCGCCCGCACCATCCCCGCCCGCCACGACGGCTGGACCGGGGAGCGCATCGCCGCCTTCCTCGAAGCCTTGTCCTCCACCGGCATGGTGACCGAGGCCTGCCGCGCCGCGGGCATGCACCGCGACAGCGCTTATGCGCTTCGCGACCGCGATCCGGTGTTCGCCGCCGCCATGGCCGCCGCGCTGGCGCGCTCGCGCTCGGTCGTCGCCGACGGCCTGCTCGAGCGCAGCATCACCGGTACCGTCGAACATTATTACCGCGACGGCGTGCTGGTGGGAGAGCGGCGTCATTATGAAAGCTGGCTCGGCCTCGCCGTCCTCAAACGCCTCGACAAGCAGGCGGCCGACGACCGCGCCGACGGCGCTTTGTCGGCGGAGATCGCCGGCGACTGGCACCACATGCTCGACGCCTTCCGCAGCGGCGGCTCGGCTGCCGCCTCCGCCTTGCTCGAGGCCAAAACCGACGAACCCGACACACCCCCCTCCCCACCCGGCCTGGACATGGCCGACCGCTGCTGGCTGGACGCCGCCGGCAAGTGGATCACCACCTTCCCGCCGCCTTCGGGCTTCACCGGCTATGAAAAGGGCACCTGCGACGGCAGTGTTTATTACGAGCGCGCCTGCACCGAGGAGGAGTGCGCGCTTCTCGACGGCCATGAGGCGGCGATGGATGCACAGCTCGTCCGCGAGGATGCAGCGCACCGCGACGCTTATTTCGCCTCGCTGAAGCGGGACATCGACGCCGCGAACCGCTCTCGAACAGGCTGCTGAAACAAAGTTCAGCGGCGCGGCGTTAGCCGTCACTACAAAGGGAGCTCAGTTTATGCGCAGTTCAATCGCCGTTCCGGCACTGGCGATGGTTCTCGCCCTGTCGGCATGCAGCACCGCCAAGAAAGCGGCCAATGGAGTCGCGAGCGTCGGCGAGACCGTCGCGGAAGGCGCGGCAAGCGCCGTCAGCGCCGTCCCCTCGCTGGTCAACGTCAACCTGTCGAACGTCCTCAACAATCTCGCGCTCGACCTCAACATCGACAAGGCGAACATCCCGATCAACGCCCAGATCCCGGTGACCATCGCCGCCAACGTCTGCGGCGTTTCGATCAACGTGCTGTCGATCGGCGCGGGCGGCGGCTCAAGCGACGGCTGCACGGCGAACAGCATCTCGCCCGAACTCAAGCAATATATCCAGCAGCAGCTTGCCGCCAACGGATCGGTCGGCGGCGGCGCGCAGACGACCGGCGGAACCCAGCCGGCGACCACCGGCCAGACAAGCCCGACGACGACAACGACGCCGGCGCCGTCCACCACCACCACACCGCAATAAGGAAGGAAGATCAGATGATCGCGCGTTCTTGGAAGATCGGCGCCGCAATGATCGGCGGCATGACCCTGGCGATTGCCGGCTGCAAGACCACCCAGACGCCTGCGCCCTCGAGCGCCGGCGAAGTCAGCGCCGGGGACGTCAGCGGCGGGACGACGACGGGTACCGGCGGCACCGGCACCGGCACCGGCACCGGCACCGGCACCGGCTCGAGCGTCCCTGCGCTCGTCAGCGTCAACCTTCAGAATGTCCTCAACGACCTGTCCGTGTCGCTGAAGGTCGACCGCAACAATATCCCCGTCAACGCACAGGTGCCGATCAGCGTCGCCGCGACGGTGTGCGGCGTGTCGGTCGATGCGCTCGCTGCGGCCGTCGCCAATGGCCAGGGAAGCTGCACCGCGACGACGACGACGCCGCAGCTGACGCAGGCGATCCAGCAGCAGATCTCGACCGGCGGCGATGTGACCGGCGGCAACCAGACGATGGGCTCGACCAACAATTCGATGTAGGTAGGCGTGCCGGCGCGGCGGCGGCTCAGCCGTCGCCGCGGTACGGCGGCGGGGAGACGGGCATTTCCGGCTCCGGCTGGGTGACTTCCCAGTCCAGCTCCTCGATCCGGGCGACGATATAATCGGCCACTTCCCGCCTCGGATCGGGGGCAAGCTCGGGGTCGTGGCGCTTCAGCTTCTTCAGCGCTTCGTAATTGGGATCGGCGCCCCACAGCCGGTCGGGAGTCGAACGCAGCCAGTTTCGGATGACCACCGCCAGTTTCACGCCTTCGACCACGATTCGCCCTGTCATGCCCAGAACATATGAGGAACAAACATCAGGCGCCAGAGCCGATCGGCGCCTCTTCGCCGCAGCGTTGATCCGTCCGTCGCCGTTTGCGCGCGCCCTGCCTAGCCGGCGCTTCGCCGGTCGGCGCGGTCGGCAACCTCGCTGCACCGCGCGCGTTCGCATCACGACAAGCCCGCCCGGCAGGAGGAATGTGACATGCGTGCAATGGATTATCGCGGCCCCTACCGAGTCCGCGTCGATGAAAAGCCGATGCCGGAGATCCAGCATCCCCGCGACGCCATCGTTCGGGTCACTCGCAGCTGCATCTGCGGGTCCGACTTGCACCTCTACCACGGCATGGTCCCGGACACGCGGATCGGCCAGACCTTCGGCCACGAATTCTGCGGCATCGTCGAGGAGGTCGGCTCGGAGGTCGAGAAGCTGAAGGTCGGCGACCACGTCCTCGTGCCGTTCAACATCGCCTGCGGTCAGTGCCATTTCTGCAAGCAGGGCCTGTACGGCAACTGCCACGAGTCCAACCCCGCCGCGACCGCCGTCGGCGGCATCTTCGGCTATTCGCACACGGCCGGCGGCTATGATGGCGGGCAGGCCGAATATGCCCGCGTTCCTTATGCCGACTTCGGCCCGACGGTGATCCCGGACTGGATGGACCCGGACGATGCGGTGCTGCTGACCGACGTCGTCCCCACCGGCTATCAGGCGGCGGAGATGGGCGGCATCCAGAAGGGCGACACGGTCGTCGTCTTCGGCGCGGGCCCGGTCGGGATCATGGCGGCCCGCTCAGCCTGGCTGTTCGGCGCCGGCCGCGTGATCGTCATCGACCATATCGACTACCGGCTCGAGTTCGTCCGCGAATTCGCGCCGGCCGAGGTATACAACTTCAAGGAGCTCGACGACGTCGTCGTCTTCATGAAGAAGACGACCGATGGCCTCGGCGCCGACGTCTGCATCGACGCGGTGGGCGCGGAAGCCAGCGGCAACATCCTTCAGTCGATCATCGGCAAAAGGATGAAGCTCGAAGCCGGCTCGGCGATCGCGCTCCACTGGGCGATCAACTCGGTGAAGAAAGGCGGGATCGTCTCGATCGTCGGCGTTTACGGCCCGACCGGCAACCTCGTGCCGATCGGCAATGTCGTCAACAAGGGCCTCACCTTGCGCGCCAATCAGGCGAGCGTGAAGCGGCTGCTGCCGAAGCTGATCGAGCATGTGAAGGAAGGCCGCATCGAGCCGAAGAAGATCATCACCCACAAGGTGCCGCTCGATGACATCGCCGACGCCTACCACCTGTTTTCGGCCAAGCTCGACAATTGCATCAAGCCGGTCCTCGTGCTTGCGAACGCGTAAGGAGTATCGAACATGAGCGACACTGATCTGGCGATCCGCCCCTCCTCCGACGTTCGCGCCGGTTCCGATGCCGAGAGCTCGCCGATGGTCCACACGTCGAGCGGGCCGGTCGATGTTTCGCGCATCGTCGGCTGGGGCTTCGACGCGGATACGGAGAATGATCCGACCTATTCCTACCGCGACCGCTCGAAGGATGATCACAGCGGCGAGTGGAAGCGCCCGACGCTCCAGCAGCCTGACGTCGAGCTCCTGCAGTCCGTCGAGCACAAGCAGCTGCCCGCGGTCTTCGGCACCTCGAGCCCGCCGAAGTGGGTCAGCGGGATGATGCGCCGGGCGGCCTTCCGCTGGAGCGAGTCGCATTGGGCGCACTGGCTGCTGCTGATGGGCGCGGACCGGGTGAACATGGTCGAAGGGCTCGTCGAAGACCTTGCCCAGGCCAAGATCCCGAACATCCCCAAGGAAATGGGCGTCCGCGCCGAGTGGCAGCACAATAAAAAAGGGCTTGCCGCGAAGATCGGCATCGCAGCGGCGATTGGCGGCGGCCTGTACCTCTGGTCGCGTTCGCGCGGCCGGGATGAGGAGGATTTGGGAGAAGAGGAGCGCGGCTGACGCGCTCCCGCCTCACGCGGGTTGGAGCTTGCCTCGGCCGATCCCGTAGTAAGTGAGCCCCGCCTCGCTGGCTTCGTCGCGGTCGTAGACGTTGCGGAGGTCGACCAGGACCTTGCCGCGCAGCGAAGCGGCGATCTTGTCGAGGTCGAGCGCCCGGAATTCGTCCCACTCGGTGACGATGACCAGGGCATCGGCGCCCGCCGCAGCCTCATAGGCATCAGCTGCGAACTCGATGCCGTCGAAGACCTTCTCGGCCTGCTCGCGCGCGACTGGATCAAACGCGCTGACCGTGGCACCGCGCTCGATCAGTGCGTTGACGAGCGGGATCGACGGCGCGTCGCGCATGTCGTCGGTGTTCGGCTTGAAGGCGAGGCCGAGGATGGCGATGCGCTTGCCGCCGAGGTCGCCGACGGCGCGGGCGACGCGTTCAACCATGCCCGTCTTGCGATCGTCGTTCACCTCGACCGTCGTGCGGACGATCCGCTGGTCGACGCCCGCCGCATCGGCGGTCTGGAGCAGCGCCAGCGTATCCTTGGGGAAGCAGCTGCCGCCGTAACCGGGGCCCGCGTGCAGGAACTTCGGCCCGATGCGGTTGTCGAGCCCGATCCCGCGCGCCACGTCCTGGACGTCCGCGTCGACCGCTTCGCAAAGGTCGGCGATCTCGTTGATGAAGCTGATCTTCACCGCGAGAAACGCATTGGCCGCATATTTGGTGAGCTCGGCAGTGCGGCGAGCGGTGAACAGGATCGGCGCGCGATTGAGGAACAGCGGGCGGTAGATCTCCTTGAGGACATCCTGCGCGCGCTGGTCGTTCGCCCCGACGACGATGCGGTCCGGATGCTTGAAGTCGGCGATCGCCGCGCCTTCACGGAGGAATTCGGGGTTCGACGCCACGGAGACGTCGGTGACGCCCTCTTCGCGAAGGATCCGCTCGATCTCGTCGCCGGTGCCGACCGGGACCGTCGACTTGGTGACCACCACGGTTCCCGGCCTGATTTCCTTGGCCAGTTCACGAACGGCCTGGAAGACGAAGGTCAAATCGGCATGACCGTCACCCCGGCGCGCCGGCGTTCCGACCGCGATGAACACGGCTTCGGCGTCCTTAACCCCTTCGGCGAGGCTCTTGGTGAACCGCAGGCGGCCGCGCTCGGCATTGGCCTTGACCAGCGCTTCAAGCCCCGGCTCCCAGATCGGCATCTTGCCGGCGTTCAGGCCGTCGATCTTCGCTTCATCCTTGTCGATGCAGCAGACCTGATGGCCGAAGTCGGCGAAGCAGGCACCGGACACCAGTCCCACATAGCCAGTGCCGATCATCGCAATGCGCATGTACTCTCCCGTGCCTGAACTTGCGGCGGCTCTTAGCCACGGGTTTCGGCATTGGCCAGCGGCCCGGGGCGGGTCTAAGGAGCGGCTAATGCAGCGTCATCGGCCAGGATCATGACACCGCGGCAGTGGCACGCCGATCCGATGCACATGACGCTGCGGCGAAGCCCGCCGCCGCGCCCATGGCTTCAGTTCGGGATCCGCATGGCGGTCCTGGTCGCGCTGATCGCCTTTATCGTCGCTTTCCACTGGTTCGAGCGCGACAGCCTGAAGGACCAGATCGACGGCCACGTCACCTTCAGTGACGTCATCTATTTCACGATGATCAGCGCGACAACGACCGGCTACGGGGATGTCGTGCCGGTGACCGAGCGCGCGCGGCTGTTCGACGCTTTGATCGTCACCCCGATCCGCATCTTCTTCATCCTGATCCTCGCCGGAACCGCCTACACGTTCGTGATCCGGCAAACCTGGAACAAGTGGCTCATGAAACGCATCCAGAAGAACCTCAGCGATCACATCCTGCTCGCCGGCTTCGGCACCAGCAATGACAAGGCCATGCAAGAGCTGCTCGCCCGCGGCACCGACCGCCAGCGGATCGTCGTCATCGACAAGGATAAGGAGGCGCTCGATCGCGCCGCGGAGTGCGGCGTCGCGGTGCTGCTTGGCGATGCCAGCCGTGACGAGACGCTCAAAGCCGCGCACGTCGAACGCGCGGCGGCGCTGCTGATTTCGGCAGGCCGCGACGACAGCAACATCCTGATCGTGCTTACCGCTCGGAAGCTGTCACCGACGACGAAGGTCAGCGTGACGATCCGCGAAAGCGACAATGAAGATATCGCCAGGCAGGCCGGCGCCGACACCGTCATCAACCCTGTCAGCTTTTCGGGCCTGCTGCTCGCAAGCTCGCTCGAGGGCCCGTACCGCGCGGATTACCTTTCGGACCTCGCGACTTCGGAGGGCAGTGTCATGCTCCGCGAACGCGTGGTCGGCGCCGAGGAGGCCGGCCGCGCGCCGGCCGACATTTGCACCGGCCAGGTCGTTCGGCTGATCCGCGACGGCGAAGTTCACGTGCCGACCGACCGCGCCTTCGAGAAGCTGCAGGCGGGCGACCGCATTCTCGAGATCATCGACGGCGCCTGAGCCTTGCCACGTGGGCGGCAGCGGCCGCGCCGTTCACCAGTTGTACAACCGGGCTTGAGCAGGAGCAGAGTTCCTGACGCAAGGAACCGCAGATGATCGCACTCGCACTGGCACTATTGATGGCTCAGCAAGGCCAACGAATGGTGGCGCCCGGGCCGCTGCCAAGGGCTCAGGCGGAAGCCATGGTCCGCACCCGGTTCGCAGTCCTCGACGCGAATTCCGATGGCGGCATCGACAAGGACGAGGCTCATGCGGCGGCCGTGGCGGCGGCTGCCGCGCTGCAGGCTAGTCCTGGGCGCCGGATGGTCAGCGACATCCCGGGCTCCGGGCCTGACGAGAGCTGGTTCGACAAGTCGGATGCGGACCGGGACGGACGAGTGACCCTTGCGGAACTGTCCGTGGAGCCGCTCGCGAATTTCGATCGTATCGACTCCAACAAGGACGGCATTCTCTCTGTCGAAGAGCGCGCCGCGGACCCGCAGGTCCGGACGGGACCGCGCCGTCAGTAGAGGCGGACCGGCACAGCACGCGCAAGCGCCTCGATTTCGCCAAATAATTCCTATATTGGCGCTGCCCTTCCGATGAACGTCACAACTCTCCCCAAGCCCCCGCGCGTCGGGCTGGTCTCGCTCGGCTGTCCCAAGAACTTGGTCGACAGCGAGCGGATCATGACCAAGCTGCGCGCAGAAGGCTATGACATGTCGCCCGATTATGCCGGCGCCGACGTGGTGCTCGTCAACACCTGCGGCTTTCTCGATTCAGCCAAGGAAGAAAGCCTCGAAGCCATCGGCGAAGCCATTGCCGAGAACGGCCGGGTGGTCGTCACCGGCTGCATGGGCAAGGAAGCGGAAGTCATCCGCGAGCGCTTTCCCGACGTGCTCGCGATCACGGGCGCACACCAATATGAAGAGGTCGTCGCCGCAGTTCACGAAGCGGCGCCGCCGATCCCTTCACCCTTCGTCGATTTGGTGCCCGAAGCGGGGCTCAAGCTCACGCCGCGCCACTACAGCTATTTGAAGATCTCCGAGGGCTGCAATCACCGCTGCGCCTTCTGCATCATCCCGCAGCTGCGCGGCGATCTCGTCAGCCGCCGCCCGGACGCCATTCTTCGCGAAGCCGAAAAGCTGATTGCCGCCGGGACGAGGGAATTGCTGGTGATCAGCCAGGATACGTCTGCCTACGGCGTCGACGTCCGCCACAAGGCCTGGCCGTGGAAGGGCGGCCCCCACGCGGCAGCACCGATCGAGGTGCGCGCGCACATGACCGACCTTGCGCGAGAGCTAGGGAAGCTCGGCGCCTGGGTCCGGCTCCACTACGTGTACCCCTATCCGCACGTGAACGACGTCATGCCGCTGATGGCTGAGGGTTTGGTCCTCCCCTATCTCGACATCCCGTTCCAGCATGCGAGCCCGAACGTGCTCCGCCGCATGCGCCGTCCAGCGAATGATGCGAAGGTTCTCGAACGCATCCGCAGCTGGCGCTCACAGGTGCCGGACATCGCCATTCGCTCGAGCTTCGTCGTCGGCTTCCCCGGCGAGACGGAAGAGGATTTCGCCTATCTTCTCGCCTGGCTCGAGGAAGCGCAGCTCGATCGCGTCGGCGCCTTCAAGTTCGAGCCGGTCGAAGGTGCGCCGGCGACGGGCATGGACGAGCAGGTGCAGGACGACCTGAAGCAGGAACGTTACGAAGCTGTGATGGCGCTCTCGGCCCGCATCTCGGCAGAAAAGCTGGCGCGCAAGATCGGCTCCGTGACCGACGTGATCATCGATGCCGTCGACCCGGATAGCGGCGGCGCCACCGGACGCTCGAAGGCCGATGCGCCTGAGATCGATGGCGAAGTCCACCTCCGCGACGCCGGCGGGCTCAAGCCCGGCGACATCGTGCCCGTCCAGGTCGAAGACGCCGACGAGCACGATCTCTACGGGGTGCCGGTCTAAGCTTTACTGCGCCCGCGGCACGGCTAAGCTGATCCGCATGCTTCGCTTTGCCTTTGCGCTGGTCGCGCTCGCCGCCGTTCCCATCCACGCCCAACCGCTTTCCCCCGCGGAAGCCGCCAAGATCGACGCCATGGTCGCCAAGACGCTGGCGGACAGCAAGGTGCCGTCGGCGCAGGTCGCGGTCGTTCGCGACGGGCAGCTGGTCCTCAGCAAGGGCTACGGCAAGGCCAATGAAGGACTGCCGGCCACCGCCAAGCTGCCCTACCAGATCGCTTCCAACTCGAAGCAGTTCACCGCCATGGCGCTCCTTCTGCTCGAGGACGACGGCAAGCTCGACCTCGACGACAAGGTGTCCAAATATTTCCCGGACATCAGCGGGGCCGACAAGATTGCGCTGCGCCAGCTGCTGTCCCACACGTCCGGGCTGCAGGACTATTGGCCGCAGGACTATAGCTTCGCCGCGATGGCGAGCCCGGTGACGGCGCAAGGCATCGTCGACCGCTGGGCTAAGAAGCCGCTCGATTATGAGCCGGGCGAGAAATGGCAATATTCGAACACCGGCTATGTCGTTGCCGGGATGATCGCCGAGAAGGTCAGCGGCAAGCCGCTCCTCCAGTTCCTCCAGGAACGGATCTTCAAGCCGCTCGGGATGACGAGCGTGATGAGCCAGGACGATGCGATCGGTCCGCGCTATCCGACCGGCTACGGCCGCTATGCGCTCGGACCGGTCCGGGCCGTCACGCCGGCCGCGCGCGGGTGGCTCTATGCCGCCGGCGAATTGTCGATGACCGCCGAGGACATGGCAAAGTGGGACATCGCGCGGATCAACCGCGCCGTGCTGCCGCGCGACGATTGGGAAGAGCAGGAGAAGACGGTCAAGCTCAACGACGGCACCGACACGCATTACGGCCTCGGCGTCTTCGTACGCGACGCGAACGGCCGCAAGCTGGTCAGCCACGGCGGCGAGTCCGTCGGTTTCCTGTCGGCGAACAATGTCTATCCGCAGCAGAAGGCCGCGATCGCCGTCTTCACCAACAGCTGGTCGGGCGGCGCTTATTCGGACATCGCGCGGGAGATCACGAAGATCGTCCTGCCGCCGCCTGCTCAGGCGGCCGAGGCGGTCGCCGCTGCAGCGAAAGCGCGGTCGGTGTTCGACCAACTGCGAGCCGGCAAGCTCGACCGCACGCAGCTGACCGACAATGCCAATTATTATTTCACGCCGCAGGCCCTCGCTGACTTCCGCGCCAGCCTGGCGCCGCTCGGCGAGCCGAGCGCGTTCGAGCCGTCGGGCAGCTCGGTCCTCCGCGGCGGCTTTGTCATCCAGGGCTATACGGTCAAATATCCGAACAAGACGCTCAGCCTGTCGACCTTCTACGAACCCGGCGCGAACGGGCGCATCGAGCAGTTCCTGATCAGCGAAGACGAATGACCGACTTCACCTCCCTCCTGGCCCCCGACCGGGGCCAGCGGGCGCGCAGCATCCACCTGGTCGACAAGCAAGGCTTCGATGCGTGGCTGAAGCCCCGGCCTGCCGAGGACCGGGCGATCGTCGAAGCGCAACGGTTTGATGCCAAGTCGCCGGGAGCATGGGTAATCCTGCCGCGCGGTAATGAGTTCGAGGTCGTTGCCGCCGTCAAGAACAGCGCCGAACTTTCGCCCTGGTGCCTCGCGACGCTCGCGGAGAAACTGCCTGAGGGCAGCTACAAGCTCGCCGCCGGAGAGCCCGGCGCCGCCGCGCTCGGCTGGCTGCTCGCCCAGCACCGTTTCGATGCCTACCGCTCGAAGAAGGACGATCAGGAGCGCGGCCCGCGCGTGCTGCTGACCGGCGAAGCTGCGCGAGTCGACGAGACGGTGCGCTTGGCGAGCGCAACCGCGCTTGTCCGCGACCTCGTGAACACGCCCGCCGCCGACCTCGGTCCCGCCGAGCTCGAAAAGGCCGCCGCCGACCTAGCGAGCCGCAGCGGCGCCGACCTCCGCGTCACCAAGGGCGACGAACTCGCCGAACACTATCCCCTGATCGAAGCGGTGGGCCGTGCCGCGTCGCCGGACCGCGCGCCACGCTTGATCGAGCTTGAATGGGGAAAGCCCGACGACCCGCGCGTCGCCATCGTCGGCAAGGGTGTCTGCTTCGACAGCGGCGGCCTCGATCTGAAGCCCGCCTCCGGCATGCGCCTGATGAAGAAGGACATGGGCGGCGCGGCCCATGCGCTCGCCCTTGCCCAGCTCATCATCGACGCGCGGCTCGCCGTGCGGCTCCACCTGCTGATCCCGGCGGTCGAGAATGCCGTCTCGGGCAACGCTTTCCGGCCTGGCGACGTCATCAAGTCGCGTAAGGGGCTGTTCGTCGAGATCGACAATACGGACGCCGAAGGCCGTCTGATCCTTGCCGATGCGCTCGACAAGGCTGCCGAAGACAAGCCCGAGCTGGTCGTCGATTTCGCGACGCTGACCGGCGCGGCGCGCGTTGCGCTCGGACCTGACCTTCCGGCCTTCTTCTCCAGCGACGACGAACTCGCCGAGGAGGCGGCTGAGGCCGCGAAGCGGACCGAGGATCCGCTGTGGCGGATGCCCTTGTGGGATCCTTATGACGAGATGCTCAAGAGCGACATTGCCGATCTCGCCAATTCGGCCAACTCGCCGATGGCCGGCTGCATCACCGCGGCCATGTTCCTCAAGCGCTTTGTTCCCGAGAACACGCCATGGGCGCATCTCGATACTTACGCCTGGCGCGATGCGGCCAAGCCTGGCCGCCCAAAAGGCGGCGAAGCGCTCGGTCTCAGGACCATCTTCGAAGTCGTCGAAAAGCGCTATTCGCGCGGCTGATTGAACGACTCGCTGAAAAAGCGCGCGATTTTCCGGGTACGGCGCTGCAACAATTCGCTCCCTTGCCGGTTTAGGGGACAGGCTACGCGGCACAAGCACACGGAGACTGGCGGCAATGAGCGAAGTTTCGCTTACGGGATGGATGAAGGCCCTGATCGCCTATGTCCGTTCCGGCGAACCCGACCTCACGAACCGGCAGATGGCGCTGCTGATGCTCGTTTACCTCACCCCCGGGCCTCACACCGTGCGCGGTCTGGCGCGCGTCCTTGGCGTATCCAAGCCGGTCGTCACGCGCGCCTTGAATACGCTTGGTGCGCTCGGCTATCTGCGCCGGGAACGCGACCAGGACGACCGGCGTAATGTGTTCGTCGTCCGCACCAGCAACGGGGCAGAATTTCTTGAAGGCTTCAAGCGCAACCTCCGCGAAGGCGGGGACGGACGGAGCGATCCGGCCCACCGGCCCATCATCGGACAAGCGCCAGCCTACGCCCACCAGCGCTGAAGGTTTCGCGCTCGCTGGCCCGTCCGACCTGCCGGACCCCCACTACTACGCCTATCGCAAGGACCTCGCGGACGCCGCTCTGGCCGGCCGCGTCATCGCCTCACATTATGCCGAGCCGGTGGAGCGGCAGGTAGCTGCGGGGACCGCGCTGCTCGACCGACCCGCCGATGACGGCGCTTCGGTCGCCGACCTCGAAAAGGGTGACCGCTTCCTGATGCTTGATGACAGCCTCGGCTGGGCGTGGGGCTATGCCGGCAAGGATCGCCGCGTCGGCTATGTCCGCTCGGACGCGCTGCGGCCCTAGACCACTCGCGAGTAGAGCCAGAACAGCTGGTAAAGGCTCGACAGCACCATCACCGCAAGCAGCGCCATGATCGCGTAGTCGCGCATCGGCCACTTCGGACGGCGCGTGGGGAACAGCAGCCATGCCGACACGGCGCTGAGCAGGAGCGTTCCGATCGCGCTGTTGCGGATGAAGGTGACGATCACCGGCCGGACATGCTCGGTGCCCTGGGCGACAGAGTCGCCGTGCGGGCTCATCCACAGCGACGTCGTCCAGGCGATGAAGGCCGAGAAGAGAAGCAGGCCGCCAAAGAAGATGCGGCCTCGCGTGATCCCGCGGTTCCTCACATCTCACCTCGCTGGCGGCGCAGCGCGAACCATTTGGCTACGTTGGCATTATGCTCCGCCAGCGTGCTGGCGAACACATGGCCGCCGGTGCCGTCCGCGACGAAATAGAGCGCCTTGGTCGGCGCCGGGTTCAGCACCGCCGCAATGCTTTCCCTGCCCGGATTGGCAATCGGCCCGTCCGGCAGCCCGGCGCGGCGATAGGTGTTGTAGCCATTGTCGGCAGCAAGCTCGGACTTGCGGATCCGGCGTCCGAGCGGTTTTCCCTTGGTCACGGGATAGATAACGGTCGGATCGGCATCCAGCTTCATGCCGATCTTCAACCGGTTGCAATAAACGCCAGCAATGGTCGGCCGCTCTGACGCCTTGCCCGTTTCCTTCTCGACGATCGACGCGAGCGTGATCGCCTCCTGCGGCGAAGCGACCGGGCAGACGCCGTTTCGCTTGGGCCAGAGCTGGGCGATCGTCTTGCTCATCGCCGCCTGCATGCGCTTCACCACGGCCGCGCGAGGCTCGTTGCGCTCGAAGCTGTAGCTGTCCGGAAGCACGCTTCCTTCGCCGATCTCCGGCGTCGGTCCGGTCAAATAGGGACTCGCGGCAATTTTCTCGCGGACGATGATCGACGGCATGCCTTCCGTCACCGTGATCAGCCGGAGCTTGGGCCGGCCGTGCTGCAGCAGGTCGAGGATTGCCGATCCGCCCATCCCCTTCGGGATCTCGAACTCGCCGGCCTGGATTGGGTCGCCGGACCCGAACAGGCGGGCCATTGCATAGTAAGTGCGCGCGCTGCCGGGGATCGCGCCTTTCCCGGCAAGCTGGCGCGAGACCGATCCGAGTGTCGTGCCTTCCTTGATGACGATCGTGTGGGGTCCGGCCTTCGGGCCCGACGCGAGCCACAGGAACCAGAAGCCGCCGACGCCGACGGCCAAGCCGACGAGTGCGGCGATGACGATCGCGCGGCGGAGCACGCGGCTTATTGTACGGCCTTCATGATCAGGCTGGCGTTAGTGCCGCCGAAGCCGAAGCTGTTGTTGAGAACGGCGCGCACCTGCCGTTCCTTCGCCTTGTGCGGGACCAGGTCGACGCCTTCGGTGCCTTCGCTGGGATCGTCTAGGTTGAGCGTGGGCGGCACGATCTGGTCGCGCATGGCCAGAATGCAGAAGATGCTTTCGACCGCGCCGGCGCCGCCAAGCAAGTGGCCGATGGCGGACTTGGTCGAGCTCATCGAGACATTGGCAATGGCATTGCCGAACAGCCGCCGCACCGCGCCGAGTTCCAGCTCGTCACCGAGCGGCGTCGAGGTGCCGTGCGCGTTCACATAATCGATGTCCGACGGGGTGAGCCCCGACTTCCTGAGTGCCATTTCCATCGACCGGTAGGCGCCCGATCCTTCGGGATGCGGCGCGGTCACATGGTGCGCGTCGCCCGACAAGCCATAGCCGACGACTTCGGCGTAGATCTTCGCACCCCGAGCCTTGGCATGCTCATATTCCTCCAGCACCACGACGCCGGCGCCCTCGCCCATCACGAAACCGTCACGCGCCTTGTCGTAGGGGCGGCTCGCCTTTTCCGGCTGGTCGTTGAAGGCGGTGCTGAGCGCGCGCGCCTGCGCGAAGCCGGCGATGCCAATTGGGCAGATCGTCGCTTCCGCGCCGCCGGCGAGCATGATGTCGGCATCGCCATCCTTGATCATCCGCGCTGCGTCGCCGATCGAGTGGGCGCCCGTCGAACATGCGGTCACCACCGCATGGTTGGGCCCCATCAGCCCATATTTGATCGAGACCTGGCCGGAGATGAGGTTGATCAGCCGCCCGTGCACGAAGTGCGGCGACACGCGGCCCGGGCCCTTTTCGTGAAGCACCAGGCTTTCGCTCTCGATGCCGGGAAGGCCGCCGATGCCCGAACCGATCGAGCAGCCGGCCCGAAGCTTCGTCGCTTCGTCCATGTCCGTCAGGCCTGCGTCCTCCATCGCCTGGCCTGCCGCGTCGATGCCGAAGACGATGAACGGATCGACCTGACGCTGCACCTTGTGATCGACGCGCCGCGAAGGATCGAAGCCATATTCGTGATCGGCTGGCTTCACTTCGCAGGCGATGCGGCATTTCTGGTCGCTGGCGTCGAAGTGCGTGATCGGCCCGGCGCCACTTTTCGACGCGAGGATGTTCTTCCACGTCGTCTCGACGTCGCCGCCAAGCGGCGTCACGAGACCCAGACCTGTCACCACGACACGGCGCATGCACAATCTCCGATAGCAAAACAGGCCCAACCCGTTCGGGCTGAGCCTGTAAACGGGACCCACAAAAGTAATACTTTTGTGGGAGCCCTCACAGCCCTGTTCTTCTCCCCTGCGCTAAGAGCAGGGCAGCCCTTCGACAAGCTCAGGGCGAACGGTGTGTGAGGGTTAGCCCTTGTTCTGGTCGATATATTCGATCGCGTCGCGGACGGTCGTGATCTTCTCGGCCGCGTCGTCCGGGATCTCGACCCCGAATTCCTCTTCGAACGCCATGACCAGCTCGACGATGTCCAGGCTGTCGGCGCCGAGATCGTCGATGAAGCTCGCGTCCTCGGTGACCTTGTCGGCTTCAACGCCGAGATGTTCGACAACGATCTTCTTAACCCGATCGGCAGTCTCGCTCATGGAAAGCTTCCTCCGTTTTTTGCTTTGCCGCTGCCCTAGCGATGCACTTTGCACCGGGCAAGAGGATGGACCCGCTTGGCCGATCGGGGTTTTTGAGAGCCGATGAGCGAAAGACGTGCCCTCACCGAAGGCGAGATCGAGCTTGCGCGAGCGGTTTTCGGCGATGCTATCGATTATTCGAAGGTGCAGATGATCAAGGGCAAATATTGGCCCTTCCACCCGCGCAACGCAGCCATGGCGCCCGACGGCAATATCTACTTCCACCCCGCCGATGGCGGCTGGTCGGAAGATTTTGATCGCGAGCCGCTGCACCGCCAGGGTTTCTTCATCCATGAAATGACTCATGTCTGGCAGGCTCAGAAGGGTGGCCGTTTCTACCTGCCGCTGATGCGCCATCCGTTCTGCCGCTACGCTTACCGGCTGAAAGCCGGAAAGCCGTTCCGAAACTACGGCCTTGAACAACAAGCGGAAATCGTCCGCCATCGCTTCCTTGCCGATCGCGGCGCGCGGCTGGCCGAAGTCCCGCCGCCGGACCTCATCCGCTTCGTTTGAACTCAGGCACTTACCAAAAGTCAGCTGTCACAATCGTGCAACAGGCGTCCAGCGAAGCGCATCTGCCCCTCGCGTCGGCACTTCCTACGCTACCGCAGTTTTCGCATAGTGTCGGCAACGCAACAAAAGACAGGGGGTCTTCATGCGCGTCTCCACAGCATTGCTCATCGGCACGTCTCTCTTCGCGGTCGCCACGCCGGCGCTCAGCCAGACGGTTCAGGAGGATGCCGCCCAAGCAGCCAACCAGCAGCAAGGCAGCGGCCCCGTTACGCGGCAGCCGTCCTCGGGCGAAGAAGGCGAGATCATCGTCACGGCGACCAAGCGAGCAAGCCGCGTGCAGGAAGTCCCCTTCTCGATCAACGCGCAAACCCAGGCCGACATCCAGCGCGCCCATGCGCAAACGCTTGAGGACATCAGCCGCAACGTCGCGGGCCTGACTGTCCAGAACCTTGGGCCGGGCCAGAGTCAGGTGTCAGTGCGCGGCGTTTCGGCTGGTCAGATCGCTCGCGACCAACCGGGCGTCAAAGAACAGGTCGGCACCTACCTCGACGAGACGGTGACCTCCCTGTCGCTGTTCACGCCCGATTTCGATCTGTTCGACCTGAACCGCGTCGAGACGCTTCGCGGACCGCAGGGCACGCTCTTCGGATCGGGCAGCGTCGGCGGCACTCTGCGCTACATCACCAACCAGCCGCGCACCGACCGGACCGAAGGCACGGTCGAGGGTGACGTCAACGTCCTGCGCGGTGGCGACATCGGCTATTCGCTTCGCGGTGCGGTTAACCTGCCGCTCAGCAACACCATGGCCGCTCGCATTGTCGGCTATGGCACGCACTTCGGCGGGTTCATCGATGCAGTCGGCCCCTACTCGAAGAAGAACGTCAATGATGGCGACCGGATCGGCACCCGCGTCTCGCTGCTGTTCCAGCCTACGCCAGAGTTCAAGCTGACGCCGCGCTTCGTTTACCAGAAGGTGGAAGCCGGCGGGTTCAACCGTGAAGACCGCTACATCATCTTCAACAACCAATTCACCACCGGCGGCGACACCATCGGCGAGCGTGAACAATATTTGCTTTTCCGCGAGAAGTTCCGGGACAAGACGATGATCGCGGATCTGGTTGCCAGCTACGACTTCGGGCCGGCCGAGGTGACTAGCGTCAGCAGCTACATCGACCGCGACATCCTGGTCAGCCGCGACGCGTCCGCGTTGACGAACTCCATCTATGTCAGCTTCACCGGCTATGGCGGAGCGCGCGGCGCTGCCCTTGCCGACCTCATCCCATCGGCCTCCAACCTCAGGGACACCACAAAGCTCAAGCAGTTCACGCAGGAACTGCGGCTGTCGTCGACCGGAAGCGGCCCTTTCCAGTGGGTTATCGGCGGCTTCTATTCGAAGGTTGACCGCAAGTACCTTCAGGTCCTGCCCACCGCTAATGCCGAGCAAGCAACGAACCTCATCCTGCAGATGATCTGCCTGGACGAGTCGGTCGCCAACCAAACGTGCGCGGTCGATGCTGTAGACCCGGCGAACCGCGTGCCGCTGACGGCCGCTCAAGTGACCAATGGCTTCGCCATCAATTCGCCCTACAATTCGTCGCTTCCGTACGACATCAAGCAATATGCGGCGTTCGGCGAGGGCACCTACCGCTTCGGCCAGTTCAAGCTGACTGCCGGCGCCCGCTACTACAAGTTCAAGGAAACCCGCGACTTCGTGTCGGGCGGCGTGTTCTCGGACATCAGCACGAATATCGGCGACAGCACGAGCAGCGACGGCATCTCGCCCCGCTTCATCGTCAGCTACGAGCCGAACCGCAACTTCAGCGTGAACCTGCAGGCGGCCAAAGGCTTCCGCCTCGGAGGCACCAACGACCCGCTGAACGTGCCGCTCTGCACTCCGCAAGATCTGGAGATCTTCGGCGGCCAAGGCTCGTACAAGGATGAGACGCTGTGGAACTACGAAGCCGGCGTCAAATTCTCTCGCGGAGGGTTCACCCTCAACTCGGCCGTGTTCCACAACAAGATCCGGAACTTGCAGGTTACCCAGACGGCGGGCAGCTGCTCGTCGCGCGTCGTGTTCAACGTGCCGAAGGCGCACTCCACGGGCATCGAGGCTGAACTCTCGGCGCGGCCGTTGCCGAATCTCGAGTTCAGCCTCTCCGGCAACGTCCAGAACGCCAAGTTCGACTCGACAGTGTTGACCGGCACCGGAGCGGTTCTGGGCGGCATCGAAGAGGGCAATCGCCTGCCGACGGTGCCGAAGTTCCAGGTCGCCGCGTCAACGACGTACAGCCAGCCGATCAGCTCGGATGCCGAATGGTCCGTCAGCGGCAGCGTGCAGCGCGTCGGCAATCGATTCGGGGAACCTGGGGATCAGGTTGCGGGTGCCGGATTGGTACCGAACGCAATCTTCTTCGATCCGGCCACCGGAGCACTCGGCGGCCGCGTGAACGACATTGGTTCGTTGCGGCTTCCGGGATACACGCTCGTCAATCTCTCGACGGCCGTGCACTGGTTCAACGGTCTTGACGTGTCGCTTTACGTAAAGAACCTGTTCGACGCGAGCCCGAAGCTTTCTATCGACCGCGAGCGCGGGCTTCGCGCGCGCTTCGGATACAACATCGGCCAGCCGCGGATGATCGGTCTGACGGTCCGCAAGAGCTGGGGGGCACCGGTCGCGGTCGCAGCGCCTACGCCAATGATCGCCCCGCCGCCTCCGCCGCCAGTGGCAGCTCCGGAGCCGGTCGCTCCGCCGCCCCCGCCCCCGCCTCCGCCGGCACCGGTCGAGCGCGGCGAACGCGGCTGATCGCAGGCTGATGCCAAAGGTAACGCGCCGCTCGCTCCTAATCGGGGCGGGCGGCGCTGCCGTTTACCCGCTGCTCGCCGACGCGGCTGGGGCCGGTCCAAATGCTCAGCGTGTCGTCGTTGTCGGTGCGGGCGTGTTCGGCGCCTGGACCGCCGTCCACCTGCTCCGCAAGGGTCACCAAGTGACCCTGCTCGACGCCTGGGGCCCAGGTCATGCCCGCGCCTCTTCCGGCGGAGAATCGCGGATGACCCGCGGCGCTTACGGCAAGGACGCGATCTATACGCGGATGGCGCTCGACAGCCTCAAGGAATGGAAGGCGCTCAGCGCGGTTTCCGGCCTGCCGATCTTCCACGAATGCGGCGTGTTGTTCTTCTTCCCCAAGGAAGAGGATTATGTCCGCGACAGCCTTGCCGCGCACAAAGCCATGGACATCCGCACCGAAGCGCTAAGCGCGAAGGAGATGGCGCGGCGTTTCCCCATGATCGACTTCAGCGGGATCAGCGTCGGGCTTTTCGAGCCCGGCTTCGGCGCCTTGATGGCCCGCCGCTCGGTCCAGATGCTGGTCGACATCTTCGCCCAGCGCGGCGGCCGCTACGAGCGCGCCGCGGCGCAGCCGGGACAGAGCCGCGGCGGCCGGCTCGCCAGGGTCCGACTCGAGGACGGCCGCCTGATCGAAGCGGACCAGTTCGTCTTCGCGCTCGGCCCCTGGCTGCCGAAGGTCTTCCCCGACGTCGTCGGCCCGCGGATCCTGCCGACGCGGCAGGAAGTGTTCTTCTTCGCGCCGCCGTCAGGCGACCGCCGCTTCCTTCCCGGGATGATGCCCGGCTGGGCCGACTTCAACGGCGGCGACACCTTCTACGGATTTCCCGACCTCGAGAACCGGGGCGTCAAGTTCGCTCATGACCAGCATGGCGTTCCGGTCGACCCCGACACGCAGGACCGGCGTCCGACCGAAGCCGCGCTTGCCGAAGTGGTCGCCTTTCGCGACCGTCGCTTCCCGCTCCTCAAAGGCGCACCGCTCACCGAGGCGCGGGTCTGCCAATACGAGAACAGCTCCAACGGCGACTTCCTGATCGACTTCCACCCGCAGCTTGCGAATGTCCTGCTGGTCGGCGGCGGATCCGGGCACGGCTTCAAACATGGTCCGGAGGTCGGCCGCTACGCCGCCGGCCGCTTGATCGGCTCAACCGAGGTCGAACCGCGCTTCAGCCTCGCCTCCAAGGCCGCAACCCATCGCCGCGAGGTGCATTGATCCGTCGACCAAGGCGTGACGGATGAGCGATCCAGCTACCGAACTTCAGCAAGGCGACACCGCCCACATCAAAACGGACCTTGCCGAGGACCGGACGGTGCTCGCCAACGAGCGCACCTTCGCGAGTTGGCTCCGCACCGGCTTTGCGGCGCTGGGCATCGGCCTCGCCTTCAACGCCTTGTTCGGCCGCGTCGAACCACCCTGGGTTCCACGGCTGATCGCGACGACATTTTTGATCATCGGAATCCTCATCTTCATCGCGGCGGAGCGGCGGATGTGCGCGGTGATGCAGCGGCTCCACGTGCATCATGTGAAATCGCTCGGCACGAAGCGGGCCCGGGCGATCTCCTACCTCTCGACCGCCGCGACCTTGGCGTTGCTGGCGGTGCTGTGGCTGCTGCCGATCGAGCCCAGGCCCTAGCTCTTGGCCCATTGCGCGATCAGCTCGCGGGTCCGGGGCTCTTCGATCCGCACCCGGTCGAACTGAGCGCCGATGATGCAGTCCGGTGGCCTGTTTCCCCCGCTCCCGACACACCGGATGACGCGGCCGCCCGGCACCGCGCGCAAACGTCCAGACAGGATCAAGTCGAATCCCTGCTGGCCCACATCGGTCGCACCGGCTGCGAGCGTCTGCGTAGCCTGGTAAGGACGCCCACCACGCCGGGCGGTCCGGGACTCGTCGGCAGTAAAGAATTGAGCGATGCCGATTCGCGGTGATGTCGTCACGGCCGGACGATCCGCCTCACTTTGTGCCGGCACTGACTCGCCGTTCGCGCCCTGCCGCTGTGCGGGGACCGGACATGCAGCCTGAAGCACCCAGGGACGAGGAAGCCAGAAGCCTTCGACGGCCTCGATCGGCTCGGCGGCTATTGTTTCGACCAGCGTGTCGTCGCTGCCGAGCGTCGGCATCGCGCGCACTCGGAGCACGCGATTTTCGCCGTCGTAGGTCCAGCCGAGTTCGGCCCTGTCGAGGTCTTGAGCGGGGCCGGAGCAGCCGAAGCGGATCCGAACTTCGAACTGCTTGCCTTCCAAGGCGCGCTGCGCAGCCGAATCGTCCTGCTGGAGTGTCGAAGCGCTTGCCGCCTGGGCGACGGCCGCAAGCAGTGCCGCCCTGTCCATCAGGCCTTCGGAGATTGATGCCTTCTTCGTGAATTCCGGTGCCGGAGACTCTTCGTTCGCAACCGCGTCGACGTTCGCCGGCTCGGGTCCGCCGCAGCTCGCCGTCAATCCAAGAAGCGCAATCGGCAGGACGGCCGCCGGAGCGAGGGACGGCAATCGGCGGATAGTGACCATCGAACGCGCTGATACCACAATTGCCCCGTTCCGCGAGGCACGAGCCTTGGCCGAGGGGCCGAATGCGGCCATTGGGCGTTCGCGGCGCAAGGGAGTGTTGGCGGACAGATGAATTTCGACCAGGCGATCACCCTGCTGGTGCTCGCTGCCGTCGTGGCAGCGCTGATCCGGGACAAGATGCGCGCCGACGTCGTGGCGCTTGCGGGTGCCGCATTCCTGCTGATCACCGGGATCGTCCGCCCCGTCGAAGTCCAGAGCGCCTTTGCCAGTCCGGCGATCGTAGCCCTCGCCTCGCTGTTCGTGATTGCCTACGCGATGGAGCTTTCGGGGCTGCTCGACGCCGCCATCCGGCGCATGGTCGCGCTGTGCCGGCGCATCGGAACCGCGGGCCTATGGGTGCTGATCGGCGCTGCTGGAAGCGCGTCCGCCTTCCTCAACAATACGCCGATCGTCGTGCTTTCCGCGCCCGTCGTGCGCGATGCCGCCAAGTCGCTCAATCGTTCCCCGCGCTGCTACCTGATGCCGCTTTCATATGCGGCCGTCCTCGGCGGCTGCTGCACGTTGATCGGCACTTCGACCAACCTCCTCGTCAACGACATGGCCGCGGTCGCGGGGCAGCCGCGCTTCGGCATGTTCGAGATCACGCCCGTCGGCCTCGCCGTCGCGATCGCCGGCGGCATCTATCTGTTCTTCTTCGGAAGCCGGCTAGTCCGCGGCCGCGACGACGACGACAGCGAAGGGATGTCGACCGCTGACGCCGCCGAAGCGGCCCAGAAGTTCAACGAGCCCGGGCTAACCGGCGGGCTGGTCGGTTCAGCGGGGGCGTTCGCCGAGCAGGTCGAGCTGAAGCCGCTAAAGGCAATCGCGTCGCTTAGCGTGTTCGTCGGCGTCGTTGCTCTCGCCGCCTTCAACATCGCCCCGATCGCCGCTTCGGCCTTTGCCGGAGCCGTGCTGCTGATCCTCGCCCGCGTGATTACGGCCGACGAAGCCTATCACGGCCTCAGGCCCGAAGTGCTGATGCTTATCGCGGGAATGGTCGTGCTCGGCATCGCGCTAGACGAGACGGGGCTCGCCTCGTCAGCGACCGAAGCGCTGATCGGAACGATGCAGAGCGTCAGCCCGCTGATGGCGCTGATCATCCTTTATGGCGTCACATTGTTCGCGACCGAAATCCTGTCGAACGCGACCGTGGCGGTGCTGTTCACGCCGGTGGCCGTGTCCATGGCCGAGGCCTTCGGCGTGAGCCCAAGGCCGTTCCTGGTGGCTGTGATGATCGCCGGGAGCGCAGCCTTTGCGACGCCCTTCGGCTACCAAACGAATGCCATCGTCTACCAGATGGGCCGGTATCGCTACCTGGACTTCATGATGGTCGGCATTCCGCTCAACCTGATCACCTGGGCCGCGGCAATCGTCGCGATCCGGCTATACTTCCCCTTCTAGAGCAGCCCCGTCAGTCGGGCTTCTTGGCGACCCCGACCAGCGCCGGGCGAAGCAACCGCTCCTTCATCATATAGCCGGCCTGCATTTCCTCGACGATCGTGCCGGGCTCGGCCTGATCGCTCGGCATTTCCATCATCGCTTGGTGGCGGTTGGGATCGAGGATTTCGCCTTTCGCCTTGATGCGGGTGACGCCATGACGGCTGAACACCTGCTCGAGCTCGCGCGCGGTCGCCTCGATGCCGGCCAGGAACTGGCTGGCCGTCTTGTCGCCGCGCAGATCGTCGCTGACGGCTGCCAGCGCCCGGTCGAGATGGTCCTTGATCGCCAGCATGTCGCGCGCGAACCCGGCGGCGGCGTAGCTGGTCGCCTGCTGAAGCTCCTGCTCGAGCCGGCGGCGCACGTTCTGGGTCTCGGCGGCGGCATAAAGCGCCTTCGACCTCGCTTCGTCGAGCTGCTTCTCGAGCTCGGCGAGCCGGTCATGCTCCTGAAGCTCCGGCGCGCCTTCGGCCGTTTCCTCGCGCAGTTCTTCCGCTTCTTCGTGCAACTTCTCGTCTTCGGTCATGCCATTAATCTCGTCAGTGCTTTCGCTGTGAAATCCACCATGGGCACCACGCGCGCATAGTTCAACCGCGTGGGGCCGATCACCCCGACAACGCCGACCACCTCGCCCTGGCTCCCCCGATAGGGCGCCGCGATCACCGACGATCCCGAAAGCGCAAACATCCGGTTTTCCGAACCGATGAAGATCCGGCAGCCCGGCGCGTCGCGCGCGCCTTCCAGCAGACGGGCGATCTCCTGCGCTTCTTCCAGCTCGTCGAGAAGCTTGCGCACTCGTTCCAGGTCCTCGGCAGCACTTGGATCGAGCAAATTGCCCTGGCCGCGCACGATCAGCACCGGCCGACGCGCATGGTCCTGGCTCCAGGCGGCGAGGCCGGACGCGACCAGTTCGGCCGCCGCGGCGTCGATCTGCTCCTTCCGGTCGCGGATTTCGGCACGGAGCCGCGCTTCGGCTTCGGGGATCGTCAGTCCCGCAAGCCGCGCATTGATGAAGTTGCTGACTTCGTTGAGAGCGCTCGGGGTGATCGTCCCGTCGAGCGACACGATGCGGTTCTCGACACTCCCGTCGGAGCCGACCAGCACCGCGAGCGCGCGCGTCGGGCTCAACGGCACGAAGCTCAATTGCTTGAGCGTCAGCTCCCTTTTCGGGGCGAGCACCACGCCGGCCGCCTGGCTTAGCCCCGACAAGGCCGCGGACGCCGCCGCAAGCGCATCTTCGATCGGCTGGTCGCGGACGATCTGCCGCTCGATCTCGCGCCGTTCGCGCGGGTCCGGTGCCGCCGCCTGCATGATCCCGTCCACGAAGAGGCGAAGGCCGCTCTCGGTCGGGATCCGCCCCGCCGACGTATGGGGATGGGTGAGCAGCCCTCGCTCCTCCAGCTCCTGCATCACGCCGCGGATCGACGCCGGCGACAGGCTGATGGAGCCGGCAAGCGCTTTCGACCCGACCGGCATCCCGCGCTCGAGATAGCTTTCGACCACGAGCCCGAAAATCTCGCGCATCCGCTCGGACAATTCACTGATCGGCTGCGTCATGCCCCTGCATCTAGGATTGCGGCATCGACGGGTCTAGGGACGCCCGCGAACCGTTATCAGGAACAGGAGAGTCCATGCGCCCGTCCGGCCGCGCCCCCGATCAAATGCGCGAGCTCAGCTTCGAGCCGAATTTCACCCGCCACGCGGAAGGGTCGGTGCTGGTCAGCTTCGGCGACACACGGGTGCTGTGCACCGCAAGCGTCGAGGAGAAGGTGCCCCCGTTCCTCCGCGGCAAGGGCCAGGGCTGGGTCACCGCCGAATATGGCATGCTTCCCCGCGCCACCCACACCCGCGGCAACCGCGAGGCGGCCAAGGGCAAGCAGTCGGGCCGGACCCAGGAGATCCAGCGCTTGATCGGCCGCTCGCTGCGCGCCGTCGTCGACATGAAAGCGCTCGGCGAGCGGCAGGTGATCGTCGATTGCGACGTCATCCAGGCGGACGGCGGCACCCGCACCGCCTCCATCTCCGGTGGTTGGGTGGCGCTGCGCATGGCCGTGGACAACCTGCTTGCGTCGAAGGCGATCACAAGCGACCCGATCCGCACCCAGGTTGGCGCCGTCAGCTGCGGCATCCACAACGGCACCGCGGTGCTCGACCTCGACTATGAAGAGGACAGCCAGGCCGGGTGCGACGGCAATTTCGTGCTCACCGCCGACGGGCTGATCGTCGAAGCGCAGCTCACGGCCGAAGGCGAATGCTATGACGAGGAAGGCCTGCTGCGCCTCCTGCGCCTGGCCCGGATCGGCTGCGGCGAGATCTTCCAGGCCCAGCTGAAGGCCAGCGGCCGATGATCCGCCGCCTCGGCGACAGACTGGTGATCGCCACGCATAATGCGGGCAAGCTGCGCGAGATTTCGCAGCTGTTGGCGCCGTTCGGGATCCAGTGCGTCGGCGCGGCCGAGCTCGACCTGCCGGTCCCTGACGAGACCGGCGTTACGTTCGTCGACAATGCCGACCTCAAGGCTCGGCAGGCGGCCGACCTGACCGGCCTTCCCGCTTTGGCCGACGACAGCGGCATCTGCATCGACGCGCTCGGCGGCCGGCCCGGCATCTACACCGCGAACTGGGCCGAGGACGAAGCAGGCAACCGCGACTGGATGCGCGCCATGACCCGCGCCTGGGAAGAGATCGAAGCCGCAGGACCGGACGCCAGCCGAGACGCGCATTTCGCCTGTGCGCTCGCCATCGCATGGCCCGAGGACGGCCAGGCCGAGTCCTTCGAGGGCCGCGTCGACGGTACGCTCGTCTGGCCGCCCCGCGGCGACAAGGGCTTCGGCTATGACCCGATGTTCGTTCCCGCCGGTTACGACCAGACGTTCGCTGAGATGGACCCGGAGGAGAAGCACCGGATCAGCCACCGCGCCGACGCCTTCCGCAAGCTAACGGCGGCGCTCAACGAATGAGCGGGGGCGAACCGCTCGCACTGTACGTCCACTGGCCGTTCTGCGTCAGCAAGTGCCCCTACTGCGACTTTAACAGCCACGTCCGCGAGGCCGTCGATCAGCAAGCCTGGCGCGACGCCCTGCTCGCCGACCTGGCGCATGAAGCGCGGCTTCTGCCGGACCGCACCCTTACCTCGATCTTCTTCGGCGGCGGCACCCCGTCGCTGATGGATCCGGCGACCGTCGAAGCCGTCATTGCTGCAGCGAAGGACCACTGGCAGCCGGCGCCGGACATCGAAATCACGCTAGAGGCGAACCCGAACAGCGTCGAAGCCGCCCGCTTCGCAGATCTCGCGCAGGCCGGCGTCAATCGCCTTTCGCTCGGTCTCCAAAGCTTCGACGACGAGGCGCTTCGTTTCCTTGGCCGCGCCCACTCGTCACGCGACGGCTTCCGTGCCCTGGAGATTGCGCAACGCTATTTCCGCCGCGTCAGCTTCGACCTGATCTACGCTCTGCCCGGCGACAGCGAGGAACGCTGGTCGGCGATGCTCGCCCAGGCGCTGAGCCTCGGCACCAGCCATTTGTCGCTTTACGAACTGACGATCGAGCCTGGCACCCGCTTTGCGACCATGGTCGCCAAGAACCAGTTCCAGCCGCTCGACCTCGACACCGCCGCGGCGCTGTACGAGCTTACCGAAGACATGACGGCGAGCGCGGGCGTGCCGTCTTACGAAATCAGCAACTACGCACGCCGCGGCCAGCAGAGCCGCCACAACCTGACCTACTGGCGCTACGGCGATTATGCCGGGATCGGGCCCGGCGCTCATGGCCGCCGGCAGCAGATGCGCACCGTTCGTCACCGCAAGCCGGAGAACTTCCTCGCCGCCGTCCGCCGCAATGGCCACGGCATCGTCGAGGAAGGGCTGCTCTCGGACACCGAAGCCGCTGACGAAGCGCTGGTGATGGGCTTGCGCCTGCGCGAGGGCGTCGATGTCGGCGCTATCGCCAAGCGGTTCGGCGTTGCAGCAATCGTCAACTGGAAGCGGGTCGACCGGCTGGTCGCGTCAGGCCATCTGCAGCGCGACGGCACCCACATCCGGCTGACACGCGACGGCCGCCTGCTTCTCGATCACATCCTTGGCGAGATCGCGGCCGAACAGGCCGACTTGCCTAAGGTTTTGGCGGTTGCGGGTTAGCCGCGGCTGCTGCCGGGGCAGCGGTCGCCTGGCCCCGCTTCGCCTCAAGATCCGCCATAAACCGATAGGTGTCCGCCGGAGTGGCGACATAGTCTTCGACGGTCATCTCGGCATCGGCGGCGGCGACCTTCTTGGTCATGCCGTTCTTCATGCGAAAGGCGATGAGCGCGTCCTTGAGCGTTCCCATCTGTACGGTGCAGGACGTCCGCAGATAATCCTCGATCTTGTCGCCCGCTATTTTCTCGGTCTTCGCTTTTTCCGCCGCACTCCTGATGCAGCCGCGAAACGCGTCGGTCGGCGCCGCGACAGACGCCTGAAGCATAGACAAGGCGATCGCAGGAACCGCTACAATCATGATCATCGTTCATCTCCCCCGAACACGACCAGGTGGCTGCACGATGACTCTTTTCCGATTGAATTGAAAGCAGTTAATCCTTGCCGATGACTGAGCCTCTACCGCCTGGGCTGCACATCGTGGCAACGCCGATCGGCAACCTTGGCGACCTGTCGCCGCGCGCAGCCGACACGCTTCGCCGCGCCAGCCGCATCCTTGCCGAAGATACGCGAGTCACCGGCAAGCTGCTCAACCACATCGGCGCCAAGGTGCCGATGAGCCGCTACGACGACCATTCGAGCGACTCCGAGCGCGACCGCGTCGTCGCCCAGCTCGCCGACCACGCGATTGCGCTAGTCAGCGATGCGGGCACGCCGCTGATTTCCGATCCCGGTTACAAACTGGTCCGCGCGGCGCGCGCCGCCGGCCATGCGGTGCACACGATCCCCGGCCCTTCGGCGGCGATTGCAGCGCTGACGCTGGCGGGGCTGCCGACTGACCGCTTCCTGTTCTTGGGCTTTCTCCCGTCCAAGGCGAAGGCGCGCGCCGATGCTATTGCGGAAGTCGCCGGCATTCGCGCGAGCCTCGTCCTTTATGAGAGCGGCCCTCGCCTCGGCGACGCGCTCGCTGCGCTGGCGGCCGGGCTCGGAAACCGCGACGCCGCCGTCGCGCGGGAGATCAGCAAGCTTCATGAGGAATGCGTGACCGGCACACTGTCCGAACTTGCCAGCCGCTATGCCGATCATGGTCCCAAAGGCGAGATCGTCATCGTCGTCGGCCCGCCGAGCGCGCCCGCCGCGGCAAGCGAAGCGGATATGGATGCTGCGCTCGACGAAGCGCTCAAGCGGCTGTCGCCCTCACGCGCCGCTGCCGAAGTCGCCGAGCAGCTGAAGCTGCCTCGAAAACGCGTCTACGCCCGCGCCCTGGAGCGCAGCCAGTGAACCGCCAGGCCGCGGAGAAGCGCGGCCGCGGCGCCGAAACGCTCGCCTGCTGGGCCCTGCGCCTCAAAGGCTGGCGGATCCTCGCCCGCCGCGCCCGGGTGCCCGGCGGCGAGGTCGACATAGTCGCGCGGAAGGGACGGACCCTCGCTTTCGTCGAAGTGAAGGCGCGCGGAACCGAGAAGGCCGCCGCCATCTCCCTCGACGAATGGCGCCTGCGTCGTGTCCGCGTCGCCGCCGAACGGCTGATGCCCCGCTACATGCGAGATGGCGACGAAGTGAGGATCGACGCCATGTTCGTCGTGCCAGGCCGCTGGCCGCGCCACCTTCCGAACGTCTGGCAAGGGTGATAGGCGCACCTCTTATGCCGCTTCGCGTCGCCGTGCAGATGGACCCGCTCGAGCGGATCAAAATTGCGGGCGATTCCACCTTCGCGCTGATGCTGAAGGCGCAGGACATCGGGCACGAACTGTTGCACTATGCGCCGGAGGATTTGAGCTGGGCGGACGGGCGGTTGTGGGCGATGGCGCATCCGGCTCGGGTACAGCGCGTCGAGGGCGACCATTTCAGCTTCGGCGAACCGCGCCTGCTCGACCTCGGCCGCGACGTGGACGTCGTGCTGATGCGCCAGGATCCGCCGTTCGACCTCGGCTATATTACCGCGACCCATTTGCTCGAGCGGATCAGCGACGAGACGCTCGTCGTCAACGATCCCGCAAATGTCAGGAACGCGCCTGAGAAGCTGTGGGTGCTCGACTTCGCCGACTTCATGCCGGCGACGCTGCTGACCCGCTCGCTCGGCCTCGCCCGCAACTTTCTCGCCGAACAGGGTGAGATCGTCATCAAGCCGCTCCACGGGTTCGGCGGCAGCTCGGTGTTTCGCGTCGGCGCCGATGGCCGCAACCTCGCGTCGCTGATGGAGGTCTTCAACCAGACCTATCGCGAGCCGCACGTTCTGCAGGCTTTCCTCCCGGAGATCAGCGAGGGCGACAAACGGATCGTCCTCGTCGACGGGGAAGTCGCGGGCGCGATCAACCGCGTGCCGGGCCAGGGCGAGATCCGGTCCAACCTCGCGGTGGGGGGTACTGCGGCAAAGACCGAGCTCACCGCGCGGGAGCAGGAAATTTGCGCCCGCCTCGGCCCCGAGCTGAAGAAGCGCGGACTGCTGTTCGTCGGTATCGACGTGATCGGCGGCAAGTGGCTGACCGAGATCAACGTGACGTCCCCAACCGGGATCGTCGCGATCGATGCGTTCAACGGCACTGACACGGCGGGGCTCATCTGGTCGGCGATCGAGCGCCGCCTGGCCGAACGGAAATAGCTCCACTCCGGCGCAAGCTGCCCTCTGCAGCTGCGCGCAAGCCGTTCGTCCAAAATGGTTATTTAGGATTCGCTTTACCGGCGAGACATAGCGCTTTGCTGGTCGCGGGAGCTGGCATCCCCACTTGCCGGCTCCCGCGGCGAACTCCTCCCTCAGGCGCGCGGATGGGCGTGGCGGTAGACGTCGAGCAGCCGCGCTGCATCGACCGCCGTATAGATTTGCGTCGACGACAGGCTCGCATGGCCGAGCAGTTCCTGGAGCGCCCGCAAGTCGGCCCCGCGCGCAAGCAAATGAGTTGCGAAGCTGTGCCGCAGCGCGTGCGGGGTCAGCGTGTCCGGCAGGCCGAGGCGCCGCCGCGCCGCCGCCACCGAGCGCCGCACGAGGTCGGGGTTGAGCGGCCCGCCCCGTGCGCCGACGAACAGCGGCGCGTCGCCGCTCAGCGGGTAAGGGCATTCGCGCACATAGGCTTCGACCGCTTCGCGAACCGCGGGGACGATGGGGACGAGGCGGGTCTTGGACCTTTTTCCGGTCACTCGAATTGTCTGGCCAAGCGGCAGGATCGACGCGGTCAGCGACAGCGCTTCGGCAACGCGCAGGCCGGCGCCGTAAAGCAGAAGAAGGATCGCGAGGTCGCGAGTACCGACCCACGGCGCGCTCGCCGCGTCGGCTGCGTTATGCGCCAGCTCCATCGCCTCGTCGGGCGCGGCCGGCCGCGGCAGCGTGCGCGGCCGCTTGGGCGCACGCGTTCGCGGCAGCTGTGCATGCTCCCCCTGCTGTTCGGCGGCGTAGGACAGGAAGGCGCGAACGCCGGACAGCTCGCGCGCTGCGGATGAGGCGCCAAGCCCCTCGCCCCTGCGATGCGCAAGAAAGGCCCTAAGGTCCGACGCGGAGAGGCCGATCAGGCCGGCCGGTACGATCTCCTCGCCCCGGTAACGGCCAAGAAAGTCGATCAGCCGATGCGCCGTCGACACATAGGCACGAACCGTGTGCTGAGACCGGCGACGATCATGCTGCAGATAGGCCGACCATTGCGCCGCAAGCGCGGCGGCCGGGTGAACTAGGCTTGCGGGTGCGTCAGCCACTTGCGGATCATAGCCGCAAGCGTCCGGCCAAGGAACATCAGCAATTCAGAGCCGTGACGTGCGTCCAGGCTGAGTTCCGCGCGCTGGCCGAGCGCCAGTAGGCCGCAAGGCAAAGGCGGTTCGCTCTCGATACGGATCAGCGCTTCGGCGCGGATCAGCTCGCAGGCCGGGCCGAACAAAGGATGTCCGCGCTCGACCTTGCGCATCTCCACGCCGTCAACCTGGTCAATCGCGCGGCGAAGGATCGCCGGATCGACGAGCTGGACGCCGCTGCCATCCGCGCGGAAGCCCTGCTCACCGACGATCAGTGACAAGGCGACAGCGTCGATCCCGAGGATCAGCGTCCATTCCTGCGTAACGACATGGAGCAGGCCCTCGACGCCGTGAGACTCGATCGCCGCGAGCACCGCTTCGTGGATCGACGCGACTGCGCCCGAATGACCGCGGGCAAAGGCGATCAGGTCTTCATTCGCCTCGCGCGCTTCCCCCAGCCGCTCGCGCAGGTGCGCCACCGCGCGCTCTTCGAAGGGGATGACCGATGCCATGGCGCGGGAGGATACGCGCGAAGCGGTTAATTTCCTACAACGCGCTCGCCGCGCCGGACAAAACAAATGCGGCGGCGCCTTTCGGCACCGCCGCTCCTGTCAGCAACCTTGAAGCGATTACTTCAGGTTGTTGCCGACGTTGTTGAAGGTGTTCTTCAGGCCGTTGCCGATGTTGCCCATGGCGGCAATCGCGGCAACCGCGATGAGGGCGGCGATCAGGCCGTATTCGATGGCGGTCGCACCCTTGTTATTCTTGATCAGCTTCAGAAACTTGCTCATGGTCTTCGCTCCTTGGTTCCAAGTGCAGGGACGTTGCCGCCCCGACCTGCTGGTCCACATGCAGGATGCGATGAGCTTTACCGCGTGACCGGTTGAGAAATTCTTACCGCCGCCTCTTACGACGGCGTTAAGCATATGCGGCCAATCAGATTTTCTGGCCGGTCGCTTCCCAATCCTCGAGGAAGGCGGCGATCCCGCTCTCGGTCAGCGGATGGTTGAACAGCTGCCAGATGATCTTCGGGGGCGCCGTCATCACGTCTGCGCCCAGCTTCGCGCCTTCGACGACGTGCATCGGGTGGCGGACGGACGCGACCAGGATCTCGGTCGCGAAGTCATAATTGTCGTAGATCAGCCGGATGTCGGCGATCAGCTGCATGCCGTCGAACCCGACATCGTCGTGCCGGCCCACGAACGGCGAAATGAAGGTGGCGCCCGCCTTCGCCGCGAGCAGCGCTTGCGCCGCCGAGAAGCACAGGGTCACGTTCACCATCGTGCCGTCGTCCGTCAGCGCCTTGCAGGTGCGCAGGCCCGCCGGGGTCAGCGGCACCTTGATTGTGATATTGTCGGCGATCTTCCGAAGCACTTCGGCCTCGCGCATCATCTCTTCATGGTCGAGCGCGACCACCTCGGCGGACACCGGGCCGCTCACCACCGATGCAATCTCCTTCACCACTTCCAGGAAGTTGCGGCCGGACTTGTGGATCAGCGAAGGGTTCGTCGTGACTCCGTCCAGCAGGCCGGTTTCGGCAAGCTTGCGGATCTCGGCGATTTCGGCGGTGTCTGCGAAGAATTTCATGGCTGTTTGCGATGCTCTCGGCTTTTACAGGATGTGTGCGCGATAGCCGGTGCGAAAGCGCACGTCACCAGATTCGGGGGAACAGCCGATGAGCGAACATGTGAAGGTCGAGCAGCAAGGGCCGGTCCTGTCGGTCACGCTGGCCCGCCCCGAACGGCGGAACGCCCTGACGGTCGCGATGTACGCGGCGCTGGCCGATGCGGTGCAGCAGGCTTCGGGCAATCCCGACATCCGCCTGATCGCCTTCCGCGGTGAGGGCGCGGATTTCGCCGCAGGCAACGACCTCGTCGACTTCCTCAACGCCGCCCCGCGCATCGACGAGGAAATCCCGGTTTGGCGCTTCCTCCGCGCACTCGCCGATTGCGAAACGCCGCTGCTGGCTTCCGTTCACGGCAATTGCGTGGGGATCGGCACCACCATGCTCCTCCACTGCGACCTCGTCGTCGCCGAGGAAGGCGCGCGCTTTTCGCTGCCGTTCGTCGATTTGGCGCTCGTCCCCGAGGCGGCAAGCTCGCTGCTCATCCCGCGCCTCGCCGGCCGACGCCGCGCGGCGCGCTACCTGCTTCTCGCGGAACCCTTCGGTGTCGACGAAGCGATCGAGATCGGGCTCGTGAGCCACAGGGCCGCTGCCGGCGAGCTCGCCGCCACGACCGAGGACGTCGTCAGCAGGCTCATGTCAAAACCCGCCGAAGCGCTGCGGCAGACCCAGCACCTCCTTCGGACCGGAGCTCGCGACGAGATCCTCGAGCGGATGCGCCTGGAGAGCGGCCTATTTGCGGAGCGGCTCGCGTCCGCCGAAGTGAAGCAGGCGATCAGCGCCTTTTTCGAGAAGCGCCGTCCCGCCTGAGCTCAGGTCGTCGCGACCCACACCCGCTTGGAGCGGCTGACGGTGATCGTCGGCCCAGCAAACATCAGCAGGTTCGTCGGCTGGCTGTAGGTCACGGTCAAATCGTAATATTTGCCGCCGCCGGTGGTGTCGGTCACCAGGCTTGGATCGGGCACGGTAAAGGTTCCGGGGCCGATACCGTAGACGGAATCGTAGATCACGCGCTTGATGGTGTTCGCGGCAGGATTGGTGCCGGTCCCGGGGCTAGGGATCGTGCAGCCCGTGGTCGTCGCATTCAAGCAAAGCGTCGCGTAGCGGGCGCCTTCGCCCAGCGCCTGCTGGATGCCGGCCGTGGCGCGGTAGATCTGCGCCAGCTGCACGAACGCCCAGATCAACGCGATCAGAGTCGGCAGCGCAAACGCCATCTCGATAGTGGCGGCGCCGCGAACGTCACCGTGCAATTTACGGCGCAACATCATTGGGTCCGCATCCCCGCGGTCGCCGAGACGTGATAGGTTCCGTCGGCGTTCAGGCTCGCAAGCTTGAACGGGAACATCGGCGAATATTTGCCCTGAACGTTGACCGACACATATTGCGCCTGCGTGTGGCCGGACGGACAGTCGGTGGCAGCCGCCACGCCGGTGTAGACCGTCATGGCCCCGCTCGAACTCGTGCATTCCAGCCGGTAGGTGACGGTCACGTCGCTGGAGGTGATCAGTCCGGTCTTGCAGGTCCCGTCGGTGTTCGTGCCGTTGACCTGGCAGACAGCTTCCTTCTTCACCGTATTGTCGACGGTCTCGTCCTGCGTTGTCTGCATGATCTTTTCGATCGCGCGCTGCGCCCCCTGCTCCAGCGCAAGCTTGCGGCTGAAGCCGTTGCTGACGTCGATGATACCCATGACGGCAAGAACGAGCACCGGCGCGACGATGGCGAGTTCGATCAACGCCGCGCCGCGCTGATCGTCGCGAAGCCACCGGAGCTTCCTCGTCAGATTCGAGAATCCGATCATGCGACCAGCCTCACGCGGCGCGTGCCACCCAGGCCGCTCATGCCGAAGCCGCTGCACTGGCTGCCGGCTTTAATCTTGGAGTTGCCGCCAAAGTTGACCCGTTTCGCAACCACCTGGAGGCAAGCCGCGGTCGTGCTTCCGCCACCGACATATTGAAGCGACTGGTTGCCGAAATAGACGGCGCCCTGCACGGAAAGGTCCGAGTTGCCGTTGATCTTGTTCTGGCCGGTTCCCCCGTTATCGCTGGCGCGCGGATCCTGATAGAGGACGATGCCCTTCCAGGTCTGATTGCCGATGGTGCTGGTGACGGTCGTTCCGTCGGATCCATAGACCGGCCGCGGCGGCTTCAGGCTGATCGAGCCGCCCGTCAGGCTGACGGTGCCGGTATTCGCCGGATTGCTGAAGTTCGTAAGGATGATGGTGCAGCCGTCGCAGGTCAGGCTCGCCCCGTTCGTGTTCATGGTCAGGTTGCCTGCGTCGATTACGTAGGTCGCCGGCCCGAGGACCACGTCGCCCTGAATGGTCTGGTCGCCGCTCAGGCAGACAGTGTCCGTCGCGGTGTCGGTCGAGCGGTTGTAATCCTTGGTGCTGCCCACCTTGTTGATCGTGCCCGTCTTGTTGCAGCCGCTGCTGCTGGACGGAATGTTCGACTGGAAGCCGGAAAACGGGTCGTCGATCGGCGAGCTGTACGGGTTGTAGCTGCTGACCTGCCACTGGCTCGAATAATTGACGCCACCCGCCGCATCGAGCGAGGCTGCCTTGACCGTCGAACCGGAGCCGCCGTTCGTACTGCTGGTGCCGTTCGACGCAGCACCAGTCGGATTCGCGGAATTCGCAATCAGGGAGCAGGTCCCGAGATCGAGATAGGTGCTGCCGGAGATTTCGATACCGGTCACGGCGGCGCTTCGGTCCGTGCCGATAACGCAATATTCGCCGCCCGACGGCACGCTGGCCGCGGTCGCCCGCGCGATGATCGTCGGCGCCGCGGTCATGAACATCGAACTGAACGGAAGCGACTGCTTCACCTGCAGCTCGACGGACACGCGGTTGCGCATCTGGCCGCTAGTCCCCAGCCGGGTGACCGTCGGCGTTGCGTTGAGCGCCATCCAGGTGTGGAGGTTGAGCGTGAGGTCATGCGTGACCGCCGCGGTTACTGCGGTGTCTGTATCCGTCTTGAGGCTGGTGTAGACGCCCGAAATAGCCGCCGAATCCGCTGCCCGCTGCAACTGGCGCTTCCACAGGGTCCACTGAATGGTGTCGGTCGCAAGGCCGGCAGCGCCGACGAACAAAGGGAAGACCCCCGCGACAATGACGATGGCGTTGCCGCGCCGGTCGCGCGCGAGCTTCTTCAGGAACCTGAACATCGCTGTCTACACCTCAGCCGGATTGCGCATCAGGCTGGCTCTACGGCGGACAGGGTAAGCGAAGCGTTCAGCGGCTTGGTTAATGGGCGTTTACGATCTCGGAATAGCCACCCTTCGCTTGTTTTATTGTGTATTACCCTTACAATACAGCTGCATGTCTTGCGGCGTTGACCCGCTGGTTCGACCGCCGCAAGAAGGTGCGAAGGAAGGATATCGAACCATGGCCACCGGACCGGCAACGGAAACGACCACTGCGACAAAGCTGAAACTGGACCCGCCTGAGGCGCTGCAGCCGGTGCCGGTTGCCGAAGCGGCGGGCCTGGTCCCGCTCAAGACCGAAGAGACGTCCGAGCTCGACAAAAAGGTCGCGGGATTTGTCGACGAGCTTGCGGCGCTCGATGCCAACAGCCCGGAGTTCGGCAAGAAGGTCGACCAGCTGACCTCGATGGGCCGAAAGGAAATTGCCGAGGCCGCCGGCGCATCGAACCGCTTCCTCGACCGGCCGGTAAAGGCAATCGACAAGGACACCGGCATCGGCGCGGACCTGACCGAGCTGCGTCGCACCGTCGAGGCGCTCGATCCCAAGGAAGCGACGAAGACGAAAAAGCTGCTCGGCATCATCCCGTTCGGCAACCGCATCGACCGCTATTTCGACAAGTACCGCAGCTCGCAGACCCACATCCAGAAGATCCTCGGCAGCCTTGCGAACGGCAAGGACGAGCTGCTGATGGACAATGCTGCGATCGACACCGAGCGCGCGAACCTGTGGAAGACGATGCACAAGCTCGAGCAGATGATCCACATCTCGAAGACGCTCGACCAGCGGCTCGAAGACAAGGCGAACGAGCTCGACGCAACCGATCCCGCCAAGGCCAAGGCGATCCGCGAAACCGCCCTCTTTTACACCCGCCAGCGCACGACCGACCTGCTGACCCAGATGGCGGTGACCGTTCAGGGCTATCTCGCGCTCGACCTCGTCAAGAAGAACAATGTCGAGCTGGTGAAGGGCGTGGACCGCGCCTCGACGACCACGGTCGCCGCGCTGCGCACCGCCGTCACCGTCGCCCAGGCAATGAGCAATCAGAAGCTCGTTCTCGAACAGATCGGCGCGCTCAATACGACGACGGCGGGCATGATCGATTCCACGGGCGAAATGCTCCGCACCCAAACCGGTGCCATCCACCAGCAGGCGGCAAGCTCGACCATCCCGCTGGAGACGCTCCAGCGGGCGTTCCAGAACATCTACGACACGATGGATCAGATCGACCAGTTCAAGCTTCAGGCGCTCGGCAACATGAAGCAGACGGTCGATACGCTCGGCAAGGAAGTCGAAAAGTCCAAGGGCTATATCGCCCGCGCCGAAGGCGTGAACCAGGCCAAGCTCGGAAGTTCGGCTAGCTCGCCGCTGACGCCGATCGAGCTCAAGTGACGGACGTCACGGACAAGGTTGAGCGGGCGATCGCGCGCTTCGATCGAGTCACGCAGCAGCTCGATCAGCGCGGCGGTGCGGTGCAGCAGGCCGCGCGCCGTGAACGGCAGCGGCTAAATACCGGCTTCGGCAAAAGCATCGTCGGCGCCTTGTCGGCAATCGGGATCATCTGGCTTGCCGCGATGATCATCGGCTTCGTCCAGCCGATCGGCATGTTCGGCTTCCTTGCCGCCGTGCTTGTGAGCGTCGTCGTCGGCGGCCTGATACTGACCCGTGGAGGGCGCCGCACGATAAGCGCGCCGGCGCCGTCGCCGGACTTGCCGAACGGCCAAATGGTCGAGCGCTTCGACAGTTACATCTACCGCGTTCGCCCTGCTCTGCCGGCCCCGGCGCAGGCGCAGATTGATGCGATCAGTGCCGCGCTCCCGCCGCTGCGCCAAACGCTTGAGCGCGTCGACACGCTCGATCCGCGCGCCCAGGACGCGCGCCGGTTGATGTCGATCCACCTCCCTGGCCTCGTCGACCGCTACCGCAACGTGCCTTCGTCGTACCGCAACGAGCAGGACGGTGAAGGCAAGACCGTCGACGAGCGGCTGGTCGAAAGCCTTGCCGCGGCGCGTACCGCGCTCAACGAAGTGTCCGAGCAGCTGGCCCGGCAGGACCTCGCCGCCTTCGAAACGCAGGGCCGCTTCATCGCCTCCCGTTACGGTGAGCAAGGGGTCGAGAGCTCAGAATCGCCAAACACTTAGCGATTGCGCGACGGAGCCGCGCCGCTCATGATGACCAGCAGGTGACCGGGGGCCGCAGCTGATGGGGATACAGCTTGCCTTGCCGAATAAAGAGCATCAGCCCGGGCCTCGCTTCCGGCTGCCGCCCGTCACCCCGCACTTCAATACCTTCACCTACCGGCTTTTCACCTTTGTCTGGGTGCTCGCATTCATTCTCGCGATCGTCGGCCCGGTTGCGGGTTTCCGCATGCGCTACACGGCGCCGGACAACAACTCGCAGCTGCTGTTGGGAAGCCGCGCGGGATTTGCAGTATCGCCCCGTGACGCGACCTTGGTCCGCTTCCCCGTCGGTCCGGAAGCGGAAAGGTCAGGGATCGTCTCCGGCGACCGGATCATTGCCGTTTACGGCTTGCCCCTTCCCCGCACGATGCCGGTCGACGAACAGGCACTCGCCGAGCATGCCGACGACCCTGCCTATATCGCAATGGGCAATGTGCTGTTCGGGACGGACGTCTCCGAAGTCCCGCTGACAATTCGCGGCCCGGACGGGAAAATCCGCGACGTCACGGTCACCACCGGTGAGCAGCATATCGACAATGGCGCGAGGGAACGCGGCATCTCGCCAAAGCTGCTGAGCTTCATCGATACGCTGCAGCTGCTCTTCTATCCGTTCCTGCTGCTTGCCGCCTGGCTGCTTCACCGCCGCAATGCCCGCGACGTGGTCAGCTCGATCCTGTCGCTTGCGGTCCTGCTCAGCATCGGCGCTGAACAGCCCTCGTCCGCCTTCCTCGCCAACATCGGCGCGCCGAGGGGGCTCAACGTCGCGCTGTTCGACCTCGGCAATATCCTGCTGCTCGCCGGCATCCTGCTGTTCCCGCACGGCAATTTGTCGTGGCGCGTGGTCATCCTGATGGCTTGCCTGCCGTTCATGATGTTCCTTCAGGGACAGCTGTATCAGGCGGTCTTCGTCGCCTTCATGATCCTCGGCGTCCTGATGATGATCCGCCGCCTTCAGAACACGGCGTCGAGCGACCAGCGACAGCAGATCCGCTGGGCCCTGTTCGGGATCAGCGCCTATGCGCTGCTGCGCTGCCTCTCGATCGGTCTCGATTACTTCAAGTGGACGATGGACACCCTCGGCCACCAGCTTCTTGTCGAGGTTGCCGCAGGCATCAGCTTCGCCCTTGCAGCCCTGTTCCTTCAGGTCGGACTGCTCGTCGCGCTGCTTCGCTACCGTTTGTACGATGCGGAAGTCGTCATTGGCCGGTCTGTCAATTTCGCCGTCGTGACCCTGGGCGTCGCCGCCATCTTCGCGGCTGCCGGCGACGCGCTGAAGCAGATCGTCTATAATTACTCCGGCAATACGAACAGCGAAGGCCCGATCATCTTCGCCGCGGCACTCGCGACGATCATGGTCAATCCGATCCAGGAACGCGTCCAATCCTGGTCGGAAAAGCGCTTCCAGAAGAACCTCTTCCTGCTTCGCAACGATCTGCCCGAGACGGTCCGCGACATGCGCGAGACCGCATCGCTCGATGAGATGCTGCACGAGATTCTCGAGCGGATCGGCAACGGCGTGCGGTCCATCCGTGGCGCGGCGATCGTCAACGGCAAGATCGCCACCGCGCATGGGCTCACCGTCGAGGAGGTCGAAGCGTGGCGGCAGAGCGCTCCTGCGGTCGATTATAAGAGCGACATCTGCGAGCCTGCCGATCGCACCTTCCCGATCCGCTTGCCGCTCGTTCCGAGTTCCGACCGGGAAGAGCCGATCGGCGTCCTGCTCGTCGGCCCGCGGCCCGACGGATCGATCCCGAGCCGGGAGGAGCAGAAGGCGCTCGGCGAGGTGTGCGAAAGCATCGCCCGCGCGATCCGCACCGTCATCAAGCGCGAGGCCAAGGAGGCTGAACTCGCCGACCTGATCGCCGACACGCAGCGGCGGATCGGCGCCATCGAGGACACGCTCGCCGGCACCGCGGCCAAGCGCCGGCCGAAGACGGCCTGAACCGCGCGGTGGTTTGCTCCCGCTTGATTGACCGCATTCAAACTAAAGAATAATTTCCCTCGCGCAGCCCCAGGTTCGACTCGCCGCCGCTCACCGGCCCCGCCTCGACCCTGCCGCTGCGATCGCGGCAAGGAGTAGGCCATGGGTAGGAAGACGATGCTGTGCGGCGCGGCGCTTGCGCTGGCGCTCGGTTCGACGGCAGCGCTGGCGAATGTCGTCGTCGTGAAGTCGCTCGGACCCTCGGCCAAGGCTTACCCGCCCGGGAAGACCCTGCCGCCGAGCGCCAAGATTACTCTCCGCGGCGGGGACGTCGTCACCCTCCTCGGCCCGAGCGCTGCACAGACGCTGCGCGGCCCGGGCAATTTCGATGCCGGCCAGGTCAGCCTTGCGACCGCTTCCGGCAAGCGCGGCCGCTTCGGGGCGCTCCGGGCGGCCGAAGTCGCGCACAACCCCAGCATCTGGGACGTGGATGTCAGCGGCGGCAAAGTCTGCGTCAGCAATCCCGCAAAGCTCAACCTCTGGCGTCCGGACAGCGAGGCCGACGCGACGGTGACGATTCGCGCCGCCGACGGCACGTCGCAAAAGCTCAGCTGGGCCGCCGGCAAGGCACTCGCTGCATGGCCGGCGGCGCTGCCGGTCAAGGCCGGCGCCAGCTACCAGGTCGAATGGCAGGGCACGGGCGAGACGAGCAGCCTGGATGTCGTCCTCGTCGCTACGCCGCCATCCGACCTGATGGGCGCGGCCAAGGTGCTGATCGAGAACGGCTGCCAGAAGCAGCTCGATCTCCTGATCGAAAGCGCGAGCGCTCCCGCGAAGAAGTAAGCAGCGGCGGCGCTAGCCGCCGACCACGCCTGCGGACCTCAGCTGCTCAACTTCGGCCGCGCTAAGCCCCAGGCGCGCAATCACTTCGCCCGTATGTTCCCCCAGCGCGGGCGGCGGAAGGTCGCTGTCCGCCCGCTCACCGTCGATCCGCACGGGCGAGCCAACCATCGGGATTCCCGCCATCGTCCGCACCATCTGGCGGTGCTGCGCCTGCACGTCGCTCAGGGCTTGGCTGATGCGATTGATTGGACCGGCGGGGATGCCGGCGGCTTCGAGCTGTTCGAGCCAGTCGGCGGCCGGCTTGCTGCGGATGACCTCCGCGACGAGGGCAACCATCGCCTCCCGGTTGGCGACGCGTGCGCCGTTCGACGCGAACCGCTCGTCCTCCGTCCATTCCGCATGGCCGCAAATTCCCGCCAGCCGCGCGAACTGGCGGTCGTTGCCGATGGCGATGATGATCGGCTGGTCGGCTGCTTCGAACGGCTGGTACGGGACGATATTGGGATGCGTCACGCCCTGCCGCACCGGGTCCTTGCCCGAAATCAGCGCATTGGACGCCTGGTTGGCGAGCATCGCCAGCTGCGTGTCGAACAGCGCCATGTCGATATGCGCGCCCTGCCCGCTCTTCTCGTGCGCGTAGAGTGCCGCAAGGATCGACACGGTCGTGTAAAGCCCGGTGAACAGGTCGACGACGGCAACGCCGACACGCATCGGACCGCCACCAGGTTCGCCGTCAGGCAGGCCGGTGATGCTCATCAGCCCGCCCATGCCCTGGATGATGTAATCGTAGCCGGCACGCTCGGCGTACGGGCCGTCCTGCCCAAAGCCCGTGATCGACGCATAGATGAGCCGCGGGTTGGCGGCGCGCAGCGACTTGGCGTCGAGCCCGAACTTCTCGAGCCCGCCGACCTTGAAATTCTCGACGACAACGTCCGCTTCGGCGGCGAGCTGCCGCACCAGCGCCGCGCCCTCAGGGCGGGCGAAATCGATGGCGGCGGACTTCTTTCCGCGGTTGCAGCTCAGGAAATATGCGGCGACGCGCTCGTCGCCTTCGCCGTGCCACGGCGGACCCCAGTGCCGTGTGTCGTCGCCCACGCCAGGCCGCTCGATCTTGGTGACCTCCGCGCCCAGGTCGGCAAGCAGTTGCGTGCACCACGGGCCCGCAAGCACGCGGCTGAGGTCGAGGACCTTGATGCCTTCGAGCGGCCTCAATGCCGCCTCTTCCAGAAGCGGCGGTCGGACAGGATCGCCTGCGCAGCATTATGGCCCGGCGCGCCTGTAACCCCGCCGCCCGGGTGAGCGCCCGATCCGCACAGGTACAGGCCCTTCAACGGCATGCGGTAGTCCGCGGCGCCGATCATCGGCCGCGCGCTGAACAATTGGTCGAGCCCCATCTTGCCGTGGAAGATGTCGCCGCCGATCAGCCCGAACCGGCGCTCGAGGTCTAGCGGCGAATGGATCTGCCGCCCGATTACCGACTTGGCGAAGCCGGGCGCGTGGGCGTCGACTGTGGCGATGATCTGATCGGCAGCCTTCTCGCGTTCCTTGTCCCAACTGCGCTTCGGCCCGAGGTCGTAGCGGAAATGCTGGCAGAACAAGCTGGCGACATGCTGCCCCTTGGGCGCAAGCGTCGAGTCCAGCGTCGAAGGGATCAGCATTTCTATGATCGGCTGCTTTGCCCAGCCGTTCACCGCCGCGTCGAGATAGGCGCGATGCATGTAGCCGAGGCTCGGCGCCATGATGATGCCCGCAGTCAAGTGATTGCCCTTCTTCGGCAGCACCGTGAACTTCGGCAGCTCGGACAAAGCGACATTCATGCGAAAAGTGGCGCTCTCGCACTTCCAGCCGTTCATTCGTGCGGCGACATCCGCGTCGACTGCCCCGTCAGGTACGAGCCGGTCGAACAGCAGCTTGGGATTGATCCCCGCAACGACGCTGCTCGCCCGCCACGCCTTCCCGCCGGCAACGACACCGACCGCGCGCCCGCCGTCGACGATGATCTCCTCGGCCGGCGTGCCGAGCACGATATCGACTCCCGCTTCGCGGCACGCCCGCGCCATGGCTTGCGTGATCGACCCCATGCCGCCGATCGCATGCCCCCAGGCGCCGGGAACCCCTGCAGCCTCGCCGAACAGGTGGTGGAGCAGCACGTAAGCGGTGCCAGGCGTTTCCGGCGAGGCGAAATTGCCGACGACGCCGTCGAAGCCGAACAAAGCCTTGGTGAGATCGCTTCGGAAATGGCGATCGAGGATGTCCGACGCGCTCCGCACGGCGAAGTCATGGACGATCCGGGTTTCTTCGACGGACAGGCCGGCCATGTCGCGCCCGAGGCTCAGCAGCTTCGGGATCGCGCTTGCCCGCCGCCCGACATTCGGCGGCGCGCGAAGCAGCCATTTCTTGAGCAGCCGCACGACGGTTTCGAGTTCCCCGACATAGCGGTCATAGGCCTCGGCGTCGGGCTTGTGGTGGCGCGCAATCTCCTTGCGCGTCAGCCCGTTGCGTCCGGCGAGCAGATAATCGCCATCGCCCGGCAGGAAATTGTCGGTCTTGCGCAGCACGACTTTCAACCCGTGCCGCTCCAGCTGCATGTCCCGGATGACCTTCGGCTGCAGCAAGCTGACCGTGTAGCTGGCCGCGCTGTTGCGGAAGCCGGGCAGGAACTCGTCGGTGACCGCCGCGCCGCCGACGGTGCCGGCCGCCTCCAGCACCGTGACCTTCATCCCCTTCTTCGCAAGATAATAAGCGCAGGTCAGGCCGTTATGGCCTGCGCCAATGACAATCGCGTCGCTCAAACAACCCCTCCGGCTTAGCGCATCAGCACTAGCTCTTCGGCCATGGTCGGGTGCAGCGCAACCGTGTCGTCGAAGTCCTTCTTCTTGAGCTTTGCCTTCACGGCGATCGCCGCCGCCTGGAGGATCTCCGGCGCGTCGGGACCGATCATGTGGATCCCGACGACCTCATCGGTGCCCTCGTCGACAACGATCTTGTAGAGCGACCGCTCGTTGCGGCCGGCGAGCACATTCTTCATCGCCCGGAAGTCGGACGTATAGGTCTTCACCGCGCCCAGCTTGTTGCGCGCCGCCCCTTCGGTAAGCCCGACCCCGGCCAGCGGCGGATGGCTGAACACTGCGGAGGGAATGCAGCCGTAATCCACGCGGGTCGGCTTGTTGCCGAAGAAATTGTCGGCGAACGCATGGCCTTCGCGGATCGCGATCGGCGTCAGCTGCACGCGGTCCGTGACGTCGCCGATCGCGAAGATCGAAGGCACGGAGGTGCGGTTGTGCTCATCGACCTTGATCTTGCCGCGGTCGGCGATTTCCACGCCGACATCCCCTAGACCCAAGCCTTCGACGTTGGGCCGGCGGCCCGTCGCGAACAGCACCTGGTCGGCCTGAAGGTCGTCGCAACCGGTCATTGAAACATGGAGGCCGCCGTCGCGGTGCTCGATGCGGTTGATCATCGCGTTGAACTTGAAGTCGATGCCCTTGCGGACGCTGATCTGCATCAGCCGGTCGACGATCTGCTGGTCGTAGTGGCGCAGCAGAACGTCAGTCCGGTTGACCAGGGTGACATGGCTGCCGAACTCGTTGAACACGCCGGCGAATTCGTTGGCGATATAGCCGCCGCCGACGATCACGATCCGCTTCGGAAGCTCTTCGAGGTGAAACACGTCGTTCGAGCTGATCGCATGCTCGACGCCCTCGAGGTCCGGCATCACCGGACGCGCCCCGGTCGCGATCAGGATCTTGTCCGCCGTGACTTCCTTCCCGCTCGCGAGCCGCACCGAGTTCGGGCCGGTAACCACCGCCCGCTCGTGGAAGATCGTCACGTCGTGATTGGTCAGCGTGCCGGTATAGGCCTCTTCGAGCCGGCAGACTTCGGCGAGCACATTGTCGCGCAGCACCGGCCAGTCGAATCGTTTCTCCGGAACGTCCCAGCCGAACATCGCCGCGTCGTTCAGATCCTCGGCGAAGTGGGCGCCGTAGACGAGCAGCTTCTTCGGCACGCAGCCGCGGATGACGCAGGTGCCGCCGACTTTATATTCCTCGGCAATGGCGACGCGCGCGCCATAGCCCGACGCGATGCGCGAGGCGCGCACGCCGCCGGAACCGGCACCAATTACGAACAGGTCGAAGTCGGCCATCAGACGCCAGCCCTTTCCATGAGCGCGCGCGTGGAGGGGTCGAGCGACGCTCCGTCCGCACCCTCCGCAAGCTGCCGCGCGATGTCCTTGCCAAGCTCGACCCCGAACTGGTCGAACGGGTTGATGCCGAGCAGCACGGCGTTGGCGAAAGTCCGGTGCTCGTAGAAAGAGATCAGCGCACCGAGCGCCCGCGCGTCCAGCCGCTCGAGGAGGATCGTCGCGCTCGGGCGATTGCCTGCATAGCTGCGCTGCGGATCGTCGCTCTTGCGCCCGGCCATCAGCGCCGCGCCCTGCGCAAAGGCGTTGAGCAGCAACATGCGGTGATGCTCCGGGTCCTGCGCGTCGTCGTCTTCGGTCACTGCCACGAACTCTACGGGCGCGACGATCGTGCCCTGATGGAGCAACTGGAAAACGGCATGCTGCGCGTCGGTGCCGGTCCCGCCCCAGGTGACGGGCGCTGTCGGAAACTCGGGTATCTTGCCGTCCGTCGTCACGGACTTGCCGTTCGATTCCATCTCCAGCTGCTGGAGATAGAAGGGCAAGAGCCGCAGCCGCTCGTCATAGGCGAAGACCGCACGCGTCTGACAGCCGAAGCGCTCGACGTAGAGCCGGTCGGCGAAAGCCGCGATCAGCGGGACATTCTCCGCTGGTTCGGCGAAGCGGAAGTGGCGGTCCATTTCGGCAGCGCCTTCCAGCAGCTCCTCGAACGCGTCCCAGCCGAGCGCAAGGGCCGCGCTCAGTCCGACCGAGCTCCACAGGGAATAGCGGCCGCCGACGCCCTCGCCGAACTGGAGGATGCGGCTCTCGTCGACGCCCTGATCGAGCGCTGCCTCGGGCTTGGCGGTCAAGGCGATTATCTGCCCGTCAGGATCGGCCACGCCTGCGTCGCGCAGCCATTGCCGCGCGGCTTCCAGGTTCGTGAGGCTCTCGAGGGTCGAAAAAGTCTTCGATGCAACGACCACGAGCGTCGTTGCCGGGTCGAGCGGCTCCACCGCCTCGTCGAACGCGGCGCCATCGATGTTCGACAGGAAGCGAACATTGAGGGTCGACCGCCGCCTGCCAAGCGCGTCGACGAGCAATGCCGGGCCGAGCACCGAACCGCCGATGCCGATGTGGAGGATGCCCGTCAGCTGCCCGAACGCGCCGCCTTCAATTGCGTCGACAAGCGCGCGCATCCGCTGCCGTCGTGCTGTCGCGAGATCCACGTCCTCCGGCGCGCCGCTGCCGCGTTCCGCGACATGGGTGGCGGGCCGCCCTTCGCTCGGGTTGACGATCTCGCCGGCAAACAGCGCCTCGCGCGCGGCGTCGAAGCCCATCCGCTCGGCGCGGCCCGTGAACTCGGCGATCAGCTCGCCGTCCAGGTGAGTCTTGGCCCAGTCGAAATGAATTCCGCCGACATCGAAGCTGAGGCGGCTGAGCCGGTCCGGCTCCTGGCTGAAGAGCTGCTCGAGCGTCCGCTGCTGTTCCTGAGGCATGGCGGCGACATAGTGGAGCGGGTCGCAAATGCCACCCCGGCTTGACCTCAGCTTCCGCCGCGCCAATCAGCGGAGCCGATGAGCTCCCCCGCCGATCCCGAAGCCTCGCAGCCCGAAGACAAGCCCGAGAGCGCCTGGAGCCTAGCCCGCTTCATCCTGCTGCTGATGCTTGCCGCCTGGGCGTTCCGCAGCCTCGTCATCCAGCCGTTCAGCATCCCGTCGGGATCGATGCTGCCGACGCTCTACATCGGCGATTATCTCGCAGTCGCGAAATGGCCCTACGGCTATTCGCGCTACAGCTTTCCCTTCGAATTCCCCCCGATCGAGGGCCGCATCCTCGGCAGGCTGCCGGAGCGCGGCGATGTGGTCGTCTTTCGCCATCCGGTTGCCGATAACGACCTAATCAAGCGCGTAATCGCGCTGCCCGGCGATACCGTCGCGGTCAGCGGCGGCGAACTGATCCTCAATGGCAAGCGCGTCGCGCGACGCGAGCTGCCGCCGGTCCGCGTTGCCGTGTCGCCGAACAGCCCCTGCCGAACCGTGCCGCCCGCCGAACCGGTCGTGCGCAACGACACCGGCCGGCCGTCATGCGTCTACCCGGCCTATCTCGAAACGCTGCCGGGCGGGCCGTCCTACACGGTGCTCGACCAGGTGGGCGGCGGCCCGGCCGACGACTTCCAGCCGGTGCGCGTGCCCGCCGGCCGTGTCTTCCTGATGGGCGACAATCGCGACGACAGTCTCGACAGCCGCTTTGCCACGGCGGTCGGCGGCATCGGCATGGTTCCGGTAGACCATCTGATCGGCCGCGCGACGATCACCTTCTGGTCGACCGACGGCGGCGCTTCCTACGTGAAGCCCTGGACCTGGTTCAGTGCGCTGCGCTCCGAGCGCATCGGCAATGGCTACACCGGAGCCGCGGAGTGAAGCCCGACGTCGGCAAGTTCGTGCTCGAGCAGCTCGGCTACGAGCCCAAGCAGTTACGGCTGTTCGAGACGGCATTGACCCACAAGAGCGTCGGCAGCGGCGAGGATTATGAGCGGCTGGAGTTCTTGGGCGACCGCGTGCTCGGTCACGTCATCGCGCGCGCCTTGTACGACCGCCACCCTAACGAGCCCGAAGGATACCTCTCGCGCCGCTACAATGTGCTGGTCGCGCGCGAGACCTGTGCCGAGATTGGGCGGGAGCTCGGTCTCCCGGCAGTCATTCACCTCGGCAAGCAAGCGCGGGAAGACGGCGCCAGCCAAAGCGACAATGTCATCGGCGACGTCGTTGAGGCGCTGATCGGTGCGCTGTTGATCGACGGCGGCTTCGAAGCCGCACAAGCATTCGTGTCCCGCATCTGGGAGCCGCACCTCGCCGAACAGCGCAAGGCCCCGAAGCACCCCAAGTCGGCCTTGCAAGAACTGGCCGCCGCCCGCGACTGCAAGCCGCCAGTCTACGAAGTTGTCGGCCGCACCGGTGCCCATCATGCGCCGAGGTTCACCATCCGAGTCTCCGTTCCGGGTCTCGGCGAAGCTAGCGCTGAAGGCACCAGCAAGCAGGAAGCGGAAACCGAAGCCGCCACCGCGCTGTTGGACCAGCTCTCCCCTGCCCTTCAGGGGAGGGTAGGGGTGGGGAATGACTGAACACACCCACCCCAGCGCTTCGCGCCACCCCTCCCTTGAAAGGGAGGGGAGCACACGAGCCGGCTTCGTCGCCGTGATCGGCGCCCCCAACGCCGGCAAGTCCACGCTCGTCAATGCCCTCGTCGGGCAGAAGGTAGCGATCATCAGCGACAAGCCGCAGACGACCCGGACTCGGCTCATGGGCATCGCTCTTCACGAAAGCGCGCAGATCCTGCTCGTCGACACGCCCGGCATCTTCGAGCCGCGCCGCCGGCTCGATCGCGCGATGGTCGCCGCCGCCTGGACCGGTGCACAGGACGCCGACCTGATCCTTTTCGTCATCGACGCCGCAGCCGGTCTGAAGCCGGAGGTCGAGCGGATCATCGCCGCTCTGGGCGAGCGGCAGCACCCGCTGTTCCTCGTCCTCAACAAGGTCGACCTCGCCAACAAGGGCGCGCTTCTCGGCCTTTCGTCGGAGCTCAGCCAGCGGCTCGAACCGGATCACATCTTCATGGTCAGTGCCGCGACTGGCGACGGCGTGGCGGATCTCAAGTCCGCGCTGGCGAGCGCGATGCCGGAAGGTCCGTGGCTCTTCCCCGAGGACGAAGTCTCCGACGCCACCGACCGGATGATCGCCGCCGAGCTGACGCGTGAGCAGGTCGTCAACCAGCTTCACCAGGAGCTGCCTTACGCGACCGCAGTCGAGACCGAGACCTGGGAAGATGGCCAGGACGGCTCGACGACCATCCGCCAGCAGATCCTCGTCGCGCGCGACAGCCAGAAGGCGATCGTCATCGGTAAGGGCGGCCGCCGCCTCAAGGCCATCGGCGCAGCCGCCCGCGCAGAAATCGCGCAGCACCTCGGCCGGCCCGTCCACCTGTTCCTTCATGTGAAGGTCAATCCGCGCTGGGACGAGGACCGCGGCCTGTACCGCGAGATCGGCCTCGAGTGGGCGGACTAGCTTCCTAACAGCTCGTCGACCCAGGCCGGCACCAGCGTGCCGGCGGGGCCGGTGCGGCTCTCGTCGAAGAAGATGCTGCCGAGGCTCGGCTCCAGGTTCATCTCCAGAGTCCGCGCGCCGCAATAGCGGGCCGTCTGCACGAATCCGGCGGCCGGGTAGACGGCGCCCGACGTGCCGATGGACACGAACAGGTCGCAGGCGTGAAGCGCCTCCTCGATCCGGTCCATGGCGTAGGGCATCTCCCCGAACCAGACGATGTCCGGGCGCACAGTCCCGCTGGTCCCGCAGCTCGGGCATGCCGCGCCCTCGCCCATCGGCCCTTGCCAGGCGAAACGCTCGTCGCAGCCAAGGCACCAGCCCTTCTTGAGCTCGCCATGCATGTGGATCAGCCGCTTCGACCCGGCCCGCTCGTGCAAGTCGTCGACATTCTGCGTCACCAGAAGAAACTCGCCAAGCCATTCGGCATCCAGCCGTGCCAGCGCTTCATGCGCGGCATTCGGCTCGACAGTCCCGAGTTTCGCCCGCCGCGCGTCGTAGAAAGCGTGCACCAGCGCGGGATCGCGGGCGAAGGCTTCGGGGGTCGCGACGTCCTCGACACGATGACCTTCCCAGAGGCCGTCCGGCCCGCGGAACGTGGCTACTCCGCTCTCGGCGGAAACGCCGGCACCTGTCAGCACGACGATATTTCTGATGTCGGGGTTCAAGCTGGAAACCTTTGCCCTAAGGAGTTGTTGACATGATTGTCAGCAGCAATCAGGCTAGCCGTCATGGAGCGCACCATGTTCCGCCATCCGATCGGGATCGCCGCCGACGACATCGACCATATGGGGCACGTCAACAACAGCGTGTACCTCAAATGGGTTCAGGATGCGGTCGTGCGCTATTGGGAGAAAGTCGCACCGGCCGAGGCGGTCTGCGCCCACCTGTGGGTCGCGCTGAAGCATGAGATCAGCTACCGGCGCCCGACCTTCCTCGAAGACAGCGTTGTTGCCGACGTCATTGCCGAGCGGGTCCAGGGCGCTCGCGCCGTCTTCACCACCGTGATCCGGCGTGGCGAGGAGGTTCTTGCCGAAGTCCAGAGCGTCTGGTGCTGCCTCGACGCAGCGACCCGCCGGCCCGCCCGCCTTGCTCGGGACGTCGTCGCTCGCTTCCTTCCCGAGGATGGATCCACGCGCCCGTAGCGCTTCGCGCGCCGCTCGGGCACAAGCGCGTCCATGACGATCCGCGTCGGCATCGGTGGCTGGACCTACCCGGACTGGCGCAAGAACTTCTATCCCGACGGCCTGCCGCACTCGAAAGAGCTCGAATATGCCGCGGCCCAGCTCGGCACGATCGAGATCAACTCGACCTTCTACGGCCGCCAGAAGCCGGCGAGCTGGCAGGCGTGGGAGAAAACCGTGCCCGACGGCTTTCAGTTCGCAATCAAGGGCTCCCGCTTTTGCGTGTCGCGCAAGAACATCGGCGACGGCGCTGAAGGATTGCAGAACTTCTTCGCGCAAGGCTTCGAAGCGCTCGGCCCGAAGCTCGGACCGATCCTCTGGCAGTTCCTGCCGCGGCGGAAGTTCGACGTCGACGATATCGCCCGCTTCTTCGACCTGCTCCCGGAAAAGCTCGG